>JANYDG010000041.1 GCA_025359885.1 Acidobacteriota bacterium
TAGGCCAGCGCCATCAGCAAATAGGCTCCACAGGTAGGCATGGTGACTACCAGGCCCTCGGGAATGAAGTTCGAAATGACCAGTACGACTGCGGCCACGATGATGAACGGTTTGCGAAGGAGCTTGTTGCCGCCGTAGAGATGGAAGATGGTTCCCGCGAGGTAAAAGGGCAGCACAGTCGCCCAGAAGGGCGGATAACCGAAAATCTGGCCAAGCATGGCTCCGCTGGGGGCCCAGCCTTTGATGTCCATGTAGAGATGGAGGGCGAGGACGACGAAAAAGAGTGCCACGATCAGCCATCGCCTGCGAAGCAGACCGGTGAGCCCGAGCGCGAGTACGCCGAGGTAGCACCAGAATTCGTAGGGCACGGACCAGAGTGAGCCGTTCAGGGTAAAAGGCAAGGGGCTGTGGACGAAGACTGGGGTGGTATCAAAAATCTGGAGGCGCAGTGTGCTGAAGAGAAAGCTTTGCAGCGAGACCGGCAGGTACGAGGCGGGATCGGCGGCGATGGGCACGACGATGAGCGCGGTGAGCAGTGCTGCGACTGCGTAACCGGGGTAGATCCGTGCAATTCTGCGCTTGAGGAACTTGAGGATTTTGGGGGACCGCTGCCAGCTTTGTGTGATGAGGAATCCGCTGATGATGAAGAAGGCCCAGACACTGATGTTGCCAAAGGTGATCTGGCCGTGGGTGAGGACGGAGAGTGGTTCATTGGTGTTGTAAGTCTGGGTGAGAGGGAAGCTGTGGGAGAGGATGACGAGGATGGCGAAAATCAGGCGCAGTGAGTCGAAGTTGTTTGCACGACTGGTCTTGGCGCCAAGCTGATGGCCGATAGTCTGGCCATTGTTCTGTGAGGACATCCTCATGACTCCATGGTGCAGTGACCGTAAACTGAAGGCAACTCCCCAAGAGTTGCAATCTCTGCATCGAAAGTGCGTATCCGGGGGATTGCGTTCGCGATTGAAGTGTGGCCAAACTTTGCCGACATGGCGGTTTTAGACCGATTTCGGAATCAGTTCCTGAGCCGCATTCACGAGATTCTGATCGTTCTGAGCCGTTCCAGCGTAGGCTTCTTCGAGCCCCTGATGCAAGAGACGGCCAACAGTTTGCAGGTGGGGTTCAAGGAACATGGACTCGTGGTCTCCTGGTGCCCAGAGAACCTTGACGCCTCCCTTGACGATGGCATCCCAGCCGCAGTGTTCCTTCGCGCCGGGGATGTAGGGAGCCTCTTCGGCACGGATGAGGGTGAGCGAACCAAAGTATGGTTCGACACCGCGGTATTCCTTGAGGGAGTTGAGTGTTGTCAGGCTCACGTTGTGCATGAAGTGGGGTAACGGGAGACCGAAGCGATGACAGAACCACTCAGCAATAGCCCAGTTTTTCAGGTAAACGCGGTTACGAACGGATCCAATCTTGGCCCCGATCGCCGCCGCTACGTAGCGTATTTTTTGTTCGGCAGACAGGGTACGCCACCGGTTGCGGTGAAATCGGTATTTACGACCGAGTCGAGCGGTAAAACTCATTTCCGAAGTACCGGCCTGCTCTTTAGCCAGCTCGGTAGAGTAGCCTGGGCGCCACGAGTCAAAGAGGATGAGGAAGCCGACTTGTTCGCCGCTGGCAACAATCTGGCGCGCGGTCTCAACGGCAAGCGGTCCGGCAGCGCACCAGCCTCCGATAAAGTAGGGGCCATGTGGCTGGATGGAACGCATGGCATCGAGGTAGGCAGCGGCTCGGTGAACGACGCTCATGTCTTCTGCATCGGTATCGAGTTCGCGCAAGCCGTAAAAAGGGACATCAGGACCGAGAACCTTGGGGATGCCCTGGTAGAGAAGGTACGAGTGGATCATGAAGAAGGGCGGCCTGGTGCCCCCGGTGTGAACAGGGACCAGGGAAGAGTAGTAGGCGCGGCCCCGAACAATCCCTGCCAGTTGTTCGACGGTGGGCGCATTGAAGATCGTCGTGATGGGTAGCGATGTGCCGAGGGTCTTATTGATGCGGGCGAAGAGGCGCACGATCATCAACGAGTATCCGCCGAGCTTGAAGAAGGGAGTGCGGACGCCAATGGGGCGTTTGCCCAGGACGTCTTCCCAGATGGCGACCAGGCTTGCTTCGAGTTCATCACGTGGCGCGAGGTACTCGGTGTCTGCATCGTTGGATAACTTGGTCGCACCGGGCAGGGGCAGCGCTGAAAAGTTGATAGAGCCATCGGAATGGTGTGGGATGGCGCTGACTGCAATTAACTCTGCGGATGCAAGGTGACCCGGCGCAACAGATTTGAAGTGCTCTCGAATGACACGGTCAGTCTCTGCGGTGGAATCGTATGGGCGGAAATACACAACCAGCGCGCTGACGCCATCGACGGGTAGAATCGCGGCTGCTGCATCGGCGACGGAAGCACTCTGCCAAAGGATTTCCTCTGCTTCGCCAAGACGCAGCCGGAAACCGTGGAGGCGAACTTGTCGGTTGAACAAGTCGATTAGATGAAAGCGGCCATCCTGAGTTTCCTCAGGGCCTTTGGCATAGGTGGCGCGCGCCAGATAGCCACTGCGACGAGGCGTACCGTCGACGGCAAGGGCAAGTTCTCCGGAGACACCGGGCGGGACAGGCGAATCATTCTCCGCGAGGACGGCAAGTGATTGCCCAGTCAGGGGGGTAAATGAGGGCTCGGTGGTACCGGAAACCCTGGCGATGGCCATCGGGCCGGCCGTGGGTGCAGAGGAGAGCATGGCCCATAGGCGGAGCGGGGTCGCGGCGAGCCTTTCAAGCTGGCCGGCGTTCAAGATGCCTCCGCGAAGAACTACGTTGAGGCGGCGGTCACCAGCCCAGCGGCCCTGCACTGCCTCGAGAAGGGCTGCAGGCGAGGTGAAGACGAAGGGGGGTTGAAACTTTGAGATTGCCGCCGTTGGCAAGGCTTCATGAGCCGCCTGGAATGTGCCTGTCGACTGAATCTCGCCTTCGGCGAACAAAAGTGACGCGCCTGCTACCAGGGGTAGGAGTATGTCGGTCCAGGCATCGATGGCCGACTCCGCCGACGAGATGAGAACCTGATCGCCTGCGCGCAAGTCAAGGGCTGAGGCGGCGGCGAGCAACTGGTTGAGCGTTTCGCGATGGGTAGAGGCAACGAAGCTGAAGCCGTTGTTCTGGGTAGTACGGACGCCAATCCATGCTGGGGTTAATGCTGCGGGATAGGCAACCGGGGAGGGAGGCAGTTCGGCGGCATCGTTGGCAAGAAGTGACTCGTATGGATGGATTCCGGGTACTCGCCGGGCAAAGGCTGCGGAGGCGAGAGCGAGCGCAGGTTTTTTCGCCGCTGTTACTTGCGACCACTCTTCGGGAGTGGCTGACATGGGCAAGGGAAGCACAACTGCACCCAGACCCAGGATGGCCCATGCAGCGGCAACGGTATTGGAACTGGATTCCAGGCGCAGAACTACCGTCTGACCAGCCGTCACGCCGAGAGCCGTCAAAGAAGATGCGACGGAACGGCTACGCTGTCGAAGTGTCTTCCAGGTGAGAGACTGCTGCTGCTCAAAAATTGCGGGGACATTTTCGAATTTGTCGGCCTGGGCATCGAGCCATTCGGGAAGCGACTGCCCAGCCTCTGCATGCTCCAGATGCAGCAGTGAAGGGCTGGTACCCGTGTTGGCTGGAAGCTTGTCTTTGTGAGATGACAGGGGCAGGGCCGAGACTGCAATCGAGTCGTCCTCCATGACAGCCTCGAGTGTGCGGATAAACATCTCAATGAGGCGGAGAATACGCTCCTGGCTGAAGAGTACGGTGTTGTACTCCATCTGCAGGCGCGGGCCCTCGGCTCTCTCGACGATGCTGACCAGAAGGTCGAAGTTCACGCCACCGGATACCGACGGCCTCGGCGTGACCGTGAGGCCCTGAGCCTGCTGCGGCTGCATGAAGGCTTTTTGATAGACAAAGTAGACCTGAAGAAACTGCGAAGATGCTCCTGCCTGGTCGAGTTGAAACTCTTCCATGAGGCGAGAGAAGGGCAGGTCCTGATGAGCGTAGGCCTCGGTGCTCAGGTCGATGACGCGGCGCAGTAATTTGCTGTAGGAGGGGTCGCCGCTGACGTCGGCCAGGATGACCTGGGGATTGGCAAAGCGGCCGACGACATTTTCCATGTCAGGCTGGGTGCGGTTGGCAATCGTGGAGCCGAGCAGAAACTCGTTCTGGTTGGTGTAGCGGGCGACCAAGGCTTCAAAAGCGGCCAGCAAGACCTGATGCATGGTGGCGCTCTGAGCGCGGCAATAGGCCTTGAGACGCGCCGTAAGGCCATCAGGAAGGAGGGTGGACTCGATGTTTCCTGGATAGCTTTTCTTTGCCTGGCGCGGAAAATCTGTGGGTAGATCAACTGCGGGCAGCTCGCGCAGAATGTGCGCGCGCCAGTAGTTGAGGGCAGCCTCGGCGGCAGAACTCTCCAACCATTTCTGCTGCCAGACCGTGAAATCGGCGAACTGGAATGGGAGTGTGGGCAGGGTTGGTTCGGTGTCCTTGGAGAAGGCGCCGTAAAGATCAGTGAAGTCGCGGATCAGGATGCCGTTTGACCAGCCGTCGCAGGCGATGTGATGCATGGTGAAGGCGAGGATGTGCTGCTGATCTGTGAGATGAATGAGCCGGACAAAAAGGATGGGACCGGAGGCAAGGTCCGCGCGGGCATGGCTATGGTCTTCGACGGCTGCTTCGGCGGCTGCTGGCCGCTCGGGGTCAGGCAGTCGGCGCAGGTCGGTGATGGAAAAGCTGAACTGCGGTTCCTCTCGGATGATTTGGCAAAGTTTGCCTTCGACGAGGCGGAAAGTTGTCCTGAGAGCCTCGTGTCGTTCAACAAGTGCCTGAATGGCCCGCTCAACCACAACATCTAAAACCACACCCTCAAGGCGCGCGGCGATGGCCATGTTGGATGCGGTTGACGCGCCGTCCAACTGGTCGAGGGTCCAGTAGCGGATCTGCTCCAGACTGGCAGGAAAGACGTATACGCCTTCATCCTGGCCCGTCGGGTCTTGCGAAGACAGGGCGTTTGCCGCATCTTCGAGCCCGTTCTGGCTGATCGCTTTTACCGGCACATGCTCGACATCACATGCAGAGGTTGGTCTCATTTCACTCCATGGCAAAAATGCGTTTCGCTAAAGGTTACTTCAATGTTGTTTGAGGTCGACGGTGCAGTGAGCGCGGAATCGCTTGAATTGCGCCAGTACTGTTTTGTGCCACTTGATTGTTTGAATCTGAATCAAGTTGTTCACAAATAGCCGCAACGGTCTTGAATTGAAACACATGACGAGCAGTTAACTTCAGGCCCGCCTGATTTGCAAGCGTAATTACCCTAAAGATTAACAGCGAATCACCGCCCAGCTCAAAAATTGTGTCGTCGATGCTGACCTCCTTGAGACCGAGGACCTTGGACCAGATGTTCGCCAGGATCTCCTGCTGGTGGGTGCGAGGGTAGACGATCGAACGGGCCCGGAGCAACTGTTCAGGAACCGGGGCGGGGAGTGCGCGGCGGTCAACCTTGCCGTTGATGGTGCGGGGCAGGCTTTCGAGAAGCATGATGGCCGCAGGCTGCATGTAGTCTGGCAACTGATCCTGGAGATGCTTACGTAACTGGGGCACGAGTTGGGCTGCCAGAGTGGAGGGTTCGCCGGGCACGGCAGGAATGACATAGGCCGCCAGCCGTTTGTCTCCCGGCGCATCCGATGCAGATACCCAATCCGTTCGGACGGCAACGATAGCCGAGCGGACGAGCGGGGACCGCTCCAGCACATTTTCGATTTCGGAGAGTTCGATACGATAGCCGCGAATCTTTACCTGGGTATCGCTGCGACCCAGGAACTCGATGGTGCCGTCTGCGTGCACTGATCGGTAACGGGCCAGGTCTCCGGTGCGATAGACGCGCTCGGTGCGGCCGGTTTCGAGCCTGAGGTCAAGGAACTTCTCTGCGGTCAGGTCGGGCGTGTTGAGGTACCCTTGCGCAAGACCGTCCCCTGCTGCGTAGAGTTCGCCGGTCACTCCGGGTGGCACCGGCTTGCGGTTTGCGTC
>JANYDG010000001.1 GCA_025359885.1 Acidobacteriota bacterium
GACCACCCAGGGTGAATCGATGCCCATGTGGTTGGGCACCATGTCACTGGCGAGGCGGATGCCGTGCGCATAGGCGCGGTTGCGGAGATGGGTATAGGCCGCGTCGCCGCCAAGGTCGTCGGCAATGCGGTAGTCAAAGAGAGAGTAGGCCGAGGCCACCGCATCGGTGTTGCCACAGAGTTGCTTGATGGTTTTTGAGGCGCGGCTGCGCTCCCAGATGCCGATGAGCCAGAGAGAATTCATGCCGCGTTGGGCGAGCTCGCCCAAAACTTCATCGGGAATCTCGTCCAGGCGGTGAATTCCACGGCCGTAGCGACGGCTCAACTGCGCGAGCCACACGTAGGTGCTCTTGGCGATAAGGACGGTATTCGGCATCCAGGCGGTGTCTTCGCTGAATTTTTCGTATTCGAGCGCAGGGTCGCCGAAAGTTGGCACATCTGCAGTGCTGACCATGTCAGCCCATTCGCGAATGCCGGCTTCCCTCCGCTTGCGCGCCGCCGCCTCGTGATTCGGCGGATTGAATTGCATCCAGATCGCAAGCTCTTCCTCATGGAGGATTTCGGTGGCAATCTCCAGCAGCTTGTCGACGGCGTCGCCGAGCATTGGCTTCCAGAAGAGGCGAATCTGCGCCAACTGGTCACTTAAGGAACGGGGAGAGTTCAGGGCCGGGAGGCGCAGAAGCTCCAGCAGGGTCACTGGTTTCAGGTTGTCAAGCTTGATCAGAGGCCGGGTCGCGAAGAAGGCGGGGAGTCTTTCTGTTACTTTCAGGTAAACGGTCTTCTCGGCCAGGGTCTTGTCGGAAAACAGCTCTTCAAAGGGCTGGAATGCTTCGTTGACGTTGGCGGTCCAGAGAAGAAGCAGCTCTTCGAGAGCGATCGCGCGATTGGGGGTACCAGCGTCGTCTGCGTTGAGTTGCGTGGTTTTCGCCAGCCACTCCGCAGCGGACTCTTCTCCGCGGATGACGCTTGAACCGGGGAACTGCTCGACAAAGGCGAGCAAAAACGTATCGAGCGCCTCGGCGCCCACCTGCCCTTTAAACCAGCGCAGAGCCTCGATCATCACCTGAGGGTCAAGCGTCTCGCGATAGGATTGGATGAGAATGTGGCTGGCTTCATCAATGAGGCCCATCGCATACAGCGACCCTGCATGTACAGCAAGCTCAGGATGCTTTTGGACGTCGCGTACCTGGTTCATCCGGTGAGCGAACTCCCGGCATCCAGAGATATTGGCAAGAACCACATTGCCTGAGTATGAAAAAAGCGACTCCGCGAACTGGTACCGATCACGCACATCGCGCGAAATATGGAATTCCATCATATGCAACCCGTCTCCCTAGACCCTGGTCAGGAACTTCGGCTCAATAATCCTGCAGGTGCAAAGCCAAAAGGTAAATTAACACCATTGAGCGGGTCCATGACGAGATAGAAAATTTTCCTCAGGTTTCGACAAATTCCCACCAGGAATCAGCCAGCTCGGCTCCCAGCTCTCGGATCATGCGGGAAGCGGCCCGCTCGACTTCTTCCAACTGTCCGCGCAGATAGTCACGGGAAGCTGAGATGGCTACGATGCCAATGGTCGCGCTTTGCCAGGTGACTGCTTCGTCCAACTCGGCCACGGAGATGTTGAATCCTTGCCTCAGTTGGTCCTTCAAAGAACGGACGACCTGACGCCGATCTTTGAGAGACTGGGCGTGTTCAATACGAATCTCGAGTTGGAGTTGCGCGATTGCCATATCAGATTCCTATTTCCCGTCGGCTTAGAGCATTTTCAGGAATACGGTGGAGTGTCTAGCTTTCGCGAGGATGGATTTTTCTTGATGAAAAATCCAATCCGCGGTGCGGCCTCCTTTTATACCATTCCTGAAAATGCTTTAGCTGAACTCTGCCAACTGGCTGGCGCTTGGTCTGGGGGTAACCATACTCACGAGAATCATGGCCGCTACCGCCGCAAAAAGTGCCGGGAAGATGGCGTCGCGGCCCGCGATGATGGCGGGGAAATTCCCTTTCACTCCGGGAATGTCCCAGGCCAGGGTCACGACGGTACCGGTCGCAATTGCGGCAACAGCACCCCAGGGGGTGACCCTCCGGGAATAGAAGGCAGCCAGAATCACGGGAGTGAGGGCTGCCGAGTATACCGTATAGGCGTACAGCATTTTCTGCAGAATGCTTTCAGCGAAGACCGCCTGGTAGAGCGCCCAGCAACCGAGCAGAACTACGCACAGCCGCGACACAATCAGTACGCTCTTATTGCTTGCCTGGGGCGAAACATAGCGGACAAAAATGTCGTTGACCAGGTTAGTTGCCGGGGAAAAAAGGAAATTTGAAGCAGTTGAAATAACCTTGGCGAAAACAGCCGCCAGCAGAAGCGCGCCGAGCAGCGCTGGAAGGCCGTGGCGCGCCGTGTAGGGGATGATTTCGCGCGGGTGGGCTGCCACCTCTCCGGTGGGGAACATGGCAGAACCTACGACAGAAATCGTAATAATTGCGGCTTCGAGAATTACGGTGCCGATGATCCAGCCAACGACGGCCTTGCGCGCGTCGCCTTCGGACTTGGCTGAAAAGAACTTCTGGTACATGGCTTGGTTGCCGAGCATGAGCAGCATTGTGGGGACCAGGAATTCAAGTGCCCGCACCAAAGTCAGATTGCCGAGTACCTGAAAATGATTCGCAGGCAGCGCTGCCCGCACTCCAGCCCAGCCACCGGCGTGGATTACCAGATACGGAGCAGCGATCAGGCAGGTAATTGAAACAAGGCTGCCAATAATCAAGTCGGTATAGGCGACCGAACTCATACCTGCCAGGGCAGTCATCGCGATGACAAAGAAGGCAATCAGGTAAGTTCCCAACTCTGGCGTCACCTCGTCGGGGAAAATCAAATGCAGCACATCCCCGCCGCCGCGAAACTGGTAGCTGCAAATGCCGGTGTATGCGAACAGGATGGCGATCACTCCCAGCGCGCGTGCAGTCTGGTTGTACCGGGCCTCGAGGAGGTCAGGAATAGTGAACTGGGCAAACTTCCGCGCACGGGGGGCGATGAAGTAGATAAGCAGCAGACCGAGCCAGCCGCCCGCAGGCTGCCAGAGAGCCGCAAAGCCATTCCTGTAGGCATTCTCGGCGCCAGCAAAGAGACTACCTGCGCCGATCCAAGAGCTGAGCAGTGTGAATACCAGTACGATGGCGGGCAGCGAGCGCCCTGCGACGAGGTAATCCGCCTTGGTCTTTACCAGCGATGCGCGAAACAGTGAAACGCCCATCAGCACGACAGCGATGACCACCAGCAAAATCACATAGAGCGAAGACAAAGGCAACTCCCCGGCAAATTCGAAGTAATGCGAGTGTACCGGATGCGACTGCCCGCAATCACCTTTGAATCCGGCTGCCTGGGATGGACTTAAATACCGTCCCAAATTTCCTCAAGATGACGAAGAGGTTAAAAACCTGTTGACAGAGTCGCCAGCATATTCGAATCTCAATCAACACTCTTTCAGCCGCCGCATGCTTCGGCATTGTCTTCTCCCCCCACAACCCTTCGGAAGGACTACTGAACGATGAGAAAGACTTTCCTTTTGGCATTTGCCTGTTTGCCTGTATTCGCCTTTGCGCAGGTTGACTCACAGAATCAATCGAATGCTCCAAAACCGATGGTTGGCCATGATGGTACAGAGTACCTGTCAGTTCAACACGGGCCGCCGATGCTTGGCATCAGCTGGGCGCGGGGCTTTGAGCCGAATGCGAGCTCCAACCGACCCACACCAAATCGCCTTCGCAGCGCAAACATGACCTATCATGGCGGAAAGATCATGCCGTATACGGTTTCAACAACCATTTTCTGGGGCACGAGTTGGGGAACCTACAGCGGAGACAAGATCACAGGTATGGACACCTGGTATACCGGGTTTAACAATTCGAACTACGCCGGCACCAGCGACGAATATACCGGCACCAATGGCCAGGTCACGAAGACTCTGACTCACCAGGGCCACATCATCGACACCACGGCTGCGTCTGGCGGCGGCAACACCGCGACCATCCTGGCGGAAGTCTGCAAGGTGATTACCAGCCCTGACAGCAGCGGCAATGGCTACTACGCGGTTTACACAGACCTGCCGCGCGGCAATGCCGGCTACTGCGCGTGGCACAGCGCCGGTTCGTGCGGAGGCAAGGCGGTTCAGTTTGCCTTCTTCTGGAAATTGGACGGCGACGCTGGCTGTGACCCTGCTGACACCTCTGGGTTGCATTCGCAGGGACTGGCAGCCATCGCAAATGTCAGCGGCCATGAACTCTCAGAAGCGCGCTCTGACCCCGCGAATCCCGGTGCCTGGTACGACGCCTCCGGCGCGGAAAATGGCGATAAGTGCGCCTGGACCTTCAACGTGCCACTGGTCACATTCAGTAACGGCAGCCAGTGGAAGATTCAGGGTGAATGGTCAAATGCGGCCTACACGGCTGGAACCGGCTACGCCAACAGCTCTGGTCAAAAGGGCTGCATCGCCGGCCTGTAACCCACCTCAACGCAGAAACGCCCTCGCGGAAGCGGGGGCGTTTCTGCGTTTAGAGAGACAATCGAGCCAGGGCGTCCGCCTTTTTGACTCCGGCCAGCAATATGAGCTTTGACCGCCCGGTTTCGCCATGTGCGATGGTCACTTTTGACCGGGAAAGTGCAAAAAACTCCGCCAGAAAGACGATAAGCGCTTCGTTTGCGCGGCCCTCAATTGGCGGCGCTTTGAGAGCAACTTTCAACTGAGGCTGCTGCTCGTCTTCGTGGATACCAGTGATCGCCGTCCGCCTGGCGCCTGGCTGGACCCGAACTGCCAGGGAACAACCATCGACCCGCTCACGAACCAGTCCGTCTGCGGGAATCATTTGCCGTACCCAGGCCGCGTGCCGAAGAGTGCCGTCCCGACGCGAATGCGGGTGGCACCCTCTGCGATGGCCAGAGCGAAATCGCCGCTCATCCCCATCGACAGGACCGGCAGAGACAAGCGCGGATGGGACTGGGCCAGCTTGTCACGCAGCAAACGCAGCGCATGGAAGCAGGCGCGAGTCTCTGCCTCGGGCACATCGAGGGGAGCTATCGTCATGAGCCCCTGCGCCTCCAGGTGATCGAGCGTCGGCAGCCGCTCAAGCAATGCGGCAAGATCCGCAGAATCGGGCGCAAGACCGGCTTTGGTGTCCTCGGAGCTCAGCTTGATTTCGATCAGGACGGGCAAACGCTTCGCTTTCCATAGAGGAGACTCAGCCACCGCCGAATTGAGGCGCTCGGCAAGCCTGAGAGAGTCAAGCGAGTCGACCGCGTCAAAAACTTCGACGGCCTTAGCTGCCTTGTTGGATTGCAGATGCCCGATGAGATGCACCTGCATCTGGCTGCGCACCGTTCCTGACTCCCCCGGCAATCTGCTCACTGAAAGCTCGGCTGACTTCGCGGCAAATTCCTGCACTCGATTCTCGCCAAAAATACGCAGTCCAAGTGCGACCGCTTCGACCAGCACGGGCGCCGGGTTTGTCTTTGAAACGGCTACCAGCTCGACCTCGGCTCGCGGACGATTCGCATGATGGCAGGCCGAAGCGATCTGGTCCTCAAGGCGAAGCAGGTTACCTGCCAGTCGAGCCCGGACCTGTGCAACTGTCTCCTCCGGCAACTCTGTACTCTCATTCATGACTGCAACCTCAGATGGTCAATCCACATCTAAAATACCCATGTGGACTGTCATCCTGCTTATCCTCTCGAACATTTTCATGACCATTGCCTGGTATGGTCACCTGAAATACCGCCAGGATACTCTCTGGAAAGTAATCCTCATTAGCTGGGGCATCGCTTTCTTTGAATATTGCCTGCAGGTTCCAGCTAACCGCATGGGAGCGGATCGATTCAGTCCCGTACAGCTCAAGGTGATGCAGGAAATCATCACACTGGCCGTCTTTGCGGTCTTTACCGTGTTCTACTTTGGCACCGAACTCAGATGGAATCACGCAGCAGCGGCCGTCTGCCTCGTCGCTGCTGCCTTCTTCGTTTTCAAGCCCTGGTAGCGACGCGAGGCCGGCCCAAAGCAAGACCTTGAATTTGTCTCAGTGCCCGTGCTCTTCAAGGTATTTCTCGGCTTCAAGCGCAGCCATGCACCCGGTACCCGCTGCGGTAATCGCCTGGCGATAGCGTCGGTCCTGCACATCTCCGCAGGCAAACACGCCGGGAACCCTGGTGAGGACGTTGTCGTTTGTTCGGATATATCCATCTTCGTCGAGGTCAATCTGGCCGTGAAACATCTTCGCATTCGGCTCGTGACCGATGCCGAGGAAGAATCCGGTTACCGGCAGTACTGACTTGTCGCCTGTCTTCACATTTCGAATGTTCAGGCCGCGGACAGATTTTTCCTCGACGCCGAGCACTTCTTCGACGACCGTGTTGGTCATGATCTCGATCTTGGGATGCGCAATGACGCGCTCCATCATCACCTTGGACGCGCGGAAGCTCTCACGGCGGTGGAGCAGGTACACCTTGGTTGCGAAGCGGGTAAGGAACAACGCTTCTTCCATGGCCGTATCGCCGCCGCCCACCACGGCAATATCGTGGCCATTGAAAAAGAATCCATCGCAGGTGGCGCAGCTTGAAACGCCGTGGCCGATGAGCGCCTGTTCGCTGGGCAAACCCAGCCAACGCGCACTGGCGCCGGAGGCAATAATCAGCGTCCGGGTTGAGATCTCGCCCTGGCCGGTCTTGAGGCGAAATGGATGTACGCTCAAATCGACCGAAACGAGGTGGTTCATCTTGAACTCAGCACCAAAGCGAACTGCCTGTTTCTTCATGTTTTCAATCAGTTCCGGCCCCTGAATGCCATCGGGCCAGCCGGGAAAATTCTCGACAAGAGTGGTAATTGAAAGCTGCCCACCGGGCTCATGACCCTCCAGAACCAGCGGCTTGAGGTTGGCGCGGGCCGTGTAAATCGCCGCCGTCAGGCCAGCGCATCCCGAACCCAGAATGACCGTATCTCGAATTTCAGACATAGTAGTTTCTTTCCCAATCGTTTTCTACAGACTTCCTGATTGTACGGGAGCCGACACCGGGTCAACTGACTGGGACCGCGCGGCAATTTACCCGTTGAAGATAAGATGACATTTATGGCAAATCTGACTCTCATCTACGGCCTGCGCCTGTTGCCTGAAGGCGAAATCGCCCAGATTCCGGATGCAATCCAGGACGCGACTCTCAAACTGGCAAACGGGCATGAAGCCCACGTGACAATGCATGTGCTTGAAGGCTCCCGTGAAGAAATTGAGGGCCAACTGCGGATGAGCATCGACGCTTTCTTCGATTTCTACCCAGAGATCTGACGCTGGTTTAGACTGCGGAGTTTTCACCCGTGGTTGGGTGGGAGCAATTGGGAACATGCACGCATTCAAGCCCTCCTGGCCGCCTGGTTTTTCAACCAGGAGCGAGCCTGGGCGTTCTTGTCAGCACAGAACAGCGCATCCAGGTCTCCGGCGAGGCCGTGCTGATTCCCGAGCTCGTCGTCCTTGCCGACGATCCGCAGCCCGAAGTCCTGACCAATCCTCCTCTGATGGTCATCGAGATCCTCTCGCCTGACGACACCGATACCGACACCCAGGAGCGCGCTCGGGATTACCAGGATAGGGGCGTCGGAACCGTCTGGATCATCGACCCGAAGTCCTGCACCGGCCTATCGCTGAAAATGCTTTAGTCGATTAGAAATCTCAAAAACAACCCTCTGATTACTTAAAGCTTTTTAGTTAAACAGCTTCTCGCCGATGAATCCTTTGTGGATTCCAAGGCAAATCTTCAGATTTTTTTAAGGTTACCGGTCAGCACCCTGCTCGCCTGCTTGCTCGCCTGCTCCGTTGCCCCTGTCGCCCTGGCTGGTGGGCCCAAGTTTGTTGCTGGCGTCAGCTATTTCAACCCCGGGGTGAAGGGCCAGCCGGTGCATTGGGCAGCTGGGCAACTCACCTACTTCGTTGACCAGGGGCCGTTGAATGCGGCTGTTTCAAACGTGCAGGCCACGGCCATGGTTGACTCGGCAGCGGCGTTGTGGGGTGCCGTGCCCACCGCCGCCGTGAGCCTGACCGACGCCGGGTCACTTGGGGAAGACGTGAGCGGCGCGGATGTACTTACGGGTAGTGGCGTCTTCGCGCAACCCTCCGATGTCGCGCCGGGGGCCACAACTACGCCGGTTGCGGTGATTTTTGACGCAGATGGCTCTGTCATTGATGCACTGGAAGGCACCGACGCCAGTCAGCCCGACAATTGCGCGCAAAATGGCGTCCTAGATTGGATTGATAACATCAATCCCGACGCCACGTTTGCTCACGGAGTTATCGTCGTCAACGGGCGGTGTGCGACGAGTGACAATCGACTGGCTATGATGAATTATCAACTGGAGCGCGCCTTTGGCCGCATGCTTGGCCTGGATTTTTCGCAGGTAAATGATGGCGCGCAGGCGATCGGGTCAACCATGCTGAACGGCATTCTGGGCTGGCCGGTGATGTTGCCTGAGGAAGGGACCTGCGGGGCCGACGGTGGCACCTGCATTCCCAATCCCAGCCAGTTGCGCCTTGACGACGTGGCGGCGCTCAACCGCATCTATCCGGTGACCAGCGCGAATCAGGGTAATTTCCCCGGCAAGCTGCTCACGGCCGCAAACACAATTTCGATTCAAGGCACATTGAGCTTTCGCGGCGGCTCAGGTATGCAGGGCGTCAATGTGGTTGCGCGCCCGCTGGATGCGGGTGGCAATCCGCTGTATCAATACACCGTTTCCTTTGTTTCGGGGGCCTATTTTGGGGGTAACCACGGCAACCCCGTGACGGGCTGGGCTGACCCGCTCGGCAATCGCCTGGACCGCTTTGGTAGCGACGACTCAAGCTTGCAGGGCTACTTTGACCTGAGCGGCATTCCGCTGCCCCCTGGGGTGACGACGGCCGACTACCAGGTTACGTTTGAGCCGGTGAATCCGCAGTACATTCTGTCGGCAGCGGTCGGACCCTATGTTCTTGGCTCTCCGCGACCCTCGGGGATACTCCAGGTGGTCTCGGTTGTTGGAATGCAGGCTGGCAGCTCGCAAACTCTGACCGTCGTTGCTGCCAACTCGGCCGTTGGCCAGGCTGGCCAACTGAGCACTTCACCGAAGAAGAAGGCAGCAGCCGAGGGCCCGGCGCGCCTGGGCAAGGTAGATTCAAATCCTAAGAATTACCCGGATCCGGCCCGGCAGCCCTTCCGCGTGCAACTCAAGCGTTACAAACTGGGCCAGCCGCGTTCAGGTGCGATCAGAGTTCATCGGCCACTCAGCGTTGGAACGGAAGGGGACCCGCGTCCGCTGCCTCCAAACGGCTTCTGGACCAGCCGGATCGCCCAGGTCGGCCAAACCGACTGGTTTACGTTACCGGTGCGCGGCAATCGCCTGTTCACCATCGTTACCCAGGCTCTTGATGAATCCGGCACCCCTGCTGCGACCAAGGCGATGCCCGCGATCGGCGTCTGGGATGGCTTTGACCAGGTCGGAACAGCCTCGGTGGGCTGGGCACCGGCACAAAACGGATTTGCTCCGGGGGAAACGTGGCTCCAGGTGGCAACGGCGGGGAGCGAAATTGCCCGCATCGCCATCGCCGACCAGCGCGGCGACGGTCGCCCCGATTACGTCTACCGCGGCTGGGTGCTTTATGCCGACACAGTCTCCCCTACCCGCCTGCCTGCTACTGGAGGCACCATTGTCATTCGTGGGACGGGCTTTCGCGCGACTGACACGGTAAGGATTGGCGGAGTTCAGGCCCAGGTCGTCAGCCTGCTGGCAACGGAGATTACAGCCATTGTTCCTGCCGCCCAAGGCAATGCAACAGGCTCAGTCGATGTGGAGGTGGACGATTCCCCGCTCTTGAACGCGATGACGGTGATTCCTGGAGGCCTCAGTTATGACTCCGGGGCGGGCGACGCTCTCGGCATTGTGACCGCGCCCGCGAACCAGGTTCCCGTAAACGTAGCCCAGCCGTTTTCGGTGATGGCGGAGGGGGCTGATGGCACACCAGCCGGCGGAGTTACTGTGCTTTACTCCGTCACGAGTGGTACAGCAACGCTTGGATGTGGGCAGGCGACCTGCTCTGTCACTGCTTCGGGGGATGGACTGGCCAGCATTGCAGTGACAGCGATTGACGCCGCACCGGCGATCGTGACCGCATCGCTGACCAACGGAGCCAGCGTCCAGGCTCACTTCTATGGAGGAGCGGCGGCGGCACTGACTTCGCTTACACCCACGCTGTACCTCGCAGCAGGAGCGGCCGTGCAGTGGCCAGTACAGGTGCTGGCGCAGAGTGCTGGGTCGCCGCTGGCCAACCAGGCGGTCGGTTGGCAGAGCGCCGCTGGAATCCTGGCACCGGCAAGCGCTGTGATGACCAACGCAGCCGGAACGGCGACAGCTACGCTGAGCGTAGGGCCGCTCCTGAGGGGCCAGACGGCAACCTCCAACGCATGCATGAATGGAGGCATCTCCTGCGTCCCCTTTAACGCGTTTGGCGCGCGGCCGGAGTTTGCCGGGCTCGCCCCGATTGCTGGCACCAGCCAGAGCCTGAGCGCTGCTGCCACGCCAACAGCAATTTCTTTGCGCGTCCTCGACATGAATGGACACCCTATGGCAGGCGGTATAGTGACGGTGAACCAGGCCCTCTACGCCTGGGCTCCATCTTGCCCGGCCCATGGACGCTGCCCGCAGGCGCAACTGCTCGCTTTACAGACCAGCACCCTTGTTTCAGCCCTGGACGGCAGCCTCACCATTGTGCCTCTTTCCCTGCCTGGAACGGCGACCAGTCTGGTTGGCCTTGCCGCCACAGGCAACGCCGGGACGCTCACTTTTACCGTGGAGCAACATCCTTAGGGTGAGATGCTGTTTCCTTTCCGCTGCGCCAGGCATCTCATGGGCATGAGCCAGCTTTCTGCCCCAGCCTCCCTGCCTACTAATCGCCGTCCTCGCATCGCTATCGTCGGAGGTGGATTTGCAGGTATCAATGCAGCTCTTGCTCTGGGAAAGATGCCGGTAGACGTGACGGTGATTGACCGCCGCAACCATCACACATTTCAGCCGCTGCTCTACCAGGTGGCGCTCGCTGTGCTTTCCCCGGCGCAGATTGCCCAGCCGATTCGCACCATCGTCCGCAGGAACGCAAATACGGATGTTCTGATGGATGAGGTTACAGGGATTGACACCGGTGCTCACCGCCTGACACTGGCCAGCGGCGCAAGCCTCCCTTACGACTACCTGATTCTGGCGACGGGAGCCACGCATTCCTATTTTGGCCGTAACGATTGGGCCAAATTTGCGCCCGGGCTCAAGACGGTTGAAGATGCCACGGAGATTCGCCGTCGTGTGCTGCTAGCTTTTGAGCTGGCCGAACGCCACATGCTTGAGCATGGCTGGCATCCGCCGCTGAACTTCGTCATCATCGGCGGCGGACCGACTGGAGTCGAGCTTGCGGGTGCCGTTTCAGATATCGCCCGCTTGTACATGAAGAGCGACTTCCGCCATATCGACCCTTCAAAGGCGCATGTGTTGCTCATTGAAGGCTCGCCGCGGGTGCTCGCCGCATTCCCGGAAGACCTCAGCGCCAAGGCTCAAACTCAGTTGGAAGCGATTGGAGTCGAGGTTTGGACCAATAAGCATGTCACGGACGTGGGTGCGGGCTATGTGATGGTGGGCGACCAGCGCATCGAGGCGGTTGTCACGCTTTGGGCCGCCGGTGTAGCTGCTTCGCCTCTGGGCAAGATGCTGGATGCGCAGGGGTTTAGCAGAATTGACAAGCGTGGTGCGGTGATTGTGGACCAGCAATTGAATCCTGAAGGACTACCCGAGGTTTTCGTCTGTGGCGACCTGGCCCATTTTGAGCAGGATGGTCATCCGGTGCCGGGCGTTGCGCAACCGGCGATGCAGATGGGTCGGCACGCCGCCAAGGTGATTGCAGCCGATCTTGGGGGTAAGCAGCGGCCCGGCTTCCGCTATTGGGACAAAGGCGACATGGCAACCATCGGACGTCTCGCTGCGGTTGCGAAGATCGAGTGGCCGTTCAAGGCGCACTGGGGAGGGTTTATGGCCTGGGTGACGTGGCTGGTGGTGCACATATACTTCCTGATTGGATTCCGTAACCGGATCACCATCTTTGCCACGTGGGCATGGACTTATTTCACGTTTACCGATGGTGCGCGGCTCATTACCGGCGACCAGCACCTGTCTGGCTGGGATGAGGCGACGCAAATTCAGGCCCAGGATGCGAGCAACGGCGTGGGCCTGACGAAGAAGTGATTTGGCACCCGACCTTGCAAGGGGGGTGTTTTTGGCGATCATTTTCCATAACCCTATTCTTATGAATTGGTTATCTGGTGGTTACCAAGTGCATTCTGGGGTGTTTTTGCGTTTATTTTGGGGCCGAATTGCGCTTGAACCGGGGTTGGCATTGGCCAACTTGTGCCCAGTGTACGCCGAGGTGGGGTAATTATCGGCGAGAGTTGGATCGGGCCTTCAGCCCTCCGTCTGTGGTTCGCGGAATAAACCCAGGCCGTTGGCCTGGGCTGGGTGCAAGGCCAACCAAAGCGGAACAGGGCCGAAGGCCCTCGCCATTGCAAGGACGCCGGACCGCCATAGTAATCTGAATAGGCTATGTTGGACGCTAATTTTGCACACAACAATCTGCCGCTGGTCGAAGAGAAGCTGCGCGCGCGCAACCTAGACCCCGCCGCTGTGCTCGGAAACTTTGAGCTCATTTATTCTGAACGCAGATCCTCGATTACCAAGTCTGAAGGTCTACAAGCTGATCGCAATCAAAAGACTCGCAAAATCGAAGAATTGGGGCGGAAAGCCAAACAATACGAAGCCAATGGATCTCAAGTCGCACTCGCACGAGTTAACCAGGAGCGAGAAGGATTAAAACTTGAAATCAAAAGCCTCAAAGAAACTCTGGAGGCAGCTTCTCGGGACACTGAGAGGGCGAACCTCGAAATACGAGAAATATTGGAGCGCATTCCTAATCTGACCCGCGACGAGGTTCCGGCAGGAAAGTCCGAGGCGGACAACGTGGTCGTCAAGAGCTGGGGCGCGGAACCGACCCATGACTTTACGCCGAAGCCGCACTGGGAGTTGGGCAAGTCGCTCGGAATTCTCGACCTGGAACGGGCGACCAAGCTGAGCGGCGCGCGTTTTGCGGTGTACAAGGGCGCGGGGGCGCGGCTGGAGCGGGCGCTTATCAATTTCATGCTGAACATGCATACCGAGCAGCACGGCTATACCGAGGTGCTGCCGCCTTTTATGGTCAACAGCAAGAGCCTGTTTGGGACCGGGCAGCTGCCCAAGTTTGCCGAAGACCTTTTCCGCTGCGGCGACGGAGCCGGTGACGCTGGATTTGTGGAGGGCGAGTACCGCGACAACGATCATTGGCTGATCCCGACCGCCGAAGTACCGGTGACGAATCTCTTTCGCGACGAAATTCTGGACGACGCCAGCCTGCCCATCTGCTTTGCCGCGTATACGCCATGCTTCCGCGCAGAAGCAGGCGCGGCAGGGCGCGACACGCGGGGGATTATCCGGCAGCACCAATTCCAGAAGGTTGAGCTGGTGAAGTTTGTGCGGCCTGAGGAGTCGGACGCGGAGCATGAAAAGCTGACCCGTGACGCCGAAACCATTCTCGAATTGCTTGGCCTGCCCTACCGCCGCATGCTGCTGTGTACCGGCGATACGGGTTTTTCTGCCGCCAAGACCTACGATTTGGAAGTTTGGCTTCCGGGTCAGGGGCTTTACCGGGAGATTTCTTCCTGCTCAAACTTTGAGGCATTTCAGGCTCGTCGCGCCAATATCCGTACCAAGCCGGGCGGCAAGGGCAAGACGGAATTTGTACATACGCTTAACGGCAGCGGATTGGCGGTGGGGCGCACGTGGCTGGCGGTTCTCGAAAACTATCAGCAGGCGGACGGATCGGTGCTCATTCCAGAGGTTTTACGTCCCTACATGGGTGGGTTGGAGCGGATTTCAGCAAGATCTTAGCTTTCGCTTGAAACGGGGGCAACGTTTCCGGCTCTGCGGTATCAGAAACATAGAAGGATTCATGCAAAAGACTTTCAAGAGCTATTTTTTCTGGACCTATCCTCGCGGCAGCTTCCATTACGACGTGATGGTAACGCTGATTCTGGCGTTTATTTTCATTACGCCGCACCTGTGGAACTACGGGGACAAGCCGCGGCGCGAGGCAGAAGTTTCGAGCCAGATCCAGGTAACTGGAGATGGCGATCACGGGCTGATTGTTACGGTTCAGGCGAAGGATGTCTGGGTGGACCCGAAAGCCAGCGAGTGGGCGGTACGCCGCGCGCTGCACCAGGCTATCGAGCCAGTGACCGGGGACGCGGTTGCGGTAGTGCGCTGGGAGACCGTTTCTGATGCGAACGGCAAACTGGCTGCGTGGAAGGTCTGGGCTCACCGGTAAGGGCCTGTGGTGAAAGTTGAAATCCAAGGCCCCCCCCTCAGCGGCTTAAGCCATGCTGATTTTGCGGTACTTACGGGACGGCTAAAGCCGTGCCCTTTCAAAACCGGAGTTTTGCCACGAGCTGCTTAGGGAAGTTCAGAACGGGCTTGGCAGCCGTCGAGTGAAAGGAATTGGGTGGACGAATGAAACTGGGACTCGGATCAAATCGCTTTAAGTTATTCATTGTGTTTGCTTTGTTGGTCTGCGCGGGTGCACCGGTATCGGCTTTTGCGGCCGACGATCTGGCCAAAATCCTGGCCAGGCTGGATGCTGCTGCAGGGAAATTCAAGTCAGCGCAGGCTGAAATTACATGGGAGAATGTGCAGACCGAGCCGATTCCTGATTCGGATATGCAAGTGGGTAATGTGTTGTTTGAGCGCAAGTCGGGGCAGTTGCGGATGGCGCTGCATTTGCGGACGGAGAACGGCAAGCCGATCCAGAAAGACATGGTTTACGCCGAGGGAGTGTTCAAGCTTTACGAGCCTAAGATCAAGCAGATTCAAGTTTTCAAGGCGGGCTCAAACCGGGCTGAGGCGGATACGATTTTGACGTTGGGCTTTGGGGGCAGTGGGAAAGACCTGGAGAAGTCATGGCAGGTCAGCTATGTGGGCTCAGAGCCGGTGGATGGGGATGAGACCTGGAAGCTGCAACTGATTCCACGCGATGAGAGCGTGCGCAAAAACTTTGCGAAGGTCTTGCTTTGGATTGACACAGACAGTGGTATCGCGTTGAAACAGCAGTCTTTTGACCCGACGGGCAACTACCGGGTTGTGCATTACACGAAGATGCGGATGAACGCTTCTGTGCCATCGGATGCATTTGTGATCAAGACGGCCTCGGATACGCGGATTATCAACCATTAAATAGAATGCGCTGAGAACTAGGAGTGCCCTGCATTGCCAACAGGTGTGTGGGGTGGTCAGGTTTTCTGTTGCGCTTGAATATTCCTGGCCGCAAACGCAAAGACTCGCTGCAGGGTGATGCCCGCCAAGGCAAAGATGATCGGGAAGAACTCCAGGGTGTAGCGGGTTTCCGGGGCCTCGATGGTCATGAGCAAGAGGCTGCGGAGCACCAGGTAAGCCGCCATATACGGCCAGAGCCGGGGGCGGTAGAGGAACCCGGCGAAGCCGAGCAAAAGAACAACTCCATTCAGCGCAGCATAGGACCAGCTGAACCTGGTTTCTGGTCGGTGCATTTTGTACTCCCACCAGTGAAGGTCGATGGTGAGGTTTTCAACGCGCGGACGAAAGAGCATGTCAGCGAGGCGGCCGAGGGGAAGCAGAACGTGAGTGCGAAGGGGGTGGGTGTGGGAGCGCTCCTGGGCGAGGGCCTCGAAGCGGGCGTCGAGTTCGGGGGGAATCTCAAAGTTCTGGTTGTAGCTGGCGATGAGGGCAAGGGTGCGAGCTTTCTGGTCTGGCGAGTCGAAAGCCCGGGCTGGGAGCAGGGAGGGGTCGAGCTGGTTATCGGGAACATTCCAGTAGATGTCGTAGGTGCAGGTGAAGTCGAGGCACCAGGTTTTGACCCAGTGCTGCCAGCCGAGGTGAGGGTCTTCGCCGGGGTCGTTGGCGTAGCGGGGGGCGAGTGGCTCGAAGGTGTGGAAGGCTTGCCAGTTCCTTCCTGTCCAGAGGGCAAAGGGCAGGATGGAGACGAAAGCGCAGAGGAGGGCTTTGGGGAGGGCGGCCCGAAGTTTCACCGCGATCGATGGGCTGGCGGGTTGAGCGAAGAGCAGGGCTGGCCAGAGGGCAAAGGCGAGGAGTGCTCCGTCGGGGCGGAGGAGGGCGGCGGCGCTGAGGGCGAGAGTGAAGAGGGCGATGGGTCCGAGTCTGCGCAGGATTTGTGCGCCCCCCCCCGGCGGCAAAAACAAAGGTGCAGCGAGGGTGGGGCACCCAGATTCGCTGGCGAGATGGAGATTGAGGGACCACAGGGCGAGGCAGATGCAGTCGAAGGTGAGTGACTCGGTGAGGGGTGCGGCGGAAAAGACGGCGGTGAAGGGGCAGAGGGTGGCGAGCCAGAACGCATTCAGACCAGCGCGAGGGGAACTGATACGTCGGACGAAGTCGGCGAGGAGGAGGCAGGCGGCGAGTTCGAGAGCGATCTGAAGCCAGGCGACGGCGTTGTAGTTAACGATACCAAAGAGGCGAAAGCAGGCTGCGAGGAAGAGGGGGTAGCCGGGGAGGCGGATGAGGGTGAGATGAGAAACGCCGCTGCCGTCTGATAGAGCGAACTGACCGCGCAACAAAATGTTCTGGGCGATGTTTCCATAGATGAGCGAGTCGCCGCCGGTTTGCGGAAAGGCGGACATCATCCAGAGGCGGAGCACGAGGCCGCCGAGGAGGGCAAAGGGAAATCGCCAAAGCAGGTTGCGGGGCCAGCTTACACTGGATACAGAGGTAGAGCTGATTGGCAAGCTCTGCCCGGCTGCACATTGCTTTCCTTTCGATTGACGCGCAGTTTTGCCTTCCATAGGATTCGAGTGTAACCGCGCCGGGAAACAGGCGCGCAATACTAACTGCGGACTGATACCGCCTGACCAGATTCAAGAGCACATCCCCCAGACTCCTCATGACGCCAGACAAGCAAATTTTCTTCGATCCGCAATTGAAACGATGGAAGCGGCTGCGACGCATCCTTGATGTTTCAGCCCTGCTTTTTACGGTAGTCGTCGCGGTATTTACCTTCAACGTGCTGCGACAACAGCAGTTGCCGGAGTTGCTGCTGCCGGCACCGAAGCATAATTACCGTGCGGTGCGAGACAAGCAGTCGGACCTGCTGCGTGCGCGGGAGGCGAAGGAGAGGCCGGCGCGGCGCAAGACCAACCGCAAGGCCTCGGAGATCCCGTTCAATACGGGCGAGGGGTTACGTGCAGCCTATTATGTGCAGGACGATGCGGCGAGCTACTCGTCCTTCAAAGAACACGTACACCAGCTGGACATGATTTTTCCAGAGTGGCTGCACGTTTCAGAGCCAGACGGAAACCTGATGGCGCTGACCTCAGACAACCAGGAATATGCGGTTGTAGACAAGCGCGGAGTGCATGATCCCGATGACCAGAACAAGATCAAGCACGTAATCCAGGATTCGAAGGAAGATACGGAGATCTTTCCTCATCTGACGAGCTTTAACACGCGATCGCAGAGCTTTGACCCGGCTATCGGGGCCGTTCTGCTGGATACGACGAGGCGCGAAAACCTGAAGAACCAGATTGTGACATTTTTGATGGCGATGCCGGCGTATCACGGTCTTTCGCTGGATATCGAGAATTTGCCTGACAGCGCAGATGACGCGTACGTGCAGTTCATTGAAGAGCTTTATTCAGATATGCACGCGCACAATTTGCGACTTTATGTGAATACGGCGGCATCGACCGATGACGAGGATCTGAAGAACATTGCCGCCAGCTCTGACGGCATGATGATCATGAACTACGACGAGCATGAGGTGGAAAGCCAGCCCGGCCCGATCGCTTCGCAGACGTGGTTTGTCGACAACCTGAAGCGCGTGATGAAGGTGGTGCCGAAGGAAAAGATCATCTGCGCTGTCGGGAACTACGGTTATGACTGGACGATGTCGATCCCTGACCCGAAAGACAAGAAGTCGAAGTCTACTGTGCTGAACACGGACGTGCTGAGCGTGCAGGAGGCGTGGCAACGAGCAGCCGACGCCGATGCCGATCTGGACCTGGACTACAACTCGCTCAATCCGCACTACTCGTACATTGACGAGGATAAGCATGTGCGGCATGTGGTTTGGTTTCTGGACGCTGTGTCGCTGTTGAATGAAATGCGGGCGGCGCGAGGGCTGGGATTGCAGACGTTTGCGCTGTGGCGGCTGGGTCAGGAAGACCGTTCGCTGTGGGCGGTGTGGGATAAGCCGTCGAGTGCGGATTCGCTGTCTGCACTGGGCGCTGTGTTGCCAGGGCACGACCTGGACATTGAGGGCGCGGGCGACATCATGCGGGTGACGGGAACGCCCAAACCGGGCCGGCGCACGGTGCAGCTGGATACGGATGAGACCGATCCGCGGCGACAACTGATCATCGACGAGCACATGGATGAATATCCACTGACCTACAAGGTGGAGTATTACGGATACCATCCGGGCGAAGTGGCATTGACCTTTGACGATGGGCCAGACCCGCAGTGGACGCCAAAGATTCTGGACATCCTGAAGGCGAAGGCTGTGAAGGCAGCATTCATGCTGATCGGCTCACAAGCCCAGGAGAATGTGGGGATCATGCAACGGATGGTGCGGGAGGGCCACGAGATCGGCAACCACACCTATACGCATCCAGACATCAGCGAAGTTTCGACGCGGCAGTTACAGCTTGAGATGAACCTGACGGAGCGGCTTTTTGCAAGCAAGCTGGGGCTTGATCCGCTTTACTTCAGGCCGCCTTATTCAATTGACCAGGAGCCGGATACGGATGACCAGGCCGAGCCTGCCTACCGGATTCAGCAGATGGGGTACACCGTCATTGGAGACAAGATTGATACCGATGACTGGAACGAGCATCCGCGGAAGACCCCGGAGCAGATTACGAATACCGTACTGAGTTACCTGAACCGGATGCAGGGCCGACAGGACCTGCTGGGTAGCGTGATCCTGCTGCATGACGGCGGCGGCAACCGGTCAGCTACCATCGCAGCTCTGCCGGTGCTCATCGATGCTCTGAGGGCGCATGGATACAAGATCGTGCCGGTAAGCGCGCTGATGGGCAAGACGACGGCCGAGGTAATGCCAAAGATTACGACCTGGCAATACTGGCGGGCGCGGGCCGATTCAGTGGCGTTTACGATTCTGGCCTTCTTTGGACACTTCATTGTGTGGGTCTTCTTCGTGGGAGACGTGCTCATGTCGGCGCGGCTGATACTGGTGGGCATACTGGCGATTATTGACCGGCTGCGCAAGCACAAGGATCCCACGCCGGGCTTTACGCCGCGGGTGGCGGTGCTGGTACCTGCCTATAACGAAGAGACGGTAATTGCGCGGACGGTGCGGTCGGTGCTGAATTCGGATTACCCGAATCTGCATGTGATTGTGATTGATGACGGGTCGAGCGACAAGACGTTTGAGGTGGCCAAGGCGGCTTACGCGGCGGAGATTGCCGCCGGCAAAGTCGCGGTCATCACCAAGGCCAATGGCGGCAAGGCGGCGGCTTTGAACTTTGCCGTGGAACAGCTTACCGAGGAGTTCTACGTCGGCATCGATGCGGATACGGTGATTGCGTCGGACGCGATTTCAAAGCTGATGCCGCATTTTGAGGACCCGCTCGTAGGGGCAGTGGCTGGCAACGCAAAGGTCGGCAACCGGGTGAATCTGTGGACCCGGTGGCAGGCTCTCGAATACATCACCAGCCAGAATTTTGAGCGGCGAGCGCTGAACCTGTTCAACGTGGTGACGGTGGTGCCTGGGGCGATTGGGGCGTGGCGGACTGGGCCTGTGAAGCTGGCCGGCGGCTATCCTATCAACACGGTAGCCGAGGACGCCGATCTGACCATGAGCCTGCTGGAGCAGGGGCTGAAGGTGGTGTATGAAGATCGTTCGCTGGCGTTTACCGAGGCGCCGATTGACGCCAAGGGGCTGATGCGGCAGCGCTTCCGTTGGTCTTTTGGAACGCTGCAGGCGGTATGGAAGCATCGCGCCGCGTTTGTGCGGAACAAGGCGATGGGGCTGTTTGCGCTGCCGAATATCGTGATCTTCCAGATGCTGCTGCCGCTCGTTTCGCCGTTCATTGACTTGATGTTCCTCATCGGCGTGGGGCAGTTTTTCGTGGATCGCTACTACCATCCAGAGGCCGCGAGTACGGCGAGTTTTGAAAAGCTGCTGGCGTACTTCCTGAGTTTCATGGTGATTGATTTTGTGACCTCAGCGGTGGCTTTCAGCCTGGAGCGGCGTCATCCGGCGAACAAGGGCGACGGGTGGCTGCTGTTTCACATCTGGCTGCAGCGGTTTGCTTACCGGCAGGTATTCTCTGTAGTTCTCTTCAAGACGGTGAAGCGGGCGATCGATGGGCGGCCCTTTAACTGGGACAAGATTGCGCGCACGGCGAAGATGAGCAAGGAGACGGAGAGGCTGATGGAGGGGGCGTAGGACGAGGGACGAGGGTGAAGTGTGAGTGTGAAAAGTATCCTGAGCAAAGCGGAGTGTGAAAAGCGGGAGCTTCGCTTGGCCCAGGAGAAGAAAGCGTTTGTACATCGTAACGCTACGCTCTGCGAGAAAAACTACTTTGCCGGCGGCAGGGTGCGAAGGAAAGCAATGACCTGCCAGCGCTGCTGTTCGGGCAAGGAACTCCAAGGGGGCATGCCTTTGTAGGGGTTGCCGTTGCGGAGCAGCCATGAGATGTCGCCATCCGTCGCGTGGCGAATGCGTTCGCTGCGGAGGCTGGGGCGGGCCGGCGGGGTGGTGCGGCCGTTGGCTTCGGCACCGTGGCACTTGGCACAGTTCTCGGCAAAGATGAGCTTGCCGGCGGCTGCAGCCGCGGGCTGACCGGCAAAGGGGCTATGACGTGCGTGGTCTTCGTCTGGAACTCGGCGAAGCCATTTGCCGTCGAACTTGCTGGAATCTGAGTTGCCCGTCTGGGCGTAGCCGGCAAGAGGAAGTACGGCAAGGCCGCTCATGAGCAGGAGAATGGGAAGATGATTCTTCATCGGACTTCCTTTGCGTGGGTAAGATTTGCGTTCAACAGATCGCGGATCTGTTGAACTTCATAGGCAACCTTGAAGCGCCAGAGAGTGCCAACACTATTGTCGCTTAGACCGAACTGGGGCGAAAAGCTCACGGTTGGCCCATTGGGAATACGAAAATTGACGGTCGGACCAAGGTAGTGCGAAGTGTCATGGAAGCCAAAGGCGTGACGGGTACCGAGGCCACCGTAAATTTCTGCGCCGACGGCGAAGTTCTGACGGCAGAGGGTGCATCGGCTGACGCCGCCAGCCAGAGCGAGCGGGCGCGAAGCGGCAACGGCGTAACCAAACTCCCAGGGATCGTTGTTCATGTTCTTTTCAGCGATGAAATTTTCTGAAAGGTTCCAGCCGCGCATGTTGCTAGAGAGCAGAAGCTTGCCCTCCATCGTGTGGGCGATGGTCTTGCGACTTTCGGCGTTGGCAGCGCGGAGTTTGTCGATGCCGTCGTTACCAGTGATCTCGAGAAGGCTCTTGTCGGCATCGGAAACCTGCTCGTATTCGATGTAGAGCGCGGGCGTGAACCAGTATTCGCGAGGGAGGGGCTTGAAGCGGTTTTCGAAACGGAAACCGGTAGAGACGGTTGAGTCGTTCGCGGTCGATTGAGCCTGGGCGTAGAGCTCGGCTGTCCACCAGGCGGTGGCTCCGTACTCGAGCTCAAGGGTGTGGCTCGAGAAGGTGTTTGCGCCTTTGGGGGCTGCTGCGATCCCGTTGAAGGCGATTTCGAGGTTCCCGGGCTCTTCGAGATCGGTGGAGTAGGTGACGAAGTAGGGCTTTTCCTGGGCGTGGAGCAGCGGTGCGAGGATGAAAATTGCGGCCAGCGTGAGGAATTTCGGTAGGCTGAAAAAGCTGAATGGCATGAAAGGGTCTCCAAGATGAAAGTGTTTCTGAAAAAGCAGGAAACAAGTACGCCGATAATCGGACTAATTTAGTCGCATATCGCGCATAATGGAGACTAAATCGGTCGGATATTCAAGTCAAGGGATGGTTGTGAGTTGTCTTTGGGAAAACGTGCCGTTCGCAGCAGTCGGGGATTCCCCTGGTCGGCTAGACTGGAAGGGCTATGACATTTGCTGTGATTTCCGGAATCCAGATGGGCTCGCCTGAGGGCGGGTTTGTGAATGAGCCTTTTGTAGATTTCTCAGCGCCTGAAAATGCGCGTGCGATGCAGGCGGCGCTGGCCGACGTGGGCACGCGGCTGGGGCGGGAGTATGACCTGGTGATTGGCGGGCATCGGGAGCGGACTGCTGGAAAGATTGTGTCTCACAATCCGGCCCGACCGGCGCAAGTGGTGGGCGTGCATCAAAAGGCTGGTGCGGGGCATGCGCAGGAAGCGATGGATGCGGCGCTGCGGGCGTTTCACTCGTGGAGCCGGGTGCCGGTCGAGGTGCGCGCTTCACTGCTGTTGAATGCGGCGGCGGTGATTCGGGAGCGCAAGCTGGAGTTTTCAGCGTGGCTGACCTACGAGGTAGGCAAGAATTGGGCTGAGGCGGACGCGGATACGGCTGAGACGATTGATTTTCTGGAGTTTTACGCGCGCGAGGCATTGCGGCTGACTGAGGCGACAACGCCGATTCAGTTGCCGGGGGAGAAGAACCGGCTGCTGTATATTCCATTGGGCGTGGGCGCGGTGATTCCGCCGTGGAATTTTCCGTTTGCGATTATGGCGGGGATGACGGCGGCGGCGATTGTGACCGGAAATACGGTGATTTTGAAGCCATCGAGCGATTCGCCGACGATTGCGGCGCTGTTCATGGAAGTGCTGGAGGAGGTTGGGCTGCCGGCGGGGGTGGTGAATTTTTGCCCTGGGTCAGGGGCGAGCTTTGGCAACGCGATTGTGGAGCACCCGAAGACGCGGTTCATTGCGTTTACGGGGTCAAAGGCTGTGGGCCTAGACATTCACGAGAAGGCGGCCAAGACGCAGGCCGGGCAGATCTGGATCAAGCGCACGGTACTGGAGATGGGCGGCAAGGACTCCATGCTGATCTGCGCCGATGCGGATGTGGATGCGGCGGCGGATGGAGTGGTGGCGGCGGCGTTTGGGTTTAGCGGGCAGAAGTGCTCAGCCTGTTCGCGGGCGATTATCGAGGCGCCAGTCTACGACGCGTTTGTCGAAAAGGTGCGGGAGCGCGTTGGACGGCTGACGGTCGGTGACCCGATCGAAAATCCCAACATGGGGCCGGTGGTCAATAAGGCCGCGTTTGAGAGCATTCTTGGCTTTATTGAGACGGGCAAGGCAGAGGGACGGCTGATTGCGGGCGGCGCGGCGGTTGAAACCGAGGCGGCTGGCTACTTTATCCAGCCGACGGTCTTTGCCGACATCGACCCTGAGGCGGTAATTGCGCAGGAGGAGATTTTTGGGCCGGTGCTTGCGCTGATTCGGGTAGAGAACTACGAAGAAGGCCTGGCGGTGGCAAACAACACGGAGTATGGGCTGACTGGTGCGATCTATACGGCGGACCGGGCGCGGCTGGATCATGCGGCGGCGGAGTTCCATGTGGGCAATTTGTATTTGAATCGCAAGTGCACGGGGGCGATGGTGGGGGCACATCCATTTGGTGGATTCAACATGAGCGGAACAGATTCAAAGGCAGGCGGTCCGGACTACCTTCTGCTGTTTACGCAGGCGAAGTCGGTGGCGGAGAAGATTTAGCGCGGGCTTTTGCGGAATCCCACCCTCGTCACACAGAACGCGACAAGGATGGGGCACCTGGTTCTTCAATTTGGTAGAAGGAGGCTTCAGCCGGGGTGTTGGCTGAGGCTTTTTCGTTTGCGGTAAAAGGCGATGGCGGCGACGTTGCTGATGAAGGTGGTGCCGAGTGTTTTGGCAGCGAAGGCGGGGGCGTTGACGACTTCGACGAAGGGATAGGCGGAGATGAACAGGCTGAAGACTGTGGCGGCGAGGCCGATGGCGGAAATCCATTTAAGCCAGGTGGGCAGCGTTTTGCGCAGGCTAAGCAGGCCCCAAAGCGGGATGGCGAACATGGCCATGTAGGCGAGGGCATAGTGGGCGGTGCCGGCGTTGATGAGGACCTGAAAAGCCTCCTGCGCGTGGACTCCGGTGGAGGCGATGAGCAGAGCGGCAACGATAAGCAGGGCGGTGAAGAGGATGGAGTTGGTGGGGGTGCGGCGGGAGGGATGGAGGCGCGCAAACCAGGCCGGGAGCAGGTGATCCCAGCCGGCGGTAAGGGCAAGGCGGGTGGCTCCGGTGAAGACGAGGCTGGCGGTGCCGATGAGGCGAATCTGGAGGAAGGCGATGGCGGTGATGGCGACCCAACCGCCGACGCCGCTATTTGCCAGGGCGGTGCGGAAGGTCTGAGGAATGGGGGCGATGAGGTCAATTTTGCCGTGATTGAGGGCGAGCACGGAGCTGGTTCCGAGGATGAACATGAGGCAGATCATGGGTGAGGCGATCTGCACGGAACGGCCGATGGTGTGGGCGGGGGAGCGGGTTTCTCCGGCAAGGATGGCAATGTATTCAAGACCTGCGAGGCCGCCAATCATCATCTGGCCGAGGCGGGCGAGGGCGACGGGGTCATGGCGGGGCAGGGCGAGGGGCAGCGGCTCCCAGTGGATGGAGTGATGGCGGAGCAGGAGAACGAGGGGAAGCAGGATGAGGGCGATGAAGACAGAGAGCATGGCAGCGCCGCCGAAGTTCTGGAGCCATTTGCCAACGAATTGGCCGCGCAAAGCGGCAAGGGTGATTGCCAGCAGCAAGGTGAGGATGATGGTGAGCGAAACGAGGTGATTTTCCGGGAGCCAAGAAGCGGATGGGCCAAGAAGGTAGGAGATTTCCGTCGGCATGGAGTAGAGGATGACAGCGGCGACGGCGATGGAATAGACCCAGATGTTCCAGGCGACGAGGAAGCCGACGAAATCGCCGAAAGCATTGCGGGCCCAGGCATAGAGGCCGCCTTCGAGCGGCATCTGGCGGTTGAGGCAGAGGACGGAGCACGCCATGGGCACGTAGAAGACGAGCATGGCGGCGACCCAGGTGACGGCCTGGGAACGACCAAGGCCGGCGGCGGTACCGACCCAGCCGCTGCCGACGACGAAGAGGACCTGAGTGAGGATGAGATCACCGAGGCGCATGGAACGGCGCAGGCCTGGGTGGTATTCCGTTGGGTGGTCTTCTGGCTGGATAACCGGGTCGGCGGGCATGTGCGTCGATGATTGCACGGCAGGGGCTGTGGTTCTAAGTGGAATTTAATGGGATGTGATGCGCTCAAAGTCGTTGGAGCCCCGTGGGGCGACTGCGATACTAGAGCGGAGGTAGAGGGTAGCCATGATTGAAGAGGAATTGCAGCATCGGCTCTTGATTGCGTGCGCGGTGGCGCGTGAGGCTGGGGCGTTGCAGAAGCGGCGTTTTCTGGATCGCGAAAACATGATCTACAAGTTCAAGGGGCCGCAGGATTACATCACCGTGACCGATGGCGAGGTGGAAAAGCTGGTGCGGGGGCTGCTGCTGGGGGCGTTTCCGGGTGACACATTTCTGGGCGAGGAAGACGGCGGCCAGGTGAGTGACCGGACGTGGGTGGTGGACCCGATTGACGGGACGTCGAACTTTGCCCGGGGAATCCCGTATTTTTGCGTTTCGATCGCGTTTGTTCTGAAGGGAGTGGCTTCCATTGGCGTGATCTATGCTCCAATGTCAGATGAACTCTATGCAGGCGCCGCGGGCGGGGGTGCGACTCTGAACGGTGAGGCGATCAAGGCTTCTTCGGCGACTAGTCTGTCGCGGTCGATGCTGGAGGTTGGGCGTGCTTCGCGGCAGCCGCAGGTGACATACCTGGCGATGCTGGACAAGGTGATGGCGACGGGCGCAGGGATTCGCGGCGCGGGGTCGGGAGCGCTGGCGGTGGCTAATGTTGCCTGTGGGCGGGTGGATGGGTGCTACGAGACGCATATGTACGCGTGGGACTGCCTGGCCGGGCTGGTGCTGGTGAAGGAAGCGGGCGGGCGGGTGAATGACTTTCTCGCGGGAGACGGGCTGCTGAAGGGGAATACGATCTTTGCTTCTGCAGCGGGGATTGCAGAGGAACTGGCAGCCGTGGTCGGCGTGGAGCTTGTCGCGTAGGCGGCGAGGCTCCAGGTCTCAATCACGAGTTCTGGAGCCCATCACCCGCTAGGTGCCGGTGCGTGTGATGGGGTGGATTTTGCTCGCAGCAACGGCAGCGGCGTTGGATTGCTCTTCGGCGTCGATGCGGCTGCCAATATCGGCGGCTGCCTCG
>JANYDG010000006.1 GCA_025359885.1 Acidobacteriota bacterium
ATGGGCTATGGAGATGTGGAAAGCAAACGACGCTTCCCACATCCCCACAGCCCCGACGACGGCGGCGAGATCAACACCTCAAAGCAAAACCAAACCCGGAAAACTCCAGTTATAAATGGATGAGAAAAAGGGGGCAGGTCACTTCCAAAGCACGACTACTCTACAACCTTCAGGCTCATCCTTCGATTGGAAAAGACTGCCCGGACACTCGCCAATTCGGTACGGAGCACGCTGGAATGAAATTTCGGCACCTTCCCGGGAATGAGGCGCAGAAATGAGAACGAAAGTCTACGAAGTGCGTGAGATCGGACAAGTTAAAACAGAGTGTGACACAGAACACTGAAACTCCCGTCAACTGGGCCGAAACTCTGATTCGGAAGCAAAATCTAGAAAAAATTAAGGCTAAGTACCTTGGTCATCTGAAATGCGCCATAGTGATGCCGATGGATTGATTGAGGACAAGTGGACATGGCAACCATAATGACGAACAACAACCTGATTCCGATCGCAGCGATTCCCAGTTTGGCACGAGGGGCAAGGCCTGCCATCGCGGCGTCGACATTTCGACGGAGAAGGATCGATACGGAGACCGGCCGCGCCATTGAAATGCTTGGGCATGCCATTGAATATCTTGCAGACGAATTTGCACTGGACTGTATGAGTCAACGGGTAGGGAACGTCGGTGCTCCACACCCTCAGATTGCCGCAATCGAATTGCTGATGGCGCGTAACCGCGAGGTGTACTTCGCATGCCCGGAAGTTCCGACGGTCGGCGAGCGACTCCGTTCGCTGCTCCATCTGCAAAGAGCCTGAGGTCTGGGTCCTGACTTTGCAATAGATTTGACCTGTATAGGGAAACCGCTTGCCGGCTGAATGATAAGCTGAGCCTGCATGGTACCTCGTTTTTTGACAAAGTTGCTTCTGGCTCTGCGAGTGGCAGCCCTGCTTGCGGTCTGCTCATGGGTAAGCGACGGTCGCGGGCAGGTTCCTGTGGCCGGAGCGCATCCAAATCGGGATAATCAGCCAACCCTGGTGCTGCGGCGCTTTGTCGTCGGTGCGCCGATCCGACTAATTGCATACGGGGACATGCGGTTTACTGACCCTTCTGTAACGAGCGGGACCAATCCGAAAATTCGCAAGTGGCTGGCGGAAAAGATTGGGGCTGAGCGTCCCGATGCCCTTTTGCTCACCGGAGACATGCCTTACTACGGAGACAGGCAAGCTGACTGGGACCAGTTTCAGCGTGAGACGGCGAGTTGGCGTGTGGGTGGTTTTCCGGTATTGCCTGCGATTGGGAACCACGAAGTCTATTATGACCATGCAAAGGGAATCTCAAACTACTTCGACAATTTTCCTCAAATTGAGCGCCACCGCTATTACTCAGCGCTGCTGGGTTCGGTTGAAGTGCTTTCTCTGGACATGATGGAGCCTGCGGGGCCGCGGTCCGACCAGGGGCGCTGGTATCTCGCGCAGCTCGACCATATTCCGCCGTCGGTGGAGTTTCTGCTGATCTTGTATCACGTTCCGTGGGTAGCAGATACGCAATCGCAACTGGTAGCAAGTTTGCCGTCGAAAGATGCTCTTTTGCTGCGCAGTGAGTTGGAGGCGCGACTTGACCATTTGCATGCCAAAGTCCTGGTCTTCAACGGCCATATCCATAATTACGAACGGTTTGAGCGGCACGGAGTCGAGTATCTTGTTACGGGCGGTGGCGGGGCCGTCCCGTATCCGATTCTGTATCGCGGCAGCCACGATCTGTATAGGGATTCTGGATTCCCGGTCTACCACTACTTGACGATTTCAATTCATGATCATCAGTTGCACGGTGCGATGTGGAAAGTCATCGATCCTGAAGTGCCGGAATCGGCCTTGAATGTTGAGGAGAAGGATAGCTTTATTGTGTTGGCACATCCAGCGTCAACCGCGAAAGCGTTGAAGGAAATTGATTAAGATCAAGCCATTAGCTAGCTGAATTTGAGCAGTGCAAACAGGAAGAGCCAGGCGAATCCCATCGTGTGCCAGAACCAACTCACACTATCGACAGCGATCTGCCTAAACTCGATCTTGCCCAGACGGCCGAGACCGAACAAGCATCCCAACAAAGCGATGATGCCCAGCAGCAGATGGACAGCGTGGAAGCCGGTGATGATGTAGAAGAAGTAAATTGCGGGGGTCGCCAGGTGATCAAAGGCAAAACCCTGCGAGGTGAGCTGTGTCCAGGCAGTCCATTGGCCAGCGACGAAGAGGCTACCTAAAACTAAGGTAGCGGCGAGCCATGGCAGCGTACGGCGCAGCGCGGGGCGGCCGAGTCCAAGCCACTCCTCAACAACGTCGAGTTCGTGGAAGATATGGCGGCGGGCGACCTCCATCGTCAGGCTGCTGAGAATGAGGACTGCTGTATTGAGGAAGAGAATCGGAGGGAGTTGGACAGGATGCCAATCTCCGATAAACTCCTGCGTGCGCGGGTCGAGATGACCTACTCCCTGATGAGCGTAAAACATCACAGCCAGCGGAAAGAAAAACATCATGTCGCCAGCGAGGCCAAACCACACCATCCTGCGATAGCGGGTGAGCAGGTCACGAGGACCGCCCTTGCCCATACGTTTCCATTCATCGTCGTCGCCACTTCCGCCGCCCCCCGTGGGTCGCAGGTCGACGGGCGGCTTACCGCCGATGCCTGGGTCTTTGCGTTCGGTTTCGACAGGATAACGTGTAAAGGTGGTGGGCATGAATTGCCTCTTTGAGAGACAGATTACACTGACTTAGTTAAGGATGCACCGGTTTCAGCGCAGGTTGTTTTGCTGATGTGGAACTTGTTCTTTTATAGGACTGACGAGGGAGAGAGAAGGCAACCGGCTGGAGCATGATTTTTCAAATATCACCGGTGTGGAACGAGTGCGAAGCTTGGAATGTTTTGACTTTTGCGACAAAGAGTTGATGCACCCTGCGGTCCTGTGAGAGTTCAGGATGGAAGGTTGCTGCCATGATGTTGCCCTTGCCGACGAGGATGGGGAAGCCGTCGCGGGACGCGAAGACCTTGACGCCGGGGCCGGTACGAACGATGCGGGGGGCGCGGATGAAGACGGTTTCGAGTGGGCCGCCTGACAGGGTCGTTTCGAGGTACAGGATGGCGGAGTCGGCCTGTGCACCATAAGCGTTGCGCTCGACTGTTATATCCAGGGCAGCAAGGCTGCGCTGAGGCTTTTGGGGCTGGGTCGGGTTGAGGACTTCGCTGGCGAGCAGGATGGCTCCGGCGCAGGTGCCGAATGTTGGTCGGGATTGAACGAAGGCCTGCAGTTCATCGAAGAAGCCCTTGCGGCCGTTGTTCGGCAGCAGGAACTTGAGCATGGTCGTGGATTCGCCGCCGGGAAGGACGAGGCCGTCTAGTGGCTGGGCGTTGGGTCCGGTGAGGTCAGCGGCGGTTTTGACCAGCGATGGGATTGCGCCTGCCTCGGTCAAGGCTTGGGCGTGGGATTCATAATCGCCCTGGATGGCGAGGACGCCGATGTGCGGCGCGGATTGGTTCGATGACAATGCTTTCTCCTTTTCTCAGGATAACGGATGCATGCCTGGGAAGGTTTCACGCCGTGAAGTCGGCAGAATTCTGTCCGACCCGGTGTTTACGACTTAAATAAGAGAAGGGTTTGAAAATAAATGAGGGGGGGAGGGGGGGGTAGTTCCACTTGTGCATAATTGCAGATTGCAATATTTCAAGCCTGCTTCCACTTCAGCGCGGAAAGGGGGTATCGGTATGTTCCTACCGTTCCCGTGCCTCCTATCTTAGACTGGGTCAACTGCTGACCGATTGAGGCAGGAGAGTTTGCGGCCTGAATTCATTCTGCATGAAGTCGGCTTAATTCTACGCAAAGTATTTCAGCGAACAGCGATTCCGAGGCAATGTGCAAGAGCTTTCCCAAAACTGCGGCATCGGGGAGTTTGCTGATCGATTTCTAAGGTTCGGAGAGAGAATCAAGGCTTGTAGTCGAAGGGGTTCAGGAGATCGACGCTGAAATTTGCGAAGTTCCTGGTGTTGCGGGTCACGACGGTGAGGCGGTGGACACGGGCTGTGGCCGCGATGATGGCGCTCGAGAACAAGTGCGCTGCGTGGCTGGACATTAGCTTTGAGCACTCGCGAAATACAGCCGCGTCTGCAGGGAGAATTTCATAGTAGGCAAGGACCCGTTCCAGCCAAACCTCGAGTTCGAGAGCTTTTGACAGGTTCTAAGTACGAGTCAATTCGATGCCAGACTGGATTTCGCCAATTACAGCAGCCGGGATTTTGACGTCTGATTTACGAACCGTAGAGAACCAAGCCGATACTGCTCCGTGTGGCTTGACGCGGCGCAGTTCGGAGATCACGTTCGTATCAAGGAGATACATAAACAGGCTAGTCCTCGAACTTTACGGGACGGATAGTGAAGTTTTGTCGAGATGGAATGTACAGGTCATGAGGGCCGCTTGGATCTGTGAGAGGATCGATTGCCAATTGACGAGCTGCTTGTTGCAGGCGCTTCCACGTTCCAATCGGCAGGACCACAGCGGTTTCCACACCTCGGCGCGAGATGATCTGCGGACCAAGTTCAACGGCAGCATCGAGAAGTTCGCTAAAGCGGCTTTTTGCCTCGTAAACTGGCCAGGTCATCGTTACCTCGAGATGGTCATCTAACTAGTCAGAAGTTATCATGAAAGTGGGCGCCCTCTTGTTACGTCAACTTAGGAGTGAGAAATTGCTGGAATTCTTTCGAAACCTCGTTCGATCAGAATCTCGGCACAGAAGCGAAAAGCTAACGGAGCTGTCAATGTTCGACGGAGTGCCGGGACCGAGTCCGTGGTACTTGGCCGATGGGCAAATCATTCTTGATGGATTTCACTGGGAACGCCCTGCACAGGACTCGATTGCGGCCGGGAAGACTTTGCTTGTTGGCAAACATGGTCCCATCGCAATTTTAGGCTTACAAAATTTTGTCAAGCCTATCGGGAACTCAACGATTCTTATCTGGCATCAAGCTGCTACAACAGGCATTCTAACGCCACCAGTCCACTTTCTTATCGTTGATTTGCAGCAACTGACACCACTCGGCAAAGATCTCCACGTTCATTACGATCTGATGAAATCGCGGGAAATGCACATCCTGCTTGGTGGATCGCCATCCGCTGCATTCAACGTTGAAACGACTGTAGTAAATGAGGCTCTTCCTTTGAATTTTCCGCTTCAGGTCAAGGGCCTTGGTGAGTTACTACTATTTTGCGACTCATCAGGAATAGGCATTTCGGATGGATGGTCTAAAGCTAATCGCGCCCTGATCGTTGTGAATTTTCGTTCATCGACGTATCGACTGTATCCGCAAGATTGGTTCAACGAAGGAAGTTACGACTTCGGATATCAATGGACAACAAGAGCGATTCGAAACCTTTCGACGAACGAAATCCACGGAGAGGGGATACGAATTGGGTCGTTTGTTCTCGATGATTCCTTCCGAAATCTTAAGTTGCCAAAGCATGCTTCCAAATACGCCAAGACTTCAGATCCAGAATAGTTACCCTTTCAAGGCACAATCGTGCCAGATCTGAGGCAAATGTTTTGAACGCAAAACGCCGGAGATGCATGGGCATCTCCGGCTCTGTTGATCCGTTTTCGTCTGAAGGGCGGGCTGCCTGCCTGGCAGACATTACCAGCCGCGGGTTTGCATCAGGTCCTGTGCTTCAATGGCGGCGGCGGCGAGGCCTTTCATTTCGCCGGTGACGATCTCGCTGGCTTCGGCGATGATCTTCGGATCGTTGAAATGAGCGGTGGCGAGGACGATGGCCTTGGCGCGGGAGACGGCTTCAGCGCGTTCGTCGGGGTTGCGCGGGGTGCCGACATCGGGCGTGGTGCAGAGTCCGATCGCCGCGTCTTCGGCAGTCCAGGTGCTGACGTCGAGAGGGATAGCGCCTGACTTCATGAAGATACCGCTGCCGACGAAGACGGTTTCTGCGCCGAGTTGCATCATGAGGGCTGCATCGGCCGGGGTTGCGATGCCTCCGGCAGAGAAATTGGGGACGGGGAGCTTGCCGGTTTTGGCGACCATGCGAACGAGTTCGTAGGGTGCGCTGTGCTCCTTGGCGGCGGCGAAAAGTTCCTCTTCACCGAGGACGGTGAGGGCGCGGATCTCCTTGCGGATCTGGCGCATGTGCTGAACGGCGTGGACGACGTCGCCGGTGCCGGGCTCGCCTTTGGTGCGGATGAGGGCGGCACCCTCGGCGATGCGGCGGAGGGCTTCACCAAGGTTGCGCGCACCGCAGACGAAGGGGATGGTGAACTGATGCTTGTCGATGTGGTGCACTTCGTCGGCAGGGGTCAGAACTTCACTCTCGTCGATGAAGTCGACGCCAAGAGCCTCGAGGACCTGGGCCTCGGCGAAGTGGCCGATGCGCGCCTTGGCCATGACGGGGATTGACGCAACGGCTTTGATGGCCTTGATGAGACGAGGGTTGGCCATGCGGGCAACGCCGCCCTCTGCCCGGATCATGGCGGGAACGCGTTCGAGAGCCATGATAGCGACTGCGCCGGCTTCTTCGGCGATTTTTGCCTGTTCCACGCTCATCACGTCCATGATGACGCCGCCCTTGAGCATTTCAGCCAGACCTACCTTAAGACGGAGGCTGGTACCTGTAAAGCTCCCATTATGAGTGACTTCTGCCATTGTGTTTCCTCACTTCCCATGCCATACCGAGGACCTTGCGGATGCAATGCAAATTGCCAATTTGGTCCGAATCTCAAGTGTACCAGTGATGCGGATGGCGGGGAATCAGGCATCGCAAACACGATTTGCATGGCACAAACTTCAGGGGATTGTCGGGAGGGTGTCGGCGGTGTGTTGCAGGAAGATGAATTTGAGTTGACGGGGATGATGACCGGGGAAACGGAAGCGGCGAAGAGTTGTAGGATACCTAAGGAAGTGTGAGGTGAGATGGACGAGGGACGTTGGGTATTGCTGATTGCCAGCGAAGTGGGTGGAACTGATTCGGTTTCGGATCGTGCAATGGAACGGCTGGTAGATGCGATCAGCAAAGAGGGATACGAAGTGGTCCGCACTTCGACCCCGGAAGACGGCCTTTCGCTGGTGAAGTCTGACCCATCGCACTCGGCGATTCTGCTGGATTGGGATCTGGCAGGGGAGCATCAGTTTGATGAGCGCGCAGCGCTGCGGATTATCCGTGCTGTGAGGCGGCGAAACAAGAAGGTGCCAATCTTCCTGATTGCGGACCGAACGCTGGTGAGCGAGTTGCCGCTCGAAGTGGTGAAGCAGGTCCATGAGTACATCCATTTGTTTGGCGACACGCCTGCGTTTATTGCGAGCCGTGTGGATTTTGCGGTGGAGCGGTACAACGAGCAGCTATTGCCGCCGTATTTTCGCGAGTTGAAGAAGTACAACGACCAGGGTGCCTATAGTTGGGATGCGCCGGGGCATATGGGTGGCGTGGCATTTTTGAAGCATCCGGTGGGGATGGAGTTTCACAAGTTCTTCGGCGAGAACATCATGCGGTCGGATTTGGGGATTTCAACTTCGCCGCTCGGCTCGTGGCTGGACCATATTGGGCCTCCGGGGGAATCGGAGCGGAACGCTGCGCGCATTTTTGGTGCGGACTGGACGTTTTACGTGCTTGGCGGGTCGTCCACGTCAAACCAGATTGTCGGGCATGGCGTCATTGGCCAGGACGATATTGTTATCGTTGATGCGAACTGCCATAAGTCAATTTGCCATTCGCTTACGGTAACTGGAGCGCGGCCGGTATATCTGACGCCAACGCGCAATGGTTATGGGATGATTGGGCTCGTGCCGCTGAAGCGGTTTAGCCCTGCAGCTATCAAGGAACTGATTGCCAGGAGTCCGTTTTCAGCCGGCGCGACTTCGCAGGAGGCAACTTATGCTGCAGTTACGAATTCCACGTATGACGGGTTATGCTACGACGTGAACCGGGTGGTGACGGAATTAGCGCAGTCGGTGCCGCGGATTCACTTTGACGAGGCGTGGTACGCTTACGCGAAATTTCATCCCATCTATCGCGGGCGGTTCGCGATGGATGTGCCGGATGATATGCCGGAGCGTCCGGCTCTGTTTGCGGTACAGTCAACGCATAAGATGCTGGCGGCATTTTCGATGGCTTCGATGGTGCATATCAAGTTGAGCCCGAGGGCGCCGCTGGAGTTTGACCAGTTCAATGAAGCGTTCATGATGCATGGGACGACGTCGCCGTTTTATCCGCTTATTGCTTCGCTGGATGTGGCGGCTGCGATGATGGATGAGCCAGCCGGGCCGACACTGATGGCCGAAACTATCTTTGACGCGATCAGCTTTCGCAAGGCTATGTCTTCGATTGCGCACAGGTTGCGGGCTTTGGAAGATGGTGAGGGGTGGTTCTTCCGGCTCTTTCAACCGGACAGGGTCGAGGATCCGATTGACGGGACGCGGTACCTGTTTGAAGACGCGCCGGATGAGTTACTGGCTACGAATTCAAGTTGTTGGACCCTGAAGCCGGGGGAAGACTGGCATGGGTATCTTGACGATGACGTTGAAGACGACTATTGCATGCTGGACCCAACCAAGGTAACCATTCTGATGCCGGGCGTGAATGCGCAAGGCGTGGTGGCGGAATGGGGAATTCCGGCGGCGATTCTGACGGAATTTCTGGATGCGCGGCGGGTGGAGATTGCACGCACCGGCGATTACACCGTGTTAGTTCTGTTTTCAGTTGGAACCAGCAAAGGCAAGTGGGGCAGTTTGCTTGAGAATCTGTTTGAATTCAAGCGGTTGTATGACACTGAGGCGACACTGAGCGAGGCGCTGCCAGACCTGGTAACAAAGTATCCTACGAAGTACCGCAATGTCAGCCTGAAGGAGCTAAGTGACGAGATGCATGCGGCGATGGTGGAGTTACGCCTGAGCGCACTCGAAGCGGAAGCCTGCGAGCTGAATACCGTGGAAGTGCTGACCCCGGCCCAGACTTACCAGAAGTTAGTGCGGGGTGGCACGGAGAAGGTAAAGTTCAACGAGATGGCGGGGCGTATTGCCGGAGTGATGCTGGTGCCGTATCCGCCGGGAATCCCGGTGTGCATGCCGGGTGAACGGCTGGGTGAGGCGGACAGCCCGGTGATAAGGCTGATATTGGCGCTGGAAGAATTCGGCAAGCGGTTCCCTGGATTTGAGCGGGAAGTGCATGGGATCGAAGTGGATGCAGCAGGCGATTATTGGATGCGCGCGGTGATTGAGGCGACGGGAAAGCGGTCGAATGGCAAGAATCGACCGCCGAGCAGTGCGCCACCTGTGAAGCGGAAGCGTCGGAATGGATCGAAAGCTCCGTTGAAGGTGACCATGACGAACGTTGATACCGGCCTGGGCGAGCAACCTTAGAGTATTCCACGAAGCGCACTTTTGTCGGGAAGCTGAATTAAGGCTGGCAGAACGCGGTCTTTTTAAGCTGATCGAGCAGGGGTTGCGTGGGGAAGACCAGCTCTTTTGCCTGGTTTGCTGCCGATTTGGCGTATCCGATGCGCAGGTTGGGCAGGGAACTGAGCCATTGCAGGAAGTATCGGGGATCGTCGAGGTTGTGGGAGTTGAAGCCGAAGTTGCGATAGTAGAGCTCCCCGGTGGGGAGCTCTTCCCACTGGCGCTTGAATTCCTGGGAACGCGTGTAGCCTTCAAAGCGCATTTTCAGGTCAATGGAGGGATTTTTGAGCGGGAATGGATGTTCGGTGGTTGGTACGACCGGAGGCTGAAAGCTGAAGTCGGGGCTGCCGTCGAAGCGAAGGAGCCAGTGGAGGCTTCGCTTGCCGGCTTGCTCACGGCATTCCATGGTGAATCGAGGCAGCATCTCTGGTGAGGCATTTGCGGGCGTCTCGGGTGACCGGAGCAGCAGGATGAGCTTGAGGTAGTGGATGCCGGAGATGGGCTCTATGCCTTCGAGGCGGAGCAGGTTTTCGCCAACGGGCTCGGGGAAAGCGGATGGCTGCTCCGAGTGGCCGCAAAGGACCGGGGCAAGGAGCAGGAGCAGGAGAGTTCTTGAGAGCGGGGTCACGGTGGCTCCGGCAAAGGTAAGCGTCTTTTTGGTGCGATAGAGAAAAATTAGCAGATTAATGTCGTTTGCAGATTTCAAGGATCGGTTGGCCGTATTTTTCGACTTTGGCGGGGCCCATACCGGAAATTTCCTGAAGCTGATTTGGGGTGGTGGGGCAGCTGTCAGCGATGGCGTGCAGGGTGCGGTCATGGAGCACGACGAAGGGCGGCATGCCGAGCTTTTTGGCGATGGTGGTACGCCATTCCTTGAGGGACTGCTCAAGGGCCTGCCCCGTCGGACTGAGGTTGATGGGCTGGGCAGCGATACTTGCTTCTTTGGATGCAGGTTTTCGGTCAGCTCTGGTTCCAGGCAGGCTACTCTGCCGGGAGCTGGGGCCTTCGGCGGGGAGTTGCAGTTCAAACTGCGAGAGCGAGTTGCCGTCTTTCAGGGATTCACCCTGGGCGGTGAGGCTGGCTTTTCTGTAGAGAATGGTTTCGCCGTCCTTGATCCATTCGGCGTCATCGACGGTAATCAGCCCGGATTTGGCGAGGGCTGAGAGGTATGTATCCAGCTCTTTTCGGTTGAGGTTGCCGGGAAGTTCTTTGAGCAGCTTGCCGATAGATTTGCCGTCGTTCCCGCTGAGGGCGTCGAGGATGGCCTGAAGAGCAACCGATTCAGCTCGGGATGGTGCGCGGAATTGCTGGGTCGAGCTGGCGTTGGGAATGCAAAAGTCACAGAGGCCACAGCGGATGCGGCCGTCTGCGAGGTCGCCGAAGTGGAGTACAAGAGCAGCCATGCGGCACTGGTGGCCATCGACAAATTTGCGCACCAGTTCCAGCTGATTACGGCGATAGTCCGATTGCCGGGTGTAGGGTGCAGACCAGCGATGGTCGCCGCGAGTTGCGTTGTTTTCATAATCAACTTGTGCGCCGCCGTGGATGAAGAGTTTTTCGACGGCTTTGGCAAAGGTTTCTTCGTCGATGTCGTGGTTTTTGGGGTCATCTGTGAGGCGGGCACGAATTTCGTCGAGGGGGCGCGGGTCGGCTGACAAGGCGTTGAATACTTTTTGTACGGCATCGATGGGGGGGTAATCGCGCTTGAGGAAGAAGTCGTGGGTGCGAATGTCGGCGTAGGAATGCATCAGGATGGCGCGGCTGGGCAGGCCATCGCGACCAGCGCGACCGATCTCCTGGTAGTAGCCTTCAAGGGTTGAGGGCAGGGCGGCGTGAATGACGGTGCGGACGTCAGCCTTGTCGATGCCCATGCCAAAGGCGATGGTGGCTACGACGCAGTCAATCTGGCCCGATTGGAAGCGCTGCTGGACGTCAGCCCGTATTTCGGCGGGTAAACCGGCGTGGTACGCGGCGGCTTTGCAGACGCTTGTGAGACGGGTGGCCAGCTCTTCTGCTTTTTTGCGCGCGGGGGCGTAGACGATGGCGGGGCGGCGGGCGGGGTCCTCGAGCAGTTCGCAGATCAGGTCGGGCCGCATGGGCATGGGGACTTCAGCGACCTCGATGGCCAGGTTGTCGCGGCGGAATCCGTGAATGAATTTGCGGGCGCTGGAGAGTCCGAGTTGGGTGAGGATATCGCGTTGGACGGCCGGCGTAGCAGTGGCCGTGAGCGCGAGCACAGGGGCCGGGCGAAGGGCGGGCAGGTACTGGCCGACCATGCGGTAGTCGGGGCGGAAGTCATGGCCCCACTGCGAGATGCAGTGGGCCTCATCGATGGCGATGAGAGTTGGCTTACGCTTGGCCAGCATTTCCGGGAAGCCGGGAACGCGAAGGCGTTCTGGCGCGATGAAGAGAAATTGCAGGCTGCCTTGCAGGTAGTCAAAACATGCCTGGCGGCTGACGGCGCGATCCAGGCCAGAGTGGATGCGCGCAACGGAAAATCCGAGGCTCACCAGCTTGGCGCATTGATCTTCAATGAGTGCGATGAGCGGGCTGACAACAAGTGCGGTGCCACCGCGGGCGATGGCTGGGAGCTGGTAGCAGAGGGATTTGCCAGAGCCAGTTGGCATGACGAGCAGAGCGTCCTCGCCAGCGACGGCGGCGCGGCAGACGGCCTCCTGGTTGGCGCGGAACTCGACAAAGCCGAAGGCGCTGTGGAGCAGGCCGGAGAGGGAACTCGCATCCGCTTTGGGGAATTGAGGCGCGGTTTCAGCGAGCATTCTCTGATTGTATAAGTGGTCGCGGGTTGGGGCGGCCAAGCGCAGGACTCAGGAACACATGTAGCTACGGTAGGACACGAACCGTTACCACTGACCCCAGTCTCCGCGCAGCAGTACCCATGCAGCGAGGAACAGGTTGCTGGTGGCATGGGCAACGAAGGCATCACAGATCTGGCCTTTGCTGCGGAGGACGGCGGCAAAAGCCAGCCCGGCCAGCGTGCCGACAATCCATTGCTGGCCGTGCATCAGACCAAAGACGAAGGAGGAAATCCCGATAGACAAGGCGGTAAGCGCAGTGAAAGCGACGGTATCAAATTCGCGTGCCATGAGCCTGCGGGCGACGTAGCCGCGAAAAGCCAGCTCCTCGGCCATGGGTACGGTGAGGACGGCCGCAAGGACGCGGAAGGAAATCCAGGTGAACCGGGCGGTGGGAGAAAGGGTGTTCAAAGCTGAACCGAGGGGGCTTGCTGAAGAGGTGTGGGCCCACAATCCGGGCACAATCCAGACCAGAAAGATGGCTGCGCCGGTGAGTGGCGCGGCCCAGCCAAAACGCCAGTTCAGCTTTCTGTATTCGCTGCGATAGGCAACCAAGGCCAGGATAGCGGCGAAGAAGCGGATGGGATAGAGCCATTCAAAATATCCTGAGGCGGCTTTGGAGAGGAAGGACGCCCCTAGAATAGCGAGGAAGGGAACGAGGTAAGCCGCAGTTGCGGGCGATTCTCCGGTCTCTTCGATGTTGGGCTGTGCCTGAAGGTCAGCTGCACTTGTAGCAGCGGCGGCCGAGGATGGAATGCGCCGCACCCAGGAAAGCTTGCGCGTGGCCATGGAGAAAGCGAGGGCGACGAGGGTAAACGCAATCCATCCGGCCTGGGAGTGAAAGCCGACCATGGCGACCTCGCGGCCCCCGGCGTTGCCGATGAGCACGAGTGCAGAAATGCGGAGAATGTTGAGCATCCAGACGCAAAGCAGGGCACATGGAATGAGCAGAAGAGCCTGGGGAAACCGGCTCTCTTTACGGAAATACCAGAGCCAAACAACGGTGAAGACGAGCACCAGTCCCAGGCCTTCCATGCCTGAACAGGCCTCGGCAATGATGACGGTGAAGTTGGGCGTGCCGATTCTAAAGGTGCGGGCATCGACCAGGATTCCAGGGAGGAAGAAGCGGAGCACAACTTTGACCGAGTGGAATGCGATCACCTGAAGGACGCGGCCTGGTGCGGAGCTGGAGGCATCCCAGAAGGATTGAAGGGGGTAACGCATAACCCAGGCAAGCGCTCCGGCAAGGGCAGAGTATAGCCAGAGGCGGCGGGTCGAGTGGATAATGCTCGCCCAGGCGCCCACGGGGATGCAGGCAAAGGCGAGAAGCGCGATTCCAACCAGCAAAACAAGGCGGCAGGTGATGTGGAAGGCGTAGGAAACTTGAAGAAACTCAAGACGCTGCCAGGCTGCGACGATCCCCAGCAGGACGACTGCGACACAACCGAGGTGGGCGAAGAACAGAGCTTTATTGAATCGAAGTGGCTCGCGCTGCGCCTTGAGCCGGGTGTAGCCGAGGCCAATAAAGACAGCGTAAGAGACGATTCCGAAAGGGGCCAGCGGGCCGAGCAGTGAAGATGTATGCGGGATACTGGCTAGCAGAAGGCAATCAATGCAGAGGATGGCGGCGAGAAAATAAAGGCGCCCGAGCAGAAATTGGGGAATGTAACGGCTTGCGGATGAAAGCGGACCTGACTGGGAGTGGTTGCTCCCAGTCGATGCGCGGTTGAGGAAGTTGCTCAGCGCTGCCTCCGACTACCGGCGACGACGTGAGCGCAGGACCGTCAGCGTGCCGGCAAGCAGCGTGAGACCGCCGATTGCGAGGCTGGGGTCAACTTCTGGAGCAACGTTGTTGCACGGTGGCGGAGGATCGGGCGGCGGAGGATTCCACCACCAACCGTCTGCGTGCGCGCGGGTGCTTGAAGTAAGCGCCAACACCAACACCAGAAGGGAGTACTTGAGAAGTGTCTTCATGGTTATGTCCTTTCGGGCAGTTGTGCAACAGGTACCGTGAAAGCTGGGAGCCAGAGCATTGACTTGAAGAGCAGATATTCTCTTGTATCAACGACCTGAGCCTGTCGATCTTGCTGCCTTGCTTTCTAGCTACAGATTCAGCTGCGTTGTTCCCTCTGAATCCTTTGTTCTGCGGTACATGCCGGTGAAGTTTCCAGATGGATTAGACCTGGGAACGTTGCGCATTGACGACATCATACCAAAGAGTCGAAGTGACCGATACCGGCCATTCTTGTGCCATCTGGATTGATTGAAGCAAAGTGCCTCATTCTGTCGCTACCTATTTGTATCGTCATCGCGCGCGGTTCGAAATGGCTATTCCGTGCAAAGTCTATGCCCTTAAGTAACCTATCTGGGAACACCAGCGGTATCAGGCATGCGATGGAGTGGCGGAGAGAATCGGGCCTACGGTGTAGGGTCGGTTCAGTAGTAAGGATATCTGCATGGTGTGAAACAGTGGGGATGCTGGTCGTTGAAGCCCCGTCGCCGACCGCACCCCGGAATGAATACAAACAGATTCAAGATGAAGCGTTGTTAAAACAAATGGTTGTCTGCGGCCGACTACTTCTTGCGGCGTGCGCGGAGAACGGTCAAGGTGCCACCGAGCATGGTCAGACCGCTGATGGCAAACCCTGCGTCGACCTCGGGAGCCTGGTTGTCGTTGCAGTTGCCGTCTCTGTCGTCTTTGTGGTCATTTTTAGCGTGGGCAAGTGTGCTGACGCCAAGAAAGAGCACCATAGCCAGGACGGAGTAGTTCAACATCTTCTTCATAGACTTCCTTTCTAAAGGTTGGAGCAGTTGTACGCCAAGGCGAAGCGGAATTTCGTGAGATCCGGCTGATTCGCCCGGATGCTCCCGTCTTCTGCAGTCCATATTGCCGGATATCTCCGGGACTCATTGGACACCGCTGTTCATTATGCCGGTGAGTCAACCCCGGCTCAACATGATTGAACGTTGCACGAACTCCTGGAGACCAAACCGGTCGAGGCAGGCCGGCTACCAGGCCCTGTGTTGAATCATGTTTCAAGTGAGCTTGCCTCTTCCATAAGACTGCAGGACTGCCGAGAATTGCGAAATGGCTGTATCAGGGGAAGAGGCAGGCACAAAGGGTCAACGGGGGCCGACTTCAGTGCTCGAAACTAGGTGACTTCCGTTGTAATTTAGTAACCATCATTCACCAGGATTTTTGGAGAATGCTCGCGCACGGATGGCGATAAAGAGGCCCGTTGCCTTGGCCAGGCAGAGGCCCTCGGCGTTGCGCAGTTCCGCGCCTGCCCAGTGTTTTCGGCCTTCGCTGCGCGTCACGGTGGCGACGAGCCGGATTGGTTTGGCGGAGGGGACGGGGTGCAGGTAGTCCACCTCCATGCGGCGGGTCATTGCGGTTACACCTCTTGCCCGATTGGCCTTGCTCATGGCCTCGTCGAGCAGGGTCGCAATGATGCCGCCGTGCAGGTAGCCGGGAGGGCCTTCGTAGTCTGCCGATAGCGTAGCGTCACAAAACACGGTCTTGTGTTGGTCCGCAGAAAATATTAGGTGCAGGCCAACGGGGTTGGCTGGGCCGCAACCGAAACAATGATTCTGCGCGCTATGAAAAAGCGGCGTTGTCGTTTCAGATTGATCAGAGCGAGTCGTCATAACGCCTCCGCCAGCACTTGCCCGTAAATCTCGCGGTCGACATTGCCGCCGGTGAGGATGACGCCTGTGGTCTGGCCTCGTAACTGGTTCTTTTCCTGAAGCGCTCCGGCCAGCGCGGCGGCGGCGGCCCCCTCGGCGAGGTTGTGGGTGTCCTGGTAGTAGGCACGCATTGCGGCTGCGATTTCCGCGTCAGAGACCTCGACGATGCGCGCTACGTTGCCCCAGATGACCTGCATGGCATCCGGATTGGGAATGCGACAGGCCAGTCCGTCGGCAATTTGAGTGCTCGAAGGCGCTTCAACAACGCGCCTTTCGCGAAATGAAATGGCGTGCGAGGGAGAGGCAGCGGCTACGACTCCAACGATTTCAGTCTTCAGCCCAAGAGCGTTGCGCGCTGCCGCCATGCCGCAGATGGAGGAGCCGAGGCCGATGGGGACGTAAACAGTGCCCAGTGGCGGGGCAGCGCGCAGAAATTCAAGCGCATAGGTTGCGGTGCCCATGACCAAGCGGGGATGGAAGGACTCAACCATCCGATGCCCCGGCTCTGCCGCCAGCGAACGAGCGAACTCAAGCGATTCCTGGAAATCGTCTCCATGCTCGATCAGCACCGCTCCCTGAGCTACCATGGCGCAATTCTTTTCAACGCTGTTGCCGCGCGGCACCACGATGATGGCCGCCAACCCGTGCATGCGGGCAGCCATGCTTACGCCCTGGCCGTGATTGCCACGGGTTGCTGCTACGACGGTGGTCATATTTGGGTAGGATTGCAAGAGCCAGTCAACGTAGACCAAAGCGCCGCGCAATTTAAAAGCGCCAACCGGCGTGTGATTCTCATGCTTGATATAGGCTGTGGAGCCAAGCCTTTCGTTCAACAGCGGCCAACTGTATTGGGGCGTGGGCGGCATGGTCTGGTAGACCACTTTTTGTGCGGCCTCAATCTCAGACAGGGTGGGCAAGAGCATGTTTTCAGCTTACGATAAGGTGTCTTTGGAAACCGCTGCGAGGTTGCGGTTTCTCGCATCAAACGTATTGAAAAACCGTCAGACCCGCGACGCGTTGACCAATTCAGACAACTGCAACCGCACTCCCTAGTGAAAAGGACCCACCCATGAATCGTAGAATGGCAATCAAACAGATGAGCGGATTGGCGAGCGCCGTGGTTTTCGCAGCCTCTCGCGTGAGCCGGGCCGCAGGATTTCAAGCGGCCGCAGCAGCACCAGCATCGGCACCCGCGACAGCACCGACCGGCCCCTTTACATTACCCGCGTTACCCTATGCCTATGATGCGCTGGCTGACTATTTTGATGCCGAAACCATGCATCTGCACCATGACAAACACCACCAGGCGTATGTTGACAAGCTCAACGCAGCAGTCGCCGGGCATCCAGAAGTCGCTGGCAAGACCGTGGAAGAGCTCGTAGCCAACCTGAGCACGGTGCCTGAATCGATCCGTACAGCGGTGCGCAACCAGGGTGGCGGACACGCAAATCACTCCTTCTGGTGGCCCACACTGGGCAAGGGCGGGGCGGCTCCTACTGGCGAGCTGGCCAAAGCAATTGACACGCGATTTTCGAGCTTTTCCGGCTTACAAGACAAACTGAGCGCGGCGGCTATCGGCGTCTTTGGCAGTGGATGGGCCTGGCTGGTGATCTCGCCGGCGGGCACGCTCGAAATTGAAACCACCCCCAACCAGGACAGCCCGCTCGCCCTCGGCCACAAGCCGGTGCTCGGCATCGATGTTTGGGAGCACGCCTACTACCTCAAGTACAAAAACAAGCGTGCCGACTACGTGAAGGCCTACTTCTCGGCAGTAAACTGGGACGCGGTGAGCGCCAAGTTTGCCGACAGCAAAAAGGCCGTCTAGCTTGCGGAAGGGAACTGGGCGAACGCTGATTGAATGGGTGCCCCCGGTCTGGAATTTCAGACCGGGGGCCACGCTTGCGGCGGTGCTGGCTCTCACCGGATGCCGTCGCCAGCCAGCCCTGACCCCCCAACAGGTCGAGGGGCAGCACCTGTATGCCGTTCGCTGCGCGCATTGCCACGAAGACAATGACCTCGCGCTCAAGCCGCCACCACCGAGTATTCACGGAGCCATGGCCAAAGCGAATCTGCCCAGTGGCGCTGCTGCGACCGATGCAGAAGTGCGGCGGCAGATCATTTACGGAAAAGGGAAGATGCCCAGCTTTTCCGGGCGCTTTACGGAAGAGCAAATGGCCGCTCTGCTGGCTTATCTTCATACGGATATGCCGACCGAGAAATGACCAGGGCTTGCCAACTTTCCGCTAGCGGGGTGCCTCGCTGTCAGCTTCAGAGGCTTTTTTCTCGCCCTCCAGCGCACCACGACGCCCGGGAGAATCCTTGAGCACGGCACGAAAAGCCTCAAGTGCCGCCCCCGCGCGGTTTTGCGCCAACAACAGGCTGCCAAGCAGCTCGCGGGCCGGAATGATCGGCCCTGGCGTCACCGGCAACTTTTCGATCCCGTCCTCTTCATCAGCAGCAGCCTGCATCAGTGCCACCGCTTCCTCGGGCTTGTTCTCCGCCTGGGCTGTCCAGGCTTGAACTTCCCGGGCTAGAATTTCGGTCTGAGTGCTCCAGTAGCTATTTCCCGCAGTCTGCAATTGCGAAGTCAACTCCTGCAATCGTGTCACTAGTTTCGGTGTCTCAACTGCGTGTCCGGTCCGGGCCAATCCCATCCCGCGAGCCCAAACAGCCAGGGCTGCAACCTGCGGTGGAGCGCCAGCAGGCTCTGTCATCCGCTCCGCTTCTGCCCATTGCCCGCGCTCTACAGCGTACCGAATCGGCATTGCCGTGGCAGCATACGCCACCTTCGCGTCCTTGAGGTTTAGCTCCCGCATCGCAGTGAGTTTCGAAATCACCTCTGCAGCTTCCTCATCGCGGCCCAATTGCAGAGTGGCGTAGACCAGGTAGTCCATCGCATGAAGTTCCTCTCCTACATCGCCCTGCTCGTGCGCCGAAGCCCTCGCGGCCCGATTTGAATTGATCGAGTCACTCCATAGACCGAGTCGCGTAAAGATGTGAGAGGGCATATGCAACGCGTGAGGCACGGATGGAGCGATCCCGGCGTAGGCTCGCGCCGCTGGCAAGCCCCTGGTCGCCAGTTCTGCGTTGTCGCAGGTGTGAATCATGTAGTGCGCGAGTCCAGGATGGTTAGGGAAACGACGGTAAAGCGGTTCGATGATTTCGACCGCCTCCTTTTGATTGGCGTGCGCCTTATCCGCTGGCGAGGCGCTGGCGAGGAGTGCAAGTGCGTAAAAAACCTGGGTCTCCACGTCGTCTTTGTTGTCCCTGGCCATCGCACCCATCGCGTGGGCATACTGAACGACCCGCGTCCCATAAGGCACGCCTGGAGAATCCTGGAAGATCAACGCCAACGCCGAGATCCACTGGCGATCACGCAGCGACGCAGTACCTTCGCTTTGAGCCAGGGTTATCTCCTGTCTCCCCGACAACTGCACGTCGGCAGCGGTCGGCGGCTCCCATAGCTGGTGGTAGTACGACATTGCAATGCCCCAATGCGCCATCGCGCACTGCGGGTCCTGCGAGGCCACTTCCTGGAAGGCCTTCCGCGCCGGACCGTAGGCGAAGGAGTGCAAAAGTGCAACGCCGCGCTCAAATTTATCCTGGACCGACGGCTGGCAGGAGGTAGAAAAAGTTACTTTTCCCAACTTTTCCGGTGCGGGATGGTCGTGAGATTCCTGGGCCAGCGAACAGGGAACAAGGGAAAGCGCCACAAGCAAAACTCGGGGGTAAACGGGCATGCAAAACCTCCATCCACGTTGCATCCACTATAGCGGTGGTCGAGCCTGTTTTCGCCGGCATTCCTCACTCCCAGTGAACCGAGCCACGGCTCCAGTGAACTGCCGGTGACCTGCAACAGACGCATCAAAGCAGACCGGGCTGCGCAACTATATACTGAGAGACTATGGCGACGGGCAAAACCTTCTATCTCGAAACCTTCGGCTGCCAGATGAATGTCCATGACTCGGAAAAAGTCATTGGCACACTTGAGCAGCAGGGATACGCGCAGGTGCAGGTGGAGGAAGACGCTGATCTGCTGCTGTACAACACCTGTTCGATTCGCGACAAAGCTGAGCAGAAGGTCTTCAATCGGCTCAATGACTACAAAAAGCTGCACAAGGAAGGCAAGCGCTTTGCTGTGATTGGCTGCGTTGCTCAGCAGGAAGGCGAGAAGATTTTCGAGCGCGCACCTTACGTCTCGATCGTGGCCGGCTCCGCTTCTTACCGCAAGCTGCCCGAAATGCTGGCACGCCTGGAGGCTGGGGAGACCCGCATCACGGGCCTTGACGACCGCCAGACCGACCTTACCTTTGAGACGGAATTCACCTCGCGGCAAAATCCTTACCGCGGCTACATCACCATCATTGAGGGCTGTGATAAGTTCTGCTCTTACTGCGTGGTGCCGTATACGCGCGGCAAGGAGCGCAGTCGCACCTCCGATTCCGTACTGGAGGAGGCGCGGCGCATTGTCGACCTCGGCTACACGGAAATTCAACTGCTGGGCCAGAACGTGAACAGCTTCCGCGACCCCTCTGGCAAGCGCACCTTTGCCGAGCTGCTGCAGGCGCTGGGGGAACTGCCTGGCGTGCGGCGTGTCCGCTTCACTACCAGCCATCCGCGTGACTTTACCCGCGACATTGTCGAGGTTATCGACGCAGTTCCGACGCTTTGTGACCATATTCATCTGCCGGTGCAGTCTGGATCGTCGCGCATTTTGCGCATGATGGCCCGCGAATATACACGCGATTGGTACCTGGAGCGGATTAGCTGGGTCAAGGCTGCAAAACGGCAGATTGCACTTACGACTGACATCATCGTAGGTTTTCCAGGGGAGACTCCCGAGGATTTTGAGCAGACGATTGACCTGCTCAATGAGGTTCAGTACGATGCCGTCTTCGGGTTCAAGTACTCGGCCCGGCCTAACACCCCGGCGCTGGTCATGATTGATTCCATACCGGATGTGGAAAAATCGACACGCCTTCAGGTACTGCTTGACCGTCAAAGAGAGATTCAAAGAGTCAACTACGACAAGCACTTAGGTGAGATTCTTGAAGCGATGGTTGAGGGTATAAACCCGGCGAGAGGTCAAATCAATGGACGGAGTTCGCAAAACAAGCCGATAAATTTTACCTGGAAGAATCCGATTGCGCCGGCCCCGGGTACCTATCACCAGGTGAGAATTACCAAGACTTTTCCGAACAGCCTGGTGGGCGAAGCGGTTTAGTGTTTTGAAGGGGAGGGCAATGTGGACGTTGAAATGCGCATTCGCGGGTTGATGATGGACCCCAATACAAACATGCCCATCGTCATCCTCAAGGATGTGGGTTCCGATACCATCCTTCCGATCTGGGTTGGTATCTATGAAGCGAACGCCATCGCCATCGAAATCGAAAAGATGTCAGCGCCGCGCCCGATGACCCATGACCTGGCGCAAAACCTCATCCATTCAATGAATGGCCGGCTGAATCGTGTTGTTATTACAGAGCTTAAGGACGATACGTTTTTTGCAATTCTATGGCTGACTCAGGGAGGGGAGCCGGTTACGGTGGATGCACGGCCGTCTGATGCGATTGCATTGGCGCTGCGCGCCGATTGCCCAATCTATGTTGCGGAGCCTGTTTTGGCCGTTGCTCGGCTGAATAATGCTGGCCCGCCCGAGAGCGGAACCACAGAACAACTGCGTAAATGGCTCGAAGGCCTGAACGATGAAGACCTGGGTCGCTACAAGATGTAGTCTGGCCTCGCTGTGACTCCTTCGCTGAAGTTTTGTTACTTTCCTGAGGTGAAGGCGAGAATGCTTGTTGCTTCCATACGATTTGGATTCATCCTGACACTTGGAGCGTTGATGGGCGCAAATTCTGGGTTCGCACCACAGTCTTCGCCGCAGCCTGCCAACCATTTTCCCGTCGTCAACAGCAGCGACCTGAACGGGCGTGCTCTTTCACTCCCAAAGGACCTGCCAGGCGAACGCACAATTCTGATTGTGGCATTTCAGCGGGAGCAACAGGCGGACGTGGACACGTGGACAACCGGCTTGCATCTGGCAGACGGTAAAACACCATGGCTTGAACTCCCGGTTATCGACAATCCCGGAGTGATCGGTCGATGGTTTATTGATACCGGAATGCGCCGCGGCATTCCGAGCACGTCTACAAGGGCCCATGTGGTCACCGTGTATACCAGCAAAACTGAATTCAAAAAGGCGATTGGAATCAGCTCCGAAGCGACGGTGTACGCGTTGGTCGTTGATCGGCAGGGCACCATACTCACATCGATCGCCGGACGCTTCAGTGAAGCGGGCGCAGAAACGATCCTCGCCGCCATTCGAGGTTAATGGCAACAGCCGATACTCAATCTTGGCTGAACTTGTGTTGTTTACAGAATATCTGTTATCGGACATATTGAATCTGGATTGTAGTTGAAGGATATCCTGCTAAATAGCTGACGATTGGCCACTTCGCTGCATGTGCTCCTCGGGAATTCTACCTTGCTGGAGAATCCATTCTGGATATCGCTGCATCTATCCAGCCATGAGTGATTTTGCAAAAACCTTCAAGCTTGGCGGCGACCTTGATGTGAACCGTCTTGGATTTGGTGCGATGCGCATTGTTGGCGATGGCGTGTGGGGCGAGCCAAAGGACCCAGAGAATTCCAGACGTGTGTTGCGGCGCGCTGTGGAGTTGGGCGTCAACTTCATCGACACCGCCGACGCTTATGGGCCGGATGTCAGCGAGCGGTTGATCGGCGAGGCGCTGCTACCTTATTCCAAAGGGCTGGTCATTGCGACCAAAGCGGGATTGACGCGGCAAGGCCCGGTGAAGTGGGCACCTGTAGGCCGCGCGGAATACCTGGTCCAACAGGTTGAGATGAGCCTGCGACTCCTGAAACAGGAGACCCTTGACCTGTGGCAGCTGCATCGAATTGACCCGAAAACTCCTTTGGAGGAGTCTCTTGGGGCGATGAAGGCCATGCAGCAGCAAGGCAAGATCCGGCATATCGGACTGAGCGAAGTCAAGGTGCCCGAGATCGAGCAGGCGCGCAAAGTGGTGGAAATCGCAAGCGTGCAAAACAAATACAACCTCAGCGACCGGGCCCATGAGGATGTGGTGGAATATTGCGAGAAGCACGGAATTGCCTTTATTCCGTGGTTCCCTATCGCTGCTGGCAAGCTTGCCAAGCCGGGAGGCGTTCTCGATGTGGTCGCCAGAAAACATGATGCGACGGTCAGCCAGTTGTCAATTGCGTGGCTGCTGCATCACTCGCCGGTGATTCTGCCCATTCCCGGCACGTCTTCGGTGGCGCACCTGGAGGAGAACATCAAGGCAGCAAAAGTGAGCCTGAGCGACGCGGAATGGGCTGAGATTGAGGCGGCGGCGCAGTCATAACCTGGGAGTCCTTCATAGCTCGGCGAGTTCAGCATTGAGCGCTTCAGAATCCTTGTACCAACCGCGCAGCAGGATCGCCGAAATCACGATCAAGGCCAGCGTCAGGCCGATCCACATGCCGTAGATGCCCCATTTGAGCACGAAGCAGAGAATCATTCCGAGCGGCAGGCCCAGGATCCAGTAGCCGATGAAGTTGGCAATCATGGGCGCGCGAGTCTCGCCGAGCCCACGCAGGGCCCCGGTGCACACGGTCTGGACGCCGTCAAAAATCTGGAACGCTGCCGCAATCCATAGCAAACTGGGACCGACGGCGAGCACACGCGGATCTGCGGTAAAAAGCTCGATAAGTGGCCGAGGCGCAACCAGAAATACCAGTCCTGCGAGGACCATGAAAGCGGTGCCGAGACCGAGCGCAAGCCAGCCGGCACGACGGGCTTTGGCCTTGTCTCCTGCACCGACGGCATGGCCTACGCTGACGGCAGCAGCGGCTGAAATCCCCAGCGGCACCATGTAGGTGATGCTGGCGTAGTTGATTGCGATCTGGTGCGTGGCCAGCGCGATAGGTGTAAGCCAGCCGGCGGAGAGAGTGGCGGTGTTCCAGGCGCCAACCTCGAGGGCGATTTGAATGGCAGCTGGAAAGCCCAGTATCAGGAGCCTCGCGATGCGGTCAAATTGCGGACCCGCCCAGTGGCGGAAAAGCGGGTGGCCGCGCTTGCGTTCGTACCGCCAGGCGAAACCGAGCAGCGAAACTGCCATCAAAATGCGCGCGACGACGGTAGACAAGGCAGACCCACGCACTCCCATGGCGGGGAAGCCGAGGTGGCCGTAGATCAGCACCCAATTCCCTCCCCAGTTCAATAGATTGGCGCCGACGTAGGTGAGGGTAATCACGCATACCTGGCCTACGCCTTGGAGATAACGCCGTGAAGCGCCGTAGAGCAGCAGCGGCAGGAGGCTCCAATTGAGCATGCGGAGGTAGCTGGCGCCCGGTCCCGCGACCTCTGGCGTGATGCCAAATCGTGCAAAGCCAAAGCTGGCGACGGCAATCAGAATCATCAGCAGTGGCGCAATGGCAGTGGCGAGATAAACCCCCTGGGCCAGCCAGCGGTGGCAATCGTCGTAGTCTTTACGACCGTAGGCCTGCGCGACCACCGTGTCCAGGCCGAGGAGCAGGCCAATGCCAAAGATTGACGGCGTGTAGAACAGAGCATTGCCGATGGCAACGGCTCCGATAGCCGCCGGGCCTAGCCTGCCGACCATGATCGTGTCCACAACGCTCTGGGCCATCCATCCTAGCTCGCTCAGAACGACCGGAATGGCCAGGCGCATGAGGTCGGCTAGTTCCCTTCTTAACCTGTCGCCAGATGCCTTGGTCATCCTGTCAGTCTAAGCGGTCAGGCAAGAGCAATCCAAACAGGAGCCGACCAAGCTGCCACAGATTAACGAAGCTCGGTAACAGGCGCCGGGTCCATGTCGGTGTAGACCTGGTTTTCGCCCCCCATGCCCCAGCAGAATTTGTAGTTGCGCGTCCCGACGCCGGCATGAATCGACCAGCAAGGCGAGATGACGACCTGCCGGTTGGCGACGACGAGGTGACGCGTCTGCTGTGGCGGGCCTATCAGATGAATCACGCGATCCTGCTCGGGCACATCAAAGTAAAGATAGACCTCTGACCGGCGCATATGCGTGTGAGGCGGCATCGTATTCCAGACGCTGCCGGTATCTAGGCGCGTCAGGCCCATGACAAGCTGGCAGCTCTGGGCTCCCTCCAGATGAATCAATTTTGAGATGTGGCGCGCGTTCGCTGTTTCTGCCGAGCCAATGCTCAAGGGTGTCTCAGCATTGGTGTGAATCAGGCGGGTTGGGCACACGGCATGGGCTGGGTAGCTGAGCAGATAGTAAAACGAGGGGTCATCTAAATCACCGCTCTTGAATACAACCGTCTGGACGCACCGCCCAACGTACAGCGCATCCAGATTGTTGAGCGGATAGCTCGTACCGTCAACTTCAACCCAACCGGGGCCACCGACGTTGAGGATGCCCAGTTCCCTTCTCTCAAGAAAGGACTCGGCGCGCAGCTCTGCCGGGCAGCCGAGGGTAAGTGGATTGGCTGTGGGTGCGGCAGAGCCAATCACGGTGCGGTCGAGATCGACGTAGACAAGCTGAATTTGGTCATGCGCGAAGAGAGAGTCGAGGAGGAATGAGCTGCGGAGTTCTTCGGTGCTCATTGTCTGGAATCGCACAGGGTCTGGCAGGTTGATCGTCTTCATGGTCTGTCTACTTTCGACGGATGTGGGTTATTTTTCCAGTGGATCTGAAGCGGAGACAGCGTTTGCTTTTCGACCCTCGTCAGGTATTCATTCCAGGCCTGATGAGTGGGCATGTCGGCCTTTGACCAGCCAGACCCAGCCAGGTAAAGGATTGGCTCACCGGAGTGCACTTCAAAAACCAGCAGAGCCTGGTTTGCTAACTGGATCACTTTTGCTTTCGATTCACCGAGAGCAATGGCGCCTGTGGCAATGCGTCCGGCTGAGACCTCCTGGGGAGTGTCCCAAACGGAAAGGATGCGGTCATTGTTGAGGGCCGCAAAGTCGGCCCCCGGGTGGATCGCAAGGCCTGCAGCAGCGTCAATTGTCGTGGTACCAGCAAAAGTAAAGATGGATTGAATCCTGTTCATGTGCGTACCAGCATCGAGCGTGATGCGCTTTGTCTCAGCCACCTGCACGCCATTGACATCCCATGGCGCATAGGTCAGTTCAAACTCAAAGCGCACCGGCCCGGAGGCGATTTGGCGCAAGTGCGAGTAGTTCTTTGAAACCCACAGCTTGCCGTCGCTCACCACGCCCGTTCCGCCGCAGCCGCGCGAAGGGCCGACGAGATATGAATCAAGACCTACGCCATCATCCTTGTGATAAGAGAGCGCCGGGTTGTGGGTGCGCGCTCCCTCGGCATCGTGCTTGTAAAAGCTGTCGATGACGAAATTCGGCACCCGTTTGGACCACACATCGATGCCTGAAGTGATTTCGCCGATCGCTTCGAGTGCCGGACCGTAGACGCGGTAGGCGACAAACTTGTTTTCCCAGGCAAAGTCGTCTTTGCGTTCTGGAGCTTCGCGGCCAAAGACGAGCGGAGCCGCCGTTACCTGGATATCGTCCGCAGCCTCAAAATCAATCGCCAGTCGACCGCTCTCCGGCATCTGAATCGCGAACAAGACTTTCTCCTGATCGGGGTGGTCCGGGTCAGCATAGAACTGCATCGCAATGGGCTCACGGGTCGAAGCATCGACCGCCCTGAAGTGATTCATGAATGTGGGTATATGGCTCCGAACCTCTTTGCTCGACACCTCAAGAACCTCTGGCGGGCGGGGCGAGTTCTTTGCTGCAACGACGACTAATCTTTGGGACGAACACTGCGTAACCCCTGCGAGCAAGAAACAGGCGGCCAGGACGTAGTGAAGAAATCGCATCATCGAAAGCCCTCAGTACCCCGCCAGCGCAAAAATCTCAGAGCCAGCCAGCAAAAATGCCCCCACGCCATAGACGTAGCTCGCGGTTGCGCTATATTGTTCCGGAGCGGCACCAATCGGCTGAATCGAGCCGAGTCGGCCATCCTGATAAACATGCGCGAGCAGGCCCGCCCAGGCCCTCTTTACAATTGGCAGATAGTGATTGCGGTCGAGAATCCCTGTGCGAACGCCCCAGGCAAGAGCGTAGGTGTAGAACGCAGAACCGGAAACCTCTGGCAGCGGGTACGCCTTGGCATCGAGTAAGCCAGGGCGCCACAGGCCGTCCGCACTCTGAAGAGCAGCGATCGCCCCCGCCATTTCTTTGAACTGCGTGACGTACTGTGGCCGCGAAGTGTAATCCTTCGGCATGGTTTCAAGCACGCGTACCAGCCCGGCCATGACCCAACCGTTGCCGCGCGACCAGAACAGCCTGGCTCCGTTTGCCTCGTGCTTTTCAAGGTAGGTTGCGTCCCGCGCGTACAGGTGCAGCGCCGGGTCGTAAAGCAGTTTTGACGTGATCCACCACTCCCGGTTCATGTAATCCAGATACTTGCTACTGCCGGTAATCCTGCTCAACCGGGCCAATACTGGTGGCGCCATAAACAGAGCATCGCACCACCACCAAAGCGGCTTTGCCGCATCATCGGGCCGTGTCAGCAAGGCATCCATGCTGGCTCGCGTGGGTGCGAGCGTGGCAGGGTCATGGGCTGATTCGTAGAGTTCCAGATAGGTCTGGCCGACGGCGTGATCGTCGGCATGATCCGTGCGCGGCCCCAGTTGCCAGGCAAAGTGCTTGCCCATTTCCAGCATCGCCTGCCGATAGGTGTCGCCACGAACATCCGTAGGCACGGCCATGAACCCCGCATAGAGCGCCGCGGCCGTCCAATCCTGGGTTTCGTTGCCCGGCATCCGCGCCAGTTGCCAGTCAGCGACCCGGCGCAGTGCGTGCGCCACATCTGCCTTTTGGAATACGGGCGATAAATCGGTCGCCAAAGGCTCAGCATCCGCCGGAGCGTCGCCTACTGTTGGCGGCTTCTCAGCCTTTTGTTGAATGGGCACAGATTTCAGCTCAAAATCATGCGGCTTGGGCTGCACTGCCTCGTAAATCTTCTTCTGCTGCACGCGTTCAAAGGCCGCGAGATCGGTCGCCCCCGGTTCTGCGGAGAGGCCGGTGTTCTGCTCATTCATCAGCATGCGCATACGAACAAAGTGAGTCTCGTCGCGGTCGCGCACCTGCCAGCTCACCCCATACGCCTGGCCACGCATGGGCGTGTTGCAGAGGGCGAGGTTGATGCCCTTTGCCAGCTCAACGTCAGTGAACGTGCCGGTCAACGTCGAGTCAATTCTCAGCTCGTAGCTGCCTGGCTGCAAGCCGGCAATGCGCAGCGGCTCCTGATTCAGCTCCTCATCAATCGGAATCAGCGAGCGCAAAAAGTGGTTGCCAACATGGTGATCGTCAAGGGGCAGTGGCAGTGCGTCGTCCAACTCCGTCCAGCGCAGGCCGTCCGCGGTTGTTGCCAGGTTTGAAACGTGGCTGTTGCTGGTTTCGAGCAGAGTTCCCTCGGTCGCGTCAATGGCTGTCGAGGCCACCAGCGCGGGTGCGTTCCAGCCTTTCAGCAGCGCTGAGGCCATAAACCAGTGCGCCAGCGCCTCCGGATGCACCCGGTCTGGCACGAGCAACTGCGTCGCCAGAGGATCTATGGCCACGCCACGCTTGAGCGCTGCGACAAACGGCGCGTTGAAGTCGACAAAAGTGCCGCCATGTTTGGCCGCCAGCTCACGGTCAATTTCAGCAAAGCGCACCATGGTTTCGTTATAGCCAACGAGTGGCGATGGTCGGGTTACCTCGTCATACGGCGACGGCCCCAGGAGAGTCACGCGCGCACCGGGCAGGTGCTCGTGAATCGACGACAAAATGTGTTCGTACCCCTGCACATACGTGTTTTCAATGTCTTTGGTGAGCGGCTGGTACGCGCCATCGTTCATGCCCAGCATGATGGTGACGACGGTTGGTTTCTGCGCATAGACGTCACGCACCAGTCGCACGTCTACCGGCCCGGCGATGCCGCCTGAAACGCGGTCTCCGCCGATGCCCGCAGCAAAGAACTCGACCCGCATCCGGGGAAAGCGGGTGGCCGTGTAGACCTCAGTCCAGTAGGTATACATGCGCTGCTCGGTAATGCTGTCTCCGTAAAAGACAACCGTGTCACCGTCATGCAAATAGAAGGGCTTGTCGCCACTCTGCGCGAATGCGGCGGCAACACAAAGCTGGAAAGCGAGACACGCCAACAACGACGCAGGCAGGGCGCGTTTCAGGAGCATTTGAATCATGGTCAAATTCACTGCACGAGCATACACGCGACCCGACTGCCCTGTCAGCCGTTGCAAACGCTATTCCACTGGCTCGGTTGCACCTGTTTCCCATCGCCCGATCACGGCCGCAGCCAGGCAGTTGCCGGTCACGTTCATCGCAGTGCGGCCCATGTCCATCAGCGCGTCCACACCCAGCACCATCAGAATGGGAGCCATCGGCAGGTGAAATGAAGCGGCCGTGCCCATCAGAATCACCATCGACGCGCGCGGTACCCCGGCAATTCCCTTGCTGGTCAGCATCAGCGTCAGCAGCATCACCGCCTGCTCACCCAGTGTCAGGTGAATCCCCGCCACCTGCGCCACGAAAATTGCGGTCACCGAGAGGTATAGGCTGCCGCCATCGATATTGAAGCTGTACCCCAGCGGAATCACGAACGATGCCACCCAACGCGGCACGCCAAACTCCTCCATCCGCTCCATCGCCAGCGGCAGCGCGCTCTCTGAAGCGCTGGTTGCAAAGCCAATCGCGGCTGGCTCGCTCACCGCCTTCAGAAATCCCCGCACCGACACCCGCGCCAGGAGCAGAATCGGCAGAAACACCAGCAGAGCAAAGGCCACAATCGAGCCGTAAAACGTCCCCAGCAGCCTGGCCAAGGGAAGCAGAGTCCCGATTCCCATACTGCCCACCGTGTAGGCAAGCGCCGCCCCCGCAGCCACCGGCGCCATGTACATGATGATCTTTGTAAACTGGAACATCGCCGCCGTCATCGAATGCAGCACGGTCAGCAACGGTTCGCTCTTTTCCCTGGGCAGAAGTGCGAGTGCCGTTCCCAGCAGAATGGAGAACACCGCGACCTGCAGAATCTGGTTCTGACCTATTGCAGAAACCAGATTCTCAGGAAACACATTGAGCAGGATGCTCTCAAACCCTCCATGGGAGCCGGCTGCGGCTGCGCCATTTTGCGCCAGAAGAGCCGCCGGAACGGTTACGCCTGCTCCCGCGCGGGTCAGGTTGATGGCCACCGCGCCCAGCAGCAAGGCGAGCGTAGTCACTACTTCAAAGTAGATCAGCGTCTTCAGCGCCACGCGTCCCAGGCTCTTGAGCTTCCCATGGCCGGCGATACCCGTCGTCAGCGTGCCCAGAATCAGCGGCGCCACAATCACTTTGACTAGCCGCAGAAAGATCTCTGCCAGCACATGCAGATTCACAGCGACCGACGGCGCATCCACGCCCAACTCGGCACCTGCCACAATTGCAAAGAAAGTCCAGGTCGTCATCGAACGTCGCCTGACCGTCACCACCGCAAGCAGTGCCAGGCCCATGCTGCGAACCCCGATCCCGGCGGCACCAGCAAGGAAAATGCCGCCGCAATAAATCATCACTCCGGCGATAGACACAACTATCCACGGTCGTTGAAGACCTGGGTGCTCCTTCACTTTCGACTGCGTGTCAACGTTGTTCAAAGTTCCTCACTCTATCATCGTGGCGGCAATGCCCCTTATCCTATCTTCTATGCCGCCGATTGCCCATCTTGAATGCTCCCGCTGCCACGCCCAACTCGATGCCTCCCTGCCCCAGACGGTTTGCCAGCAGTGCGCAGGGGCACTCTACGTACGCTATGACCTCTCCGCAGCCACGGGAAAAGCTGTCCGCGACTCCATCAGCCGCGCGCCCCAGAACCGGACATCACTCGGCATGGCCCGCTACAACGCTGTCCTGCCTGATGTGTATCGCGACGCTCCCGTCACCCTCGGCGAAGGCTCGACGCCGATGCTCCCCAGCCGCCGCAACGCGAACGTCTTTCTCAAGGAAGAGGGCGCGAACCCTACAGGCACCTTCAAAGCGCGCGGGCTGGCACTGGCCATGACCATGGCGCGCCACTACGGCATCGGCAAAGTTGCCGTTCCCTCAGCTGGCAACGCCGGCGGAGCCGCCGCAGCCTACGCCGCTGCTGCCGGCATTGAAGCGCACATCTTCATGCCCAAAGACGTGCCCCTCGCCAACCAGGTTGAATGCCTGGCCTACGGGGCGCATATGACATTGGTGGATGGACTCATTTCAGACTGTGCCCGCATCGTTGCGGAGCGCAAGCAGGCTGAGGGCTGGTTTGATCTCTCCACACTCAAAGAGCCCTTCCGCATCGAGGGCAAAAAGACCATGGGCTATGAGCTTGTCGAACAGCTCGGCTGGACCTACCCCGACGCCGTCTTCTACCCCACCGGCGGAGGCGTCGGCTTGATAGGGATGTGGAAGGCGTTCGAAGAGATGGAGGAGTTGGGATGGATCAACACAGGTAAAAACGGCGGCAAACGCCCCAAAATGATCGCAATTCAGGCCGCTGGCTGCGCGCCGGTTGCCCGCGCGTGGGACGAGCATCAGCCCGTCAGCCGCATGTACGAAAATGCCGCCACCTTTGCCAGTGGACTGCGTGTGCCCAAGCCCTACGGCGACTACCTCATTCTGGATATAGTGAAAAAGTCTGGCGGCACAGTAGTCGCGCTTACGGATGACCAGATCTTCGCCTCACAGCGCGACTGGGCCAGCCAGGAGGGGCTCTTTCTTTCTCCCGAAGGCGCCGCCGCGACCGCCGCCTACGACCATCTGCTCGCCACCGGCTTTCTCAGTTCGACAGACAGGGTCGTGATCTTCAACACCGGCTCGGGAAACAAATACACCGATGTTGTCGCCCATGCATTAGGGCTGAAATCATGAATTCCAGCATCGAGATGCAAAGACTTCGCTGTCTAGGTTGCGGCGGAGATTTTCCCCCGTCCGATGGACTGACACACCCCTATATGCTCTCTTCCTCCGGATGCTGGGCGGCTTATGGCGTCCTGTTGGCGCGAGAATTCCAGGACCGCACCTACGCGCCGCTGCACCGGCTCAGCGTTGACGCCTATGCCGTCCAACATCCTGGCGTTGACGGCCCCCAAGCCCGCAACTCAGTCGGCATCCATCTTTCAAAGCTCTGCCTGGTACTCGAATACGACTGGCCCACAGGGCGCGCCAACGCCGCCATGGTGGCCATCACCGCCAAAAAGTTTCACTATCCATGGCTCGTGCCTCCGGAGGTCCCGGCAAGGTACTCGGTGCAAATGGTCATCGAGGCCCAAACCGCCACCGATCATCTCGCCGCTGTTCGTCTTTGGGCTGAAAGTGTCTGGCAAGCCTGGGCAACCCATCACCCAACGGTGCGTCAATGGCTCAGCCAAATGAACCTGTCAACGTAACGATTCCGGGTTCCTCAGCGCCATCAGAATCTTTGCCGTCGTCACTGCCTGCCCTAAATGCCGCTGCGTGTGGTCAGCAACGTGGATGAGCGCCCCGCCGATGGAGGTTGGGAGATGCTTTCGGCCAACGGCGCGGGGGGTGTTGAAGTCGGCTGAGGCCAGCTGGGTGATGCGCTGGGCAGCTTCCGCGAAGGAGGCCTCGACCCCGGCCAGCAGCTCGGCGAGCGACTCCGAGCCGGTCTGCTCGGCCTTGAGGCGGTCGAGCTGGGCGGCGGTGAGCTGGTTGCCCTCAGCGTAGCCCAAGATACGGTCGGTGCTGCCGGCGAGGTGGCGCAGGTGGAAGGCCACAGACGGCAGGCCGAGGGGATTCGCGTGCGCCTCGGCGTCGCTCAGGCCGGCTGTCCACTTGGTGAGGTCGATGACGGCGAGCTCAAGGGCGTGGAGGACGGCGCGGCCCACGGCGGGGACGTCGGTGTGGGTGCCGCTGAGCCAGGGTTCGACGGAGGGTGCGGGTGCCGGGGTGGTGCTCATTTCCATGTGTCTCCTGAGAATTTTTTCACTTGTCTGATCTTGCCTGATTGAAGGTTGAAGTACCAGAGTCCATGATCGCCGCACTCGGGTGGATCGACATAGTTGCTGGGAGGGACTGCAAAGACAGCTTCGCCTCCGTCTGTGACGCCGACGAAGTCCTGGACTTGATCGCAGCCTTGTTCTGTCATGGCACCGGGATCCAATTCGCGCGTGGAAGCTTTCTGCGAGGCAAGATCGAAGACTACGGGCTGATGGGAGACGCCGTCCCCATCTGCAAACCAGAAATCAGCAGCGAGAAACTTGCCGGAACGGGAAAGCCCGATAATGCCCACTCCCACAATTTCGCCCGGCGATGTGACCTGGTTCTTAGACTTCACTTCCCGGAAGGGCTGGCCGTGGTCTGACACGAAGAGATGCAAGGAGGTGGAACAGCGCTCTGCCTTCGCATCTTCGCGGTTATAGCGGTAGGTCACGAGGCCGTACGCGCGAAGTTGCCGTTTGGCATCGACGAACAGCGGCGATTTGTGTCGGACGGCCTTTGGTCCGGGCGTATCGCCACATTCTCCGGAATCCACGTTGATTTTGCCGGTTTGGGCGGCGCACAGTGCCGAGGCTGACGCTAGCACTGCTATCGCCAGCCATTTCGGCAGAACACGCATCCTCAAGGGCATCCGCTAGCTCGTCGACTTCACCCGAACCACGGTGATTTTGCTGAAGCCTTCATCGAAGAGCGGAGCCTTCAGCCGTTCGGCCATCTTTTGCATCACGTCGTCGCTCACCGGGCGGTCGCGCTTGGCGTTGCGCTCCAGGCAAACTTCAAGCGGCACATCAAAGAAGACCGCCTGCACCTCATAGCCAAAGCTGGCCGCCATCTTGATCCACTGGCGGCGCTCGTGCGGCGACAGGTTGGTCGCGTCCACATAGTTCCACGGCATGCGCGCAATCAGCCGGGCGCGCAGCAGCGACCGCAGCGTTGAGAAAACCAAACCCTGGTAGCGTTGCTCGGTAATGTCGTCAAACAAAATTGTCCTCAGCATGTCGCTCGACAGCGGTGTCACGCCCCGGCGCTTGAACCACGTCGTCTTCCCCGACCCCGGCAGCCCAATCGTGAGCACTACAAATCCCTTGGGATCGAGCGCGGTGCGGCCTGCGGCCTCATTCTCCTGCGGCGGCATGGCGGGGAAATCCGGTTGCGTCTCCATCTCCAGCCGTCCCAGTGCCGAATCCTCGTCGGCGTAGCGCGGCGCAGAAGGCGCGTGCCGTTGGGGCCGCGGCGTGTGTTTCACTTCTGCCGGACGCGCTTCCGGTTTGCTCACGGCCTGGGCAATCACTCGCAGTGGCGGCGGAGGCGGAGTGCGCGGTCCAGCGTCTTCCGGGTAGTTCGGCACCAGGGGGCGCGGCTGGTTGGTAGGCAATTCATGACCGATGCGGCCGGTCGACTCCGAAGTATTGGGCTCTCGCTTTGTGCGTCTTCTCATGCTTTTTGGCTCGTACCGCCTCAGTTTCCGATTATGACACTCACCAGTATCATAATCGGCCATTGCACAACAAAACGTGCATTCCCGGTTACTCCCACCCGTCGTGGGAACTTCTCCGCCTGACCCGTGTGTCCTGGCCAAAACTGTGCCGCGGCGGGATTTCTCCGCGTTTTCGTTTTCATCTGGTTGACAACAGTGGTAATCTGGTGAGTTTGGTGAAAGAGCTTGCCCGAAATCGATTTTGCAATGGCCCGGCGTACAGGCAAGCACGTCTGGCAACCACCGGCTGACTTCGTCTTTTCAACGCGATAGCAGACCGCAAGCACGACTCTTAAGGAGAGACTACACATGGCAGTCAAGGTTGGTATCAATGGCTTCGGTCGCATCGGCCGTAACGTATTTCGCGCAGCAATGGGTAACCCTGAAATCGAGTTTGTTGCCGTAAACGACCTCACCAGTCCCGCAATTCTCGCTCACCTGCTCAAGCATGATTCCATTCTCGGCAATCTGAAGAACGACATCGTTGCCGGAGACGACTTCATCTCAGTCGATGGCGTCAAGCTCAAGGTTTTTGCCGAGCGTGACCCCTCCAAGCTGGATTGGGCATCAACCGGCGCACAGATCGTCGTCGAATCGACCGGCCACTTCACCGATGCCACCAAGGCCAAGGCCCACCTGGGTGCAACCGTCAAGAAGGTCATCATCTCTGCTCCGGCGACCAACGAGGATATCACCCTCGTCCTCGGCGTCAACGACAGCAAGTACGATCCGGCCGCGCATAACGTCATCTCCAATGCAAGCTGCACCACCAACTGCCTCGCGCCGGTCGTCAAGGTACTGCTCGAGAACTTCGGCATCGTTTCCGGCATCATGACCACCATTCATAGCTACACCAATGATCAGGTCATCCTCGACTTTCCTCACAAGGATCTGCGCCGCGCCCGCGCTGCCGCCATTAACATGATTCCCAGCTCCACCGGCGCCGCCAAGGCCCTTAAGCTGGTTATCCCTGAGACTGCCGGCAAGCTTGACGGCTTCGCCATCCGCGTCCCGACCCCGAACGTCTCCATCGTCGACCTCACCTTCATCTCTGAGAAGACCACCGATGCCAAGGCCGTCAACGCCGCTCTCAAGGCCGCCAGCGAAGGCGAACTGAAGGGCATTCTCGGCTTTGAAGAGCATGAGCTCGTCAGCTCTGACTTCAAGGGCAACCCGCTCTCATCCATCGTTGACGCGCCGCTGACTAAGGTCGTCGGCAACTCCGTCAAAGTGCTCAGCTGGTATGACAACGAGTGGGGCTACAGCAACCGCGTCGTTGACCTGATCGGCTTCCTCGAAGCCAAGGGTCTGTAACCGAAGTTGTCAGGGGTCAGGGGTCAGGGGTCAGTTCGTGGCATGCTTCCGGACTGACCCCTGATCCCTGAAACCCGGTCCCTGAAGTCTGTCCTCTGAAAACTCTATGCGCCAGAATCTCCCAGGAACTTCGCCCTTCGAGCCTCTCATCGGCTTTTCCCGCGCTGTCCGCGTGGGTAACGCAATTCACGTCGCAGGCACCGGGCCAGTAGGCGCAGATGATGCCGATGTGGCCGCGCAGACACGCCAGATCATTCTCATCGCCAAAGAAATTCTCGAACGCGGCGGAGCTTCGCTCAGCGACGTTGTCCGCACCCGCATGTACCTCACAGAAGCCGCAGATTGGGAAGTCGTTGGCCGCGTCCACGGTGAGTTCTTCCAGCACATTCGTCCTGCCACTACCATGGTCGTCGTGGCAGCTCTACTCAATCCAAAATGGCGCGTGGAAATCGAATTCGATGCCGTCATCGCATCGGACACCACCGCAGAAGGCAAGTGAATTCCATGGCAAAGCTCTCCATTCGCGATCTCGATCTGAAGAACAAGCGCGTCTTTATCCGCGTCGATTTCAACGTGCCGCTCACCGAAGACGGCACCGCCATTACGGACGACACCCGCATCCGCGCCACCCTGCCCACTATCATCTACGCGCTCAAGCACCACGCCAAGGTCATTCTCGCTTCACACCTCGGCCGGCCCAAGGGTAAGCCCAATCCTAAGTACTCTTTGCGCCCGGTTGTTGACCGTCTGCGCGAACTGCTTGACGCCGAGCTCAGCCGCTCCATCAATGTCGCCTTCTCGCCTGAATGCGTCGGCGAAGTCGCTAGCGAACTCGCCCGCCAGCTCGAATCTGGCCAGGTACTGCTGCTCGAGAACCTGCGCTACCACGCCGCAGAAGAGGCCAACGGTCCGCAGTTCAGCTCGGCTCTCGCTTCGCTTGGCGAAATCTACGTCAACGACGCCTTTGGTTCGGCCCACCGCGCGCACGCCTCCACTGAAGGCATTACCCACTTCCTCAAGCCCGCTGCGGCTGGCCTACTCATGGAAAAAGAGCTGACTTATCTCGGAAAAGCGTTGGAAGCTCCTGAGAAGCCCTTCGTCGCCATCATCGGCGGCAGCAAGATTTCAGGAAAGATTGACGTGATCGACAATCTTCTTGACAAGGTCAGTACGCTGGTCATCGTTGGCGGTATGGCTTACACCTTCCAGCGCGCTCTCGGCGTCACTACCGGCAAGTCGCTTGTTGAAGAAGACAAGATTGAGGTCGCCCGCGAAGCACTCGCCAAGGCCAAGGCCAACGGCGTTGAACTGCTGCTGCCCGTCGACAACATTCTCGCCGATAGCTTCGCCCCGGACGCCAACACCCAGACATGGGATTCCTCAGTGAACTTCCCCGCCGACTGGCAGGGACTGGACATCGGCCCTAAAACCATCGCCCTCATCGTCGATGTCGTCAGCAAGGCCCGCACCATCCTCTGGAACGGCCCCGCCGGCGTCTTCGAGTTCCCTGCCTTCGCCATCGGCACCAACGCTATAGCCCACGCGGTCGCAGCCAATACTGAAGCCATCAGCATCGTTGGTGGCGGTGATTCGGTAAGCGCCATTAACCTGGCCGGCGTGGCAGACAAAATCACCCACATCAGCACCGGCGGCGGCGCCAGTCTGGAGTTCCTCGAAGGCAAGAAACTCCCCGGCGTCGAAGCTCTGACGGACAAGTAACATCAGAAGTTACCTTTCCAAGTGGATTGGTTTGTCAGCCTGAGCCTAGCGAAGGAACTGCATCTGCTTTTGCTCTCGTTCCTGCTTTTCTTTCTGTCATTCCTGCAGAGAATCTGCTTTTCTGCGCAAACACCCGAGCGGCGACTCACCCGAGTCGTCGCTTTTCTTTTCATATGACTTTCAATCAAATTCAAGTTACCCTGTCCTTGCCGCTCCCCCACTAACTCCAACCAAAACAAATATCAGGAGGCTGCTCTTGCTCAAGCTTTCATTTCTCGCTAAGGATCAGTTGTCCCGCGCCCTACCCCCTGAAACTCAGCTTTATGGCAATCTTCTTCTTCGCCGCCGTGCTCCTCGCCGACCATACCGTCCACGCCAGTATGCAGGAATCCCAATACACCCGGGAAACCACCACCTTCGCTCCTTACGCCTAGTTTCAATACGCCACGCTGACTGGCACCAGCAATGTGATCAACGCCACCAACGTTCCCATCGTCACCACAACCGGCACCAGTTACAAGAACTTGACCTCCACAGTGAATGTTGTCGCCAACGGCACCATCTCCATAGCTCCCGGATCTCCCACTGTTGTAGCTTCCCCGATAACTCAATCGGCGAGCTTCAAATCTGGCATCTACCTTGGACCGCATTTCAATAACAGTGACTACGATGGCATGGTTGCAACGGTGTCTGGCCCGGGTGTTGTCCCGGGCGGCTTCTCGAACTGGACCTTTTCGTCCTCCGCCACTTCAACGGCGACGACCCCGTATCCGATCACAGCCAGATGGTATGTCGGTTCGCCGACCTCCACAAACCATCCCTTTTACGCTCGTCTAAAAAAGGCTGGGATCACATCGACCGCCTATAGCTATGGAACCCTTGGAAATCAGCCGAGTGACCCAAATGGGGCTTGGTTCAACGGCGGACTAATCGGGGTGAGCCAAGCAGGCAACGCCATCACAATCGTTTCCTTTAGCTTATGCTGCGGCACCGACTACAGCACCCCCCAAGACCAAATCACTTTCACCCTCAAGTAGTAGTCTTTCGCTCAGTTGCCGGTGCCCGCTCCTCAGCACCGGTAACACTTCTTGGCACTGGCCTGGCATTTACTGAGATTTTGCTATGAAAACCGATGTCATCCAGTTAAAAACCCACCATTATGGGCTCCATCTGCAATACCAACCCAAACCGCGCCTTCACTCCGGCAGCAATTGTGTCGCCAAGGGCAAGCACTTCTACGGCGGTTGCGCCGCCGAGGTTCACCAGCGCCAGCGTGTGCCGCGTTGAAATCGCAGCCCGGCCCATCGCAAATCCTTTGGCAAACCCTGCTTGCTCGATCAGCCACGCCGCCGGTAGCTTCACAAAACCCTCACCAGCAGGATAATGCGGTACCTCCGCACCCAGTCTTTCCGTCAACCGCACGAACTCTTCGGCAGAGATGATGGGATTCTTAAAAAAACTCCCTGCGCTGCGATAATCCGTATAGCCCTCAACCATCAGCATTCCCTTCGCCTGCCGAATCCGCCGCACCGCCGCCGCCACCTTGGTCAAGCCAGGTTTCGAGTCAGAGGAAAACAACTTCTGTAGATCCGCATAGCCTAAATCTGGCGCGCCGCCTGGACTCAATCGGTAGTCGACGCGCACAACGACAAACCGCCCCTTCGCTGAAGTGTTGAAAAAACTTTGCCTATAGCCAAAGCTGCACTCCGCCGCCGCCAAGTCGCGAAAGATCAACGTCTCCAGGTCTAGAACCCTGACGCTTTCAATTGTCTCGGCTACATCCTGGCCGTAAGCCCCAACATTCTGTACAGGAGTGCCGCCAACCGTCCCCGGAATTCCAGCCAGGCACTCGATGCCCGCGCAGCCGTCCATCACCGTCCGCTCAACGAATGCATCCCATGACTCACCTGCGCCAACGCGGTACCGGCAGGCCCCAGCTTCAGGAAAAGCCTCGACCCCCCGAATCCCCACCCGAAGTACGAGCCCAGCAAAACCGGCATCTGAGACGAGCAGGTTGCTGCCCCCGCCCAGCACAAAAAGCGGCAACATCCGTTTCTGCGCCCAAGCCACCGAATCCAGCACTTCCTCTTCGGTTACCGCTTCCACAAACCACCGTGCCGGTCCCCCAATGCCTAGGGTTGTCAACGGCCCCAGGGCCAAATTTTCTAAAATCTTCATTCCCGCCAGCCTACAACTCCCACCGATACTTCACCAACCTTATGCGAATTCATGTCGAATCCACCGCAAAATCCGTCCCGCCGGGTGACGTTCTATCGGAGACATTTGCTGCTTTCTACCCAAAGGATGCAGCCCCGAGGGATTCTCGCTAAAATAGAGAAGCAGGCAACTTTCAACTGCCGGAGGCACGTGTGTATCCAGAAATTATGCTCATCCCCATGCGCGAGGAACTTACCCGCGCTGGAATTCAAGAAGCACGCGACGCTGCAGAAGTAGACGCAGCCCTCGCCAAGCCAGGTACCACCATGCTCGTCGTCAACTCCATCTGCGGATGCGCCGCAGGCAAGATGCGCCCCGGCGTGCGCATGGCGCTTACCCACACCACCCTGCCCGACCAGAGCGTCACCGTTTTTGCTGGCCAGGATCGTGAAGCCACCGACCGCGCCCGCTCCTACTTTGAGGGTCAGCCGCCCACTTCGCCAGCCATTGCCATCCTCCGCGACGGCAAGCTGGTCTACCTGATGCAGCGCTACATCATCGAATCGAGCACCGCCCCCCAGATCGCTGGCGAACTAGCCCGCGCATTCGACGAACTCTGCGCCAAGGCTACCGCCTAAACCGCCTCATACATGCAGAATCGGGCCAGCGTATTGGGCGATTTTTGCATCGGAAGTCAACAAAGCGATCCCTTCGACCACCGCCTGAGCAATCAGGATCCGGTCGAAGGGATATTTGTGTCTCAGGGGTAAGCTGGCTACCGCTACAGCATGTTCTCCCAGTACGGCGATTTCCGCAAAATGGTTAGCTAACATGTTGCGCCTACGCTCTCCTAGCTCAACCTGAAACTCCACTCGTCTCCGACTGTGTTTGATCGCTGTCTCCCAGATACTCACTGTGCTGAAAAAGACCTCAGAACATCGCTTCGATTTCATCTTGAAACATCGTCTTGATGTCTTAGGGAATCGTCATTTTCCCCTTCATAAATCCAAGTCTCCGCCTGGGCTTCTGCGGCTCCGCATCCAGGCGGGTCACCCTGACCATGGGCTTACCGGCCTTGGCGATAATGAAGGAATTCCCGTTTGCAGCCTCTTCGACCAACCGCGACAGGTGGGTCTTGGCCTCGTGGATGTTGACAATCCTCTGCCCTTCGAGTCCACCTACGCCGACGATCGCCACGATGGACCTGCAAAAGCACATGGACTAAACTAAAAAACTTAGCTTAGTCCATTTTCACGGAACATCACAATTCCTCCGAATCAACGGTATTAGCCGAAATCAATCAGCCGCTGAGGGTTCTTTCCCCAGCTTTTGCACCTTGCTGTGCTTGACCGAATAGGCAAAGTAGACGACGAGTCCGATCGCCAGCCAGATAAACAGCCGCGCCCAGTTCTCCCAACCAAGCGAATACATCAGGTAGCCGTTCGCCAGGATTCCAAGAGCCGGAAGAACGGGTACGAAAGGCGTGCGGAATGGTCGAGGATGATCCGGGTTCGTCTTGCGCAGGATGATAACCGCCGCGCAAACCATGACGAAGGCAAGCAATGTGCCGATATTGACCATTTTGCCGATCTTGTCGATCGGGGTAACCGAGCCCACCGATGCCGCCAGCAGACCCACCATAATCGTGTTCTTCCACGGAGTCCTGAACTTCGGATGGATGGCTGCGAAGAATTTTGGAGGCAGCAGTCCGTCCGCCGCCATGGCATACAGCACGCGCGTCTGGCCAATCAGCATTACCAGCATCACTGAGGTCAAGCCTGCCAGCGCGCCGCAGGTGATGATGTTTGAAGCCCAGCCAATATTGTGATCAAGAAAAGCGTGGGTCAGCGGCGCACCGATATTGACCAGTTGCCACGGCACCATGCCCGTCAATACGGCGGCTACGCCCACATAGAGAAGTGTGCAAATGGCCAGCGAAGCGATGATGCCGATAGGCAGATCCCTCTGTGGATTCTTTGCTTCCTGCGCAGTGGTCGAGATTGCGTCAAACCCGATATATGCGAAGAAGATATACCCGGCCGCCGAGCCGATGCCAGCAAATCCAAACGGCGCAAAGGTGTGCCAACTATTGCCCCAGTTTTCGGGATGGACATAATGTGCACCGAGCGCTAGCACAAACAAGACGACCGCCACTTTGATGATGACGATGCCGGAATTGAACTTTGCGCTCTCCTGAATGCCGACGACAAGGATCGCCGTAATTACCAGCGCGATGATAAACGCAGGAAGATTGAATCCTATCTCGACTCCGAAAATATGGGGTGCACCCAGGATTTCGTGGGCTCGCGCAAGGATTGCGTCCGTCGGTGCAGCCAGAACTCCCTTGAGAGCGTCGAGAAAGCCCTGCGTTCCAGGGACTAACTCGGGATGAATCCGCGCCAGCAATTCACGCGCTGCTGCATCGGTCGAGACCTCGAGGCCAGTCCAATGGTCGTAGCTGATCCAGATGGGTACATGAATGCCGAAGATTTTAAGGAACTCGACAAAGTTGGTTGACCAGCCGGAGCTGACTGTACTGGCTCCCATGGCGTATTCCAGTGTCAGATCCCAACCGATAATCCAAGCGAAAATCTCGCCCAACGTGGCGTAGGAATAGGTATAGGCAGAACCGGCCAGCGGAATCATGGCGGCAAACTCCGCGTAGCACAGTCCAGCAAAGGCGCAGGCCAGGCCAGAGAGCACAAAGGAGAGCATCAAACCTGGCCCTGCATAGTGTGCGCCGAGCCCAGCCATGACAAAGATGCCCGCTCCGATCACTGCGCCGACACCCAATGCGGTCAGTTGTACCGGCCCGAGCGTCCTCTTCAGGCTGTGTCCGCCCTCTTCCTTTGACTCGGTCATGATCAGCCAAAGCGGTTTTCTCTTGAACAGTTGTGCCATGCGTTGGGATTACTCCTTTGAATTCGGTTCTAAAGTGACCTGTGTTTTTTGCAAAGACCAGAAGAGATAGACAGGAATGCCGAGCAACACGATGATCAGTCCGGGCCATGTGTACTGCGGCTTGTACCGCAATAATACGATACAAATCCAACCCGCCATCACGATGTAGATTGCGGGCAGCACCGGATAGCCGAGGGCTTTGTACGGCCGGGGCTCGAGCGGCCGCTTCACCCGCAGCACAAACAGACCCACGATAGTGAGGATATAGAACAGAAGAACCGCAAAGACAATGTAGTCGAGCAGTTGCCCGTATGAGCCTGAAATACAGAGCAGCGAGGCCCAGACTGCCTGCACAATCAGCCCCGCCACAGGCGTCTTGTACTTGGGATGCAGCTTGCCAACTGCCTTGAAAAACAGGCCATCCTGGCTCATCGCATAGTAAACCCGCGCCCCGGCCATCGTCATGCCGTTGGCGCAGCCAAAGGTCGAGACGAGGATCGCGCCCGCCATGAGGAAGGCACCGGCAGAGCCGAATATCTGCTCCAGGGTGGCTGTACCAACGCGGTCTTCTGAAGCAAATTGAATCCCTCGCGCCAATACCGACGTCCCCTGCGAGTCGCCATGGAGCGGCAAAACAAGAAGATAGGCCACGGAAGCCAGCAGGAAAGCGGTCAGCACAAAGCCGGTGCCGAGAACCAGCGAGAGCGGGATATTTCGTTTGGGGTTCTTCACTTCTCCGGCAGTAAAGGTGATGTTGTTCCACGCATCGGCAGAGAAAAGCGACCCCACCTGCACCACTGCGAGAATCACCAGCAGGTTCACCAGTACCGTGGGGCCGCCCGCGCCCACCTGGACTGGGTGCAGCGTGGACCAGCCGGCGTTCTTCCAGAAAGCGCTCAGGCTGTCCCCGAAATTCGCGATCGAGGCGGTCGGATTGCGCCCAATTGTGAAGCCCAGCAGAATCAGCGCGGCAAGCGAAAACCCTTTCGCAGTAGTGAAGACGTTCTGGATGAGCGAGCCAAGGCGAACCCCGAAGATGTTGACGAAAGCAAGCAGGAAGACGACACAGATTCCGACCAGATTGGCAGTACTGACGCCGATTTCCATGTTGCCCAGCACCATCGGCCCCAGGTGAACCTCGGACACGTGTGCAATGTGCCAGAGCCAGTGCTTGCTCGAAATCACGGGAAAGAAGACGCCTAGAAACTTGCCAAATCCGACAGCGATTGCCGCAATCGTACCGGTTTGAATCACCAAAAAGAGGGTCCAACCATATAGAAAGCCCCACAACGATCCGAGCGACTCGCGCAGATAGACGTACTGACCGCCAGCTTTTGGCATCATTGCGGCCAATTCACCATAGCTCAGGGCGCAGATGATGGTCATGACGGCCGTAATGACCCATGCTGCGAGAAAAAGCGCCGGCGAATCGGTGGTTCTGCCAATCTCAGCATCGACCAGGAAGATGCCGGAACCGATCATGGAACCCACGACGATGGCAGTAGAACTGAAGAGGCCGAGCGACTGCACCATCTGCGGGTTAGAGGCGGTTGATGACGGATGAGATTGGGATTCAGTTGGGGAGGTCACTTGGATAGGTTTTACCCGATTCGAAACAAAAAGTCTTCTGCTTTCTTTCGCGGCTACCGGAGTGCCTGCAACCATCGTTGCAACTCAACCGCAGGATCGTCCTGCTGAAAGATCGCTGCTGCTACCGCAACCGCATCTGCTCCAGCTGCGAGAATCTCTGGAGCGGTCGCAAGCGTGATGCCCGCCGCAGCCACAATTATCGGAGCCGGTCCTGCGATCGCACGAAACCGCCGCACACCCTCCAAGCCAATCGGGGCTGCTGAAGTCTGCTTGGTGGTGGTCGGAAAGATGGGACCAAACGCTACGTAATCCACCGGGCCAGAGATCGCGGCTTGCAATTCAGCCTCGCTGCCGGCCGAAGTACCAACGATGCGCCCAGGGCCCAGCAGCATCCGCGCATCCGCAGTGGGCAAGTCTCCAGCATCCACATGAACACCATCAAAGCCAGCTGCGAGAGTCACATCCACCCGGTCGTCGAGCACGAGTTTCACTTCGCCAGACAGCATCGCCGCCCGTAGCACCCGCGCATCAGCCAACACTTCAGCATCGGTTCCGGTCTTGTTTCGGTATTCCAGCAACTGAAGCCCGGCGTCAGCCAGCGAGCGCCCCAACCGGTCGAGAAATTGAGGCCTGCCATCCCTCGGGATACGAGAGCTGTCGAGAATCGGATAGACTTTGGGCAACCACCTGCGCATACCAGCAGGTTACCGGATAGACCCTTATCTGGGGCTTAACTCTGGTCGGCTGAGGGCCCGTAAATACCGGGAACTGGTACGTTGAGCAGCCGCAGGTCAACCCCCAACTGCGCACGATGATGAATGCCGTGGTTGAGCACCCAGTTCCGGAAAACCCGGTACCGTGTGTCGTCAATCCAAGTCTGGCCCATGCCAATCATCTTCCAGTTGTCGTCCCACCGGGCAGGGTCAAGGGCGACAAGCGCGGCCCGAGCCTCCGCTGACTCCCTGTCAAACCGCTCAAGCAACGCCGCCTTGCTTGCCGGGATGTACGACTCAAACTGGTGCTCAACCGCGAATTCCAACTTGTCTATCGTGAGCGTATGAATGGCCCACTCACAGGGCGTTTCCGCCACATGACCAGCCAAACGGCCAAGTGTAAAAGACTTGGGATGAGCTTTCCAGGTGAAATCTGCGTCGGCAGGAATGGCATCGAGAATCTTGCGAGTCAGGGCCAATTCGCGGTCAAATTCGGCAATCAGTTCCTGTTGCATGTCCATTGGCAACCTCCACATTGGTGCCACGCCAGCATACAACGGCGCGGCCCAAAAGGCGAATAAAAAGCGATAATTTGTTTTTGCGAAGTAACCGTAAACCCGCTCCGCATGGCCATGGCTATCGACGCGAACTACGCCTGAGCAGCCAAGTCCTCCGGCGTGTCGATGTCTACCACTCCCTCGCCCCAGTCAACCGTCAGCAGGGGAATCGACGGACTTCGCAGCAAAAAACGCGCCCCCGTGTCACCGCTCAAACTCATCAGGCTGCCAAACTGGCTCGCAGGAAAGATGACGGGGATTCCGGCAATGCCTCCATAACGCGATGCGACGATTGAGGATTCGGCAGCACCTACCCATGTAGCCGCGAGGGCCTCAAGATGCGCAGTATTCAGCTTTGGCTGATCGCAAACCAGCAGCATAGCTGCCTTTGCCTCAGGCAAAACCTGGGCAAGAGCCCGCATCCCGGCGTGAATTGAAGTGGCGATTCCCTTCTCCCAATCGGCATTAACGACAGTTGTAACATCCTGTTGCGCAACTTCGGGCTGGATGAGTTGCTGGTGTGCCCCAAGTACGACGAGGACAGGTCCAGCGCCAGCCTGGATCGTGATGCGAATTGTCCGGGCGAGCAGGGTCTCTCCATCCATCGGTACCAGTTGCTTTGGCTGGCCCAGGCGTCGGCTGGCGCCGGCAGCGAGAATGATCGCTGGCATCTTCATCGCTCTGAGTGTAGCCGAACTCGCTACTTCGGTTGAGTTTGCGCTTGACCGCAGGGTAGGTCTGGTCACAAACTAAGGTTTCCAGAGCCCAGGCAAACAACAGGAGAGTGCGTGACGAAAGACAGCGCGGCGGCAGCAGTGTATGCAGCAGGGGAAACGACCGGAGTCGACGGGTTGGACAAATTGGACAAATTGGACAAAATGGACAAGGGCTATGGGCTGCACAAAGGCGTCCTTTCGCCCATGGAGACGCTGGCGCAATCGGTTTCGACCATGGCTCCATCGACCTCGCCATCGCTCACCATTCCGCTTGTTTTTGCGCTGGCCGGGAACGGGACCTGGTTTGTTTACCTGCTAACCACGTGCGCCATGCTGCTGGTAGGCTTTTGCGTAAGCCGCTTTGCCCGAATGTCAGCTTCGCCCGGTTCGCTCTACACCTATACTGCTGACACCCTGCGCCCCTCTCTGGGAGCCGTTGCCGCCTGGGCGCTGCTGATCGCCTATATCGCCACCGGCGCCTCAGTCGCCGGAGGTGCCCTTTACTACGCGGATGTGCTGTGCGGCCAGTTCTTTTCATGGACGCCCCCGGCACTGGTGGCCCTGGCATTAACCTTTGTCGTGAGCGGAGCCATCGCCTACCGCGACGTAAAACTCTCTGCCGAGCTTATGTTGTGGATCGAAATCATCTCTGTCAGCCTTATTGCCATTGTTCTTGTACTTTTGCTCGGCCGTTACGGGCTTCGGCTTGACATGGACCAGCTTCGATTGAAAGGCGTTTCCTTCACCGGGATGGGCCCGGCGCTGGTGCTGGCCATGTTCAGCTTTGTCGGGTTTGAAAGCGCAACCACCCTGGGCGGCGAGGCTCGCGAACCCCTCAAGACGATTCCCCGCGCCGTAATTCAATGCGCCATCCTGGCCGGAGTTTTCTTCATGCTTTGCGCCTATTCTGAGGTGTTGGGTTTCCAGGGAGAAACCGGCAAGCTGAGCGACTCAACCAGTCCGCTGCATGTGCTGGCGAGGAAGGCCGGCGTCAATCCACTCGGTACGGCAATCGACATCGGCGCCTTCGTGAGCATGTTTGCCTGCGTGCTAGCCTGCACCACAGCAGCCGCACGCGTGCTCTTGAGAATGGCCCATAGCGGGCTCGTACCCGATGTTTTTGGCCGCACTCACAAGAAGTACGGCACGCCCGTCGCAGGAGTGGCCCTCACCTGCATTGCGATGTTTGTGGCCACAGCCGCGCTCGCTCTTCGCAGCGTTGGCGGAACGGATATGTATGGCTGGCTGGGCTCCATCTCGGTCTTCGGATTCCTGACCGCATACGCCCTGGTCGCCGTATCGCTGCCCTTCGCGCGCAGAGCCATGGGGCGGCATTCACACTTTGTGGCGGCGGTCAGCTGGTTCACGGTGATGGTGATGATTGCCGGAGCCGTCGGCAGTGTCTATCCGGTACCAGAGGCTCCAGCGCTCTGGTTTCCATATATCTACCTCGGGTACATGGCACTGGGCATGCTGTGGTTCCTGGTACGCCGTAGAACGATCCATGCCCGCCGCGAAACCTCCTGAATTGACCCAGGACGGGCTCCCTCAGTCCCAGGATGCGCTCATTCAGGCCTGCCCGTCATGGTCTGGCTGCATCAGAATGATCAGGACAAAGCCGACAACAGCAAACATGCGGAATGCGGCTTCCTGGCCATTCCACGCGTGTGATTGCCACATCAGGAACCATTCCGCACCGACAGATAGAAACGCGACAAGCCACATGAGCAGGCTAAGTGTCAGGGCCAGAACCGAAATGCGCTTGGCAGCATTGAACTCGGCCGCCGGTTTCGTCAGTGCGCGCAGCAGGTTCCACGCTCCCCACCAGCACAGGACCGTCGTGACAATCTCCCAGGCAATGATGGAAAAATAAAAGCTGATGTGGATGAGGGGATCATTGATCGCCCGCCACATCCCATGATTGCCGGGAAACGTCGTATCCATCATCAGTACATGGCGTACGAACTGGTAGTTTGAATCAAAATCAGTCGTGTTGTTCAGCACCACCAGGGTGTAAAAAAGGGCAATTGCAGACAGTAAAAGCAGTTTGGCTATGCGGGTCATTTTTGCGCTTTCTGAATTTGAGATGAATCACGTTGAGCCAGCGTCGATTGACTCGTTCTGGACCAGGCAAAGGTTTTGAAGTAGGCAGTGATTGCTTCGAGTGTTTCAACGTCGTAAGTGCTGTGAGCCGGCATTTTGGCGCACGGCTGAATAGCGACCGGGTTGCGAATGTATTGCTGAAAGCGGGTAGAATCCGTTGCCGCCCAGGCAGCCAGCACGAGCCAGGAGCGGGAAGCCCGTTCACCCCCCTCGCCGTCCAGACTGTGACAGCGAAAGCAGTCCTCGCGCGCAATCCTGTAGCCCTGCCAAACTGGAGACTGCTCGTCCCACTTTCCAGCCGGACTGATAGTGCCAAACACAACCGCCTCAGAGCGAAACTCAAGCCGCGTCACGCCAAAGGGAACCTGTGGTTCGTCCTTATGCGACAAAACGCTGAACAACGGTTTAAAGGTAGGGTGAGAGATCAAGTATGGCCCCATCGACGTGTCGTACTCAGAAGCCGGCCACTTGTCCCGCATCTGTCCATTAATCTTCAGCACCAGAAGAGGATGATGTGCAGCAAGGTAATCCCTGGAATAGTTGGAGCGGTACTTGTCATAGCAGATGGCCACGATCAGGTCAGAATGCGTGGCCTGGCCAAAGAGCTTTGCCAAAGCCGTTAGAGACACACCACTGATCTCGGTTTTGCCTTTGAAATTTTCATCATCCGTAACGCTGTATGCCTCCTGTGGCATCGCGAGCAGGTCCTCATAGCGAATATAGCGGACTGTTCCCAGAGGAAGACCCGCGAGTTCGCCGCCGATTTCGAGGTCCCCGGCTGAGCTTCGTTCGGCATGCAGGATTGTCCAGCCAGAGGGCTGCTCTGTCTGCTGGACTGCGGTCAGGGCACACGAAACGGCTCCCGGTAAGCCGGGAAGAATCAACAATGTGAACCAAATCAGGGGTCGCAAAGCAGTCATGGCTCATCCTAGCGTGAAGCAAGCCGAAGCCCAAAGAAAATTCCTCGCGCCTTTGATGAAAGCAAAGCGCGTGCTAAATTCAACTCAAATGAAGCCGGAAGAATCACTCTCAAAACTTGGCCTCGCCCTCCCCGCACCCCCCGCGCCGGGAGGCAACTATGTTTCCGCGAAGAGGGTTGGCAACCTTGTGTTCCTGGCAGGGGTCATTTCGACCAACTCATCGGGGGTGATGACCGGCACCGTCGGCCAGGACCGCTCAGTCGCAGATGGATACACCGCTGCACGTGCCTGCGCACTGACCCAGTTGGCGGTGCTCAAACGCGAACTCGGCAGCCTTGAAGACGTGGTCGAGATCGTCTCAGTCAACGGCTATGTCAATGCCATATCCGGCTTTGAAGAGTCGCCGGCGGTTATCAACGGCACCTCTGATTTGCTCTTGCAGGTCTTTGGCGAAGCCGGTAAACATGTTCGCGCCGCCGTCGGCGTCAGCGCCCTGCCACGCAACGCTATCGTCGAGATTCAAATGACGGTTCGCGTCGCAGACGAAGCGGGGCAGCCATGACTGAACACCTTCTGTCCGCCGCTCCAACACACTCCGTTTGGGACCGGTCACTCACCCCTCGGCTGACCATCGAGCCAGGCGACGAAGTGCAGTTTCAATGCACCGATGCCAGTGGCGGCCAGGTGCATCCAGCCATGACAGCCACCGAATTTCAGCAGATGGATCGCACCCGCATTCACGCCCTCACCGGCCCGGTTTGGATTGAAAGAGCCGAGCCCGGCGACGTGCTTCAGGTGGATGTTCTCTCGACACAGCATCGCGGCTGGGGCTGGTCGAGCATCATTGAAGGTCTGGGATTCCTCAAAGATCGCTTCCGCACGCCAACCCTCTTTCACTGGCATCTGGATGGCGACCAAACTCGCTCCCTGGCGCCAGCAGTGTTGCCCGTCCGACCCTTCCTCGGCGTCATGGGCGTCGCACGGGCCGAGCATGGCTCCTTCCGTACGCGCCCACCAGGCAGCTTTGGCGGTAACCTCGACGTACGCGAGTTGTGCGCTGGTTCAAAGCTGTATCTACCCATCTACACCCCGGGTGCCCTCTTCAGTTGCGGAGATGGGCATGCTGCACAGGGAGATGGTGAGGTCTGCATCAACGGCGTCGAATGCCCCCTGGACGTGACCCTCCGCTTTGCCTTGCATAAACAGCAACCGCTGGCCGCTGGTTGAGTCCAGCGAAGCAGTCACTCCCGACGCCAGAGCCGATTCCTGGATCGTCGTCGAATCCGCCGAGGACGTGGTCGCAGCCGCAAAAGGTGCCACCTATCGCATGGTTGATTTGCTGGTAAGCCGCTGGGGTTTCAGCGAAGTGCATGCATACATCCTATGCAGCGTCGCGCTCAAGCTCCGGCTCAGTCAGATGGTCAATGAACCCGTCTACACCGTCAGCGGCGCCATCAGCAAGCAAATCCTGCCCGCCCGGGAGCTCTTCCCTGTCCTATGAGTGACCAAGTATCCATACCGCGCCCTCCGTTTCCACCCTTTCACCACGAAACTGCAGTGCAAAAGGTCCGCATGGCCGAGGATGGCTGGAATTCCAGAAATCCAGAGCGCGTCGCTCTGGCTTACACAACCGATTCCCGCTGGCGAAATCGGTCTGAATTCATCCATGGGCGGGCCGAGATCGTTGCTTTCCTGACGCGGAAGTGGAGTCTGGAACTGGATTACCGCCTCGTCAAGGAATTATGGGCTTTCGAGGGCAATCGTATCGCAGTGCGATTCGCCTATGAATTTCACAATGATGCCGGGAACTGGTTTCGCGCCTATGGCAACGAAAACTGGGAATTTGATGAACTGGGTCTTATGCACGTACGACACGCAAGCATCAACGACCTGGCGATAGCTGGGGCAGAGCGCAAGTTCCGCTGGCCCTCAGGACCACGACCCGCCGACCATCCCGGGCTCACCGAGATCGGACTTTAAAAACACGATGCAAGGTTATGACCTCCTGGCGCAAACCGTCCAGACTTTGACTGAAATGTGCCGAAACCACCGACAAGGATGAGTCCCCATGACCGTTTCTTCAGACGAAATCAATTTGCCCGAAGTCATCGCCGAGCTGAACGAACTCTACCCACGTTACGAGCAGGCGCTCATTTCGAACGACGTCTCCACGCTGGTCGCGATGTTCTGGGCATCACCGCAGGTCATGCGTTTCGGGGTCACAGAAAATCTTTATGGTGAAGATGAACTGGAAGCCTTTCGCCAAAGCCGCCCCTCCGCAAATCTCGCTCGCACAGTCAAGCGGCTCGACATCGTCAGCTTTGGCCGCGATTTCGCCAGTATCACCCTTGAATTTCAACGAGATACAGCCAAAGGAACGGTACTGGGAAGGCAAAGTCAGGTCTGGGTACGACTAAGCCAGGGTTGGCGTATCGTCTCTGCTCACGTATCACTCTTGCCGTAAAAATACCAGTCACAATACGGGACAGACGCTCGATATTTGCCTTTTTCGACCGCGTCAAAGTTGCACAAACGGCATACGTTTGGCAACGGAAAAGCCCAAATTTTTCCTTGAATTTCACGACAAGTGGGGTATTGTATTGGTAACCCCGCAGAACTTTCACGAGCGGTTCAACCAACGGGCACGACCGTTTTTCTACCCTTTTCTCCTTTTTGATCTGCGGCATACGCGGATCGGTGTACAACCCTAAGGTCTTGAAGCTTAGCTCAAGGCCCAAGGGAAATCCCTACTTTGTGAGGCCCTGCACTTGAAATCTTCTATGCGTACTGGCTTTTATTCGTTCTTCCGGCTGCTTGTCTTGGCAGTAGTCGCAGCGCTGTGGACGTCTCCCCTCGTGGCACAGCAGACCCTTGGCGCCATTACAGGTGAAGTTACTGACACTTCAGGCAGCGTAATCCCCAACGCGACAGTCACGATTGTGAGCGAACAGACTGGACTTACCCGTGTCGTAAAAACCAATGGGACTGGCGACTACCTGTTCGCTAACCTTCCCATCGGAACCTACACGCTCACCTATGCAGCAGAAGGATTTGACGGTCAGAAAACACCGCATATCGCCGTCCAGGCAGACCGCACCGCCACCGTCGCAGCCAAACTCAAGGTTGGCTCGACCGGTGACACGGTAACGGTTGAGGCTTCCCCGCTGTTGAATGCAGTCGATACAACCAACGGTTATGTGCTCGGGAAAGAACAGATCGAAGCGATTCCCCTGGCAACCGGCAGCTTTACAGGCCTCGCAATCCTCACGCCTGGCGTGAACGCAGAATTACTCGGCGGCACCGGTGCCTCCAGCGGACTCGGCAACCAGCCGATCTGGGCCAACGGACAGCGCGATACCTCCAACACATTCCTGCTCAACGGCGTCGACGCCAGCAACCTCTTCAACGGCAAGAGCACCAGCGCGGTTGGCTCGAACCGCCTCATCAATAACACCGGTGGATTCAGCGCCGGTGCGGGTGGCGAAGTCAGCAGTGCCGGTTCCGTCTACCTCGCAATCGGCCAGGCCCTCCCCACTCCGCCCCCCGACACACTGTCTGAAGTGCGCGTGAACGCATCCATGTACGATGCCCAGCAAGGTTCAACATCCGGCGCACACATCGACATGAGCACTGCCTCGGGCACCAACAAAGTTCATGGAACGGCTTGGTTCAATCGCGGCACCAACTTCCTTAACGCAGCGCCTTTCTTCTTCAAGCAGGATCCTGCCATCGCGGCCGACCAGAAGAACCCACAACTGCATCGCTGGTCTGCAGGATTCACAGCGGGTGGACCGCTTCTGAAAGACAAGCTCTTCGGATTCATCAGCTATCAGCAGGTCCATGTCTCCGATCAGGAAACGGGTATCTCGCACCTCGATGTACCCACCATGCTTACAGAAGACCGCAGCAACTCAGCCCTCGCCGACGTCGCCAACAATGAGTTTGGCGCTCAGATTTCCTCAAGCGGAATCAATTCCGTCGCGAGCTACATCATGAACTACAAGCTCCCTAACGGAAAATACATGATTCCCTCGGCCGCAATTACCTTGCCAGCCGACGGCTCCATTACCTACAACGCCACTGTTCCCGGCACTTCCTATTTCTTCACCAAGCAAGGCGTTGCAGACGTGGACTGGAACGCAAGCACAAAGGATACCCTGGCCTTCAAGTACTATTATCAGTCCGACCCAGGTCGAAATCCCTACGCCTATTCGAGCGTCGCAGGATGGACCCAGAAACTCGACGCTGGGAGCCAGGTCGTCTCAATGAACAATACCTGGATCATCAAGCCCAATCTCAGCACCACCCAGACCCTTGGCTTCATTCGTGAAAAGGAGTACGGAGCCAACGAACAGCCCTTTTCTCCCGACCAGGCAGGCATGAGCCTCTTCGGTTCGCCTGTATTCCCCGGGATCTCGGTCGTCGATGCGCTCGGCAGCAACCCGGCAGGTCTATCCAATAAGGGCTTCAACATCGGATCCGGTGGATTCCAGATGGGGTCTTACACCGGCGTTTTCCAGAATCGTCTGATGCCCTCAGCCAATGCTATCTGGACTCTCGGACGCCACACCGTCACCCTGGGCGGCAGCTATGCCTACACTCAGTTGACCGCGCGTAACAACCGCAGCCAGCACGGCAACAATCCTGGCGAAGCGATGATTTCGGTCGGCAACTTTGGCCAGTTCCTCGCTGGGGCACCCCTCGGTTACAACGCAAACTATTCATTCGCAACCAGCTCCTACATGTTGGGTGACGCAAATCGCTACTTCCGCGCTCCCCAGGTAGGTAGCTACATCCAGGATAAGTATCAGATCACGCCGACAATCAGCCTGACCGCAGGGTTGCGCTACGACTGGAATGGCGGCTTTAGCGAAAAGCAGGGCCGCATCTACAACTTTGACGCCTCTGACTACTCCTACGATGAGACCACGGGTGTCGTTGACCCGGCACACACCGGCTTCATCTTCCCCAGTAACTACAAGTACAAGACTCCGGGAGTCAGCTCGACGACGCTCACCGGTCGGCAGTGGGGTTTCGCGCCCCGCGTCGGCTTCGCATGGAATCCGCATTTCTTGGATTCCAAGCTCGTTGTCCGCGGCGGCGGCGGTATGTATTATGACCGCGGCGAACTCTTTAGCTATCTCTCTCCTGGATATGCCTCCGGTGTCGTCACCGGCGGTCCGTACGGCGTTTCGCAGTCGCCTCCGTTCGTCAAGACCCTTTACCCCAACGACGCCAACGGCTTTCCACTGATCAATAACACTTCGCTTTCCAATCCCTTCTGCGACTCCATGGCTACGACTGGCCAGGCAAACTTTTGCGGTACCAAGCCGGCTGAGCCGATTGGCTCCCCGAACAGCCTCGTCATTCCCTCCAAAGCTGACATCGCTTTCGGTGCCCTGCTGCCTACCTTTGCCGTCTATGACCGCAAGGCGACCCTTCCCTACACAATGAACTTTACCCTCGATATGCAATTCCAGCCTCGACCAGACCTGCTGATCGAACTCGGTTACGTTGGAAATCTCGCCCGCCATCAGGTCATTCCTCTGCCATTCAACCAGTCTCAGATTGCCAGTGTTGACCATCCCATCCACGGCGAAAAGTACACTTACGGTTACTGCGCCAATGACGGCGCCGGTAACCCCATCAACATGGCGACCTTGCCCACTCCGGGTAACCAGGTCTGCCAGAATTTTGGTGGGTTCTCGGGCGGTACCTTCGAGGGCGGCAACGTCGACCTCCGCGTTCCATTCATCGGCTACTCCGCCGAGGCGGAAAGCTTCTCGACCGTGGGTGTTGCGAGCTACCACGCTCTGCAGGCTCACATCGAAAAGCGCCTGAGCCACGGTCTGCAGGCCGGTGCGTCCTATACGTACTCCCATGCCCTCGACGAACAGAGTGCGATGGGCCTCTTCTACAACGGCAACAACCCGCTGCACGTTAGGGATAGCTATGCCTCGGCCGACTTCGACCGAACGCATGCCATCAACTTCAACTACGTCTATCACATTCCCTCGGTCGCCAAGGCTAGCTCGCTTCTGGGCAAGGTTTTGAATGACTGGACGCTCGAAGGCATCACCGTCCTGCAAAGCGGTCAACCCTACAGCATCGTAGATTTCTCGGGTTCCGTCGGCAGCCTCTACTACTCAACCTCTGACGGCATCACCAACCCAATCCTCCCGCTGAAACCAGGCATCAAGCCCAAACAGGCGCTCACCGGTCATTCGGGAGCATTCTTCAAGTCCGCTCTCGACGCCTCCAAGTTCTACGTTCCGGCGGTCGCTGCAGGTACCAGTGGCGTCCCGCCCTGCGGTGCTGCAGTGGACAGTGGGGCAACAGTTTGCGATATCTACGAAACTGGATTCACCACCGGCCAGCGCAACATCTTCCGCCAGTCTTTCCAGAAGCGCGCCGATGTTTCTCTGGTCAAGAAGGTCACCTTCCACGAACGATATGGCTTCGAGTATCAGTTGGAAGTCTTCAACATCAGCAACACGCCCAGCTTTGACATTCCAAGCAATGAGCCGAACGAAGGCTACTACAACGAGTCGCCAGGCTACAACGCGAATGCAAGCTTTGACACCAACTTTAAGAACCAGTATCCGCAACAGCCGACTTTGGGCTACGTTCACTCTGCAATCGGCAGCGCTCGTCAGATCCAGATGACGTTGCACATGTCCTTCTAAGCTAACATCACCACAGAACGCAAAAAAAGGCGGTCCGCTTGCGGGCCGCCTTTTTGATGGGTCAAATTCAGAAAACTTGTCGCGTCAGGGTTACATGCAGGGTCTCCTCATTGGCCCGATGAAATCCACCTTGCAACTCGGCGGACGTCTCAAATCTGTCCCCGGCCACGTGTCGTGCCGGAAACGAAAACGTCAGGGATTCCGCGGCAAACGGCCATGGGTCCAGTCGAAAGTGACGCGGGCCCAGAGGTTGAACCGCGACCTCCACACTCCCGCCGCTATGCAGCGCCAAAGGATGCAGAAGAGTAGCCTCCCGATCAAAAGCGACGCACGTCAGCAGCGAAAGATTATCGCAAGCCTGCAGCAGACGAAAATGATCCTCGATCCGCTCCATGCTCTGCTCCTCCGCTGACAGAGAGCCATCGGCATGAATCAAATCCATCAGCCGCGCCTGATACACGCGTTGCCCATCGAGAAACGCATCAAGCAGTGGTAACTGTTCCGCAGCAATGGTCGAACGATCCGCATGAGCGGTCAGCAGATTGTACGTATGCAGCGCGATCAACAGACCCGCGTAAGGGTCCTTCTCTGCGATGATGCGCACCGCCCGCTCGCGTACCGTGAGATAGTCCACCAGATCGATCTCTTCAAACGCGGAGTACTTCCCCACCAACTCAATCGAAAACGCCGAAGGCTTCCCTTCCCGCGTGATGCTCGGATGCGCGTCACGGTCAGCCCATCCATCATCATGGGTTGAAATGCCATACAGCACGCGCTGCCGTGGCTCAGGACTGCGAAACTGCGCATTACCCCAGGCTTTCGCAAACTCCCCCGCAAGCCGTGCATGGTCAGGATGGGTAATCAGCCACCAGCCGCTTTCAGACTTCATACGCAACATTGCAAACGCTCCCATGCACCGCCAGCTACTCCGGAATATCGGAGCGGCTTGACTCATGCCAGTTATGAAGGAAATACCACTCAAGAAACATTCCGATAAAGAAGAAGACAAAGCCCAGCATCGCCGCGGCAATGACCAGTGCAAAGAGAAAATCCGTCTCGCTCTGATTGCTCGCATATGTGATCGTATAGCCCAGTCCGCCCTCGCCAACCCGACTTGAACCAGCGAAGAGTTCCCCGACAATTGAGCCAATCACAGCAATGCCAGCCGAAACGCGAATGCCCACAAAGAAGCTCGGCATCGCATGCGGCAGCCTCAGCTTAAAGAGCACCTGCAGCGGGCTCGCGTTGTGCATGACAAAAAGATGAACCAGGTTTTCGTCAACACTGATCAGCCCCTGGGTCGTGTTCGCAATAATCGGCGCAAGACAAATGATAAACGTGATCAGCGCCACAGAATAAACACCCGCCCCCGCCCACATGATAATCAGCGGAGCAATGGCCACGATAGGCACCGTCTGCAACAAAATGGTGTACGGATACAGCAGTCTGCGTAACCCCCGCCACTGCGCAAAGATCAGCGAAATCAACACAGCCACAAATATGCTGCCCGCCAGGCCCATTCCCGCAGCCTCGGCCGTAAGCAGCAGCGACTGTAACAGTGTCGGAAAGCGCGAAACGATTGCCTTGGCTACCAGGTCCGGACCCGGCAGCATGTACGGTGGAACTTTGAAGATCATCACCCCAATCTGCCAACTTGAGAGCAGCAGGCCAAAGACAAAAACGCTATTCAGTGCGAACCAGAGTTTGCGATTCATACTTGAACCTCCTCCGCGCTCTGCCCGTCAGGGCTATGCAAGCTCGCTGTTTGCACACTCCGCAACAGTCGAGAGACCTGCGCCACCTGTTCCTCATAAGCCATCGTCAACCGTGTTTCGGCCGTACGCGGCCACGGCAAATCAATCGGAATCACATGAGCAACCCTGCCCGGGTGAGGCGCCAGAATTACAATCCGAGTTGAAAGAAAAACTGCCTCCGCCACCGAGTGAGTTACAAACATCACTGTCCACTTCTGCTCAGAATACAGCCGCAAAAGTTCTTCATTCAGCCGATCACGACTCATCTCATCGAGCGCTGCAAACGGCTCATCCAGAAGCAGCAGACTGGGCCGGCTCACCAGCGCACGCGCAATTGACACACGCATCTTCATGCCGCCTGAGAGTTGCCTTGGATAGCGCTGCGCCACTGCCGTCAGCCCCACAAGCTCCAGCATCTTTGCAACTTTGGCAATCCGTGTTTCCTTCTTTTCATGCTCCAGTTCCAGCCCCAAACCTACATTCTGCTCCACCGTGCGCCAGGGCAGCAGAGTGGCATCCTGAAAGATGAAGCTCATCTGATCACGCGCTGCGGCGGGCGATTTTCCCATCACCTCAAGCTGACCTGAGGATGCCGGAGTCAGCCCAGAGACCAGCCGAAGCAACGTCGATTTGCCGCACCCTGACGGACCCAGGAGCGAGACAAATTCATGCTTGTCCACGCGAATCGAAATGTCCTGCAGAGCCAGTGACCCGCGTCGAAACTTCTTGCTCACGCCGATCAGGACAACTTCAGTTTGCGAAGCCCGGGCTTCGACTGATCTGGAATTCGGGTCGCCCGTCTTCATGCGTTTGCTCCTGCAATGGGAAGATGAAGTGCGGAAGGAAATTCAACTGAATGCAAAATCTGCTGGGTCGAGCGCCGCCAATTCCAGTTATCCGCAAACTGTGGCGCCGCATCAGTCGATGGATTGCGGTCATAAAGCGGAAATGCCGAACTTGCAATCTCCAGCCGTAACTGCTCCCCCGGCGCAACTACGATTGAGGTAGGCTCCAGAGTAAATTGCCAGCAATAAACGGCGTCAGACTTATACTCCGGAAAAAGCCACGAAGATCGGGCAATTCCGATTGCAATAAACTCCGCGCGTCCATTCGCCGTCACCCGTACCAGCTTCGCGGTTAGGTCCGCAAAAGACGCCGATGTTGCTGCATAAATCGTTACCCTGGGCTGTCCAAAGATGTGAAGCGCGTTGGTCACCGGCGACGATGTGTAGACAAGTAAATTGTTCCCCATCTCGATCACTGCCTGATCCATCGGCCCACTGAACGAAAGCGGCCCGCCTGGAGCTAGCACAGGTACTTCAGGGTCGTAAACAAATACATCGCGCGCTTCATCGATCGTTGGCTTGTCTGCATGCAAAACACCGTCGCCCTTGCGTGCATTGGCATTCCCCGCGCTGTGCAGATACAGGTTATACGACGTATCCGCAGGCCATTTCTGCGCGCTGTGCCATTGGTTAGTTCCCAAAGCAAAGTGCCGGATCCGCGGCTCCTCGGCATACTCTTGCGAATCCTTGAGCCAATGATTAAACCACCGCAAGAGCAATGTGTCCGTATCCAGATTCGCAGCGGGACCGAGAATCTGGTCCCCGACGCGGTCACCCCACGGAATGTGCACCCATGGGCCTGCGAGCAGATATTGATGCTCGCGCGCAAAGGCACTTCCTGCATTCTCGCGCATCGCCCGATAGCCTGCAATCGAACCCTCAAGATATGTATCAAACCAGCCTGATATATGGAGGGCTGGTACTTGAATTCTATGCAGTCGCTCGCTGACATCCAGTTCACTCCAAAAGCTGCCCGGCTCACGATGCTCCATCCAGTCGCGCACATACCCTGGCAACTCAGGGTCACTTATTGCCGCATGCAATCCGTACGGCACATGCATGGCTTGGGTGCGCACATTGCTCCATGCACTCTCCAGGCGGTCACTCGCTGCACGCAAGCCACAACGCCGAGCATCTTCGCGCAGCATCTGGATACCCCAACCGAGCGTCGAAGCCAGTCGCAGAGCACCTTGATGATAAAACCAGCCATGGTATAAGTCAGTCGCAGTCATGTGCGGAGCAATACACTGCAGCCCCTCAGGATTTTCTGCAGCTGCCAGTAACTGCGTTGACCCCTGATAGGAGAAACCATACATCCCGATGCGCCCGTTGCAGGCAGCATGCTGGCGGAGCCAGGCAATTGTTTCGGCGCCGTCCTTGCCTTCGTGCCGAAAGGCATAGAACTCTCCATCGGAGTCACCACGACCGCGCACATCCTGTAAAACCACATGATACCCATGCCGCGCAAACCAGATAGGATGCGCATACACCACCGTCGAAGCAATGTCGCGACCGTAAGGCTGGCGCATCAGCAACGTCGGCCATGGCCCCCCCTCATCGGCCGTTACAGCAGGATAGTAATGATCCGAGACCAGCGCAGTGCCATCCTGAAGTACAAATCGTACTCCGCGCTCGAGCCGAACACCCTTGCCACAGTCAATCATGCCGGTCAAGTCAATCAAGCCGATACTGCCCTCCATTCGCTCGCTTACTCAAGCATCATGTCGCGGCACAAAGTTATACATTGCCACCAGCACTTCGGCAATCTTTGCCGCCGCTGCATTTACCCACCTCTCGCCGTTTTCTGCGGAAGAAGCCGCCGGATCGCCCATTACCCCGCTTGGGGCTATGTCGCGTGTAAGCCATGCAAAGTTAGCAGCCGATCCCTCTGGCTTCAACAACTCCGGCTTGTCGACGCGGGCAATGTAATTCGATGTGTATTTATCCCTATGAACGAGCTCAGGCGTGCCGTAAAGCAGAAACGAAGTCTCGATCTCGCCAGCATGAAATCCATAGGTACGCTCCTGTGCACTGACCGTGTCATAGTCCACCCCCGGCGCGCCGAAAAGCGAAAACGTTCGCAGCCCAAACTCCGCGCGCAGGTCACGCGCCATCACATCCACCAACGACGTGTTACCGCCATGCGAATTGAACAGGGTCACCTTCTTGAATCCGCCCGCCGCAATGCTTGCACCAAGATCCCGAATCACTGCCATAAACGTATTCGCTGAAACCGACAGTGTCCCGGGGTAGCCTATATGTTCGTTGCTCTTGCCATAACAAATCGGCGGCAGGGCAAAAATCGGTAACTCTTGCGGCACTAATTCCAGCGCCTTGCCCAGCAAAAGGTTGTTACAGAGCGTGTCGGTGGCCAGGGGCAGGTGATGACCATGCTGCTCAATTGCTGCCGTCGGCAAAATCAACAGCGTCTCTTCGCGCGGCAGTGCGTCCACCTGCTTCCATGTCAGATAAGCAAAATTGCGTGCGTCGGGAATCCATGTCTTCACTTGGGTCGCCTTTCCATTTGAAAGCTGAGCATCTTGCCTGGGTTCATCAGGCCGCGCGGATCGTACTTCTGCTTGGCCATGAGTTGTATGTTGTCCGAGCGAAACCTGCCGCCGTCTTCAAGATAATTCACGTGCGGATTGGCAATAAACACGCCGATTTCTCGACAGTAGGCAATCAGTTCATTCAACCGCTCCTCGGTCGTGAAGTACACCAGCGGAATCGCTGCAGGTACCACCACGCCTTCGCCATTCTTCATGAACTCAATATGAAACAGTATCTCCTTGCCATACTTCTCCCGCAACAGGCGAAACTGTTCCATGCAGTTCGTTGTTGAAAACCCTGCCTGAATATAAGTCCAGACAGGGTCGGCCTTCATCGCCCACAGCGTCGTGTGGTTCCAGGTGTAGTCGCTCAGCAGCGGTTGCGTGCGCGGTCCCGTGTATGCTCCGGCAAAGGTAACTTCCCCGTTCGCTGCCCCAGCAGCTTCCCGCAGCATCTCGAGCTGACTAGCCTCGATCATGATCAGCACCAGCGTCTTATCGGCAGCTACCACCTGCTTTACAGGCGTAAAAAAGGACGGTATGGGCCATTCAAATACGGTCACCAGGCGCTTCGACCATTCGCCGCTCTCCGCAATCTGCCTCGCAAATAAAAAGCCCTCTTCGTAGGTATCAAACGCCACCGTGAACTGGGTCCACTCCACTGCAGGAGTAAGTGAAAACCAGATGCGCGTGATCACTCCATTCGTGCCCCAGGAATGCATAATCTCGTGTACCGCAGGGCCCTCATGCAAAATCATCCGAGGCTCCTCTTCCATCGTAACCACTTCGATAGCACGCACATTATCAAAATCGCGCAAGCCTCCATGAGTTACCGAACCAATGCCCCCGGAGCCCCCGGCAAGAAAGCCGCCCACCGACGCCTTCGCTAAGGTCGAGGGATACATGCGCAGCTCCCATCCCTGCTTGCGTGCTTCGGTCTCTAACACACCCAGTTTCAGCCCTGGCTGACACACCGCCACGCCATCAGCAGTAATCTCTTCAATCTTGTCCATCAGCGCCAGGTCCAGAATGATCCCACCCTCCAGTGGAATACACTGGCCATAGTTTCCAGTGCCTGCTCCGCGTACCGTCACCGGAATCCCCTGCTGCCCGGCGTAGCGCATGATCGCCACAACTTCATCTACAGAGACCGGTTGCACAGCGACGTCCCCATGCTTCGCCTCCAACTGGCGCTTGAGTATAGGCGAATACCAATAGAAATCCTTCGACAGCCTCTCAACGACCGCCGGAGAAGTGACCACACGCTCCCCATCAGAAACTACCGCAGATAATCCCGAAGCCAACGACTCAGACATAGTTCCACAACCTCATAGAGTGATATCAGTGTATTCGTGAAGTGAAGTTACTTTGCCCTGGTCGCTTTGCGCTTGCCTGTCGACCATTCCTTGAAAGCTTTGAGCATATTAGGATGCGTGAACAAGGCATAACATTCATCGCGTAACAAAGGGCCATCGACCGGGCATGGCATATCGCTGCGCTCAGCCACTTCTGTCGCATGAATGTGTATCTGCCGGCAATGATGATTAGCGTCCTCTATCGTTGCGCCAAAGACCACGCGATCTAAGCCTGCCCACAATGCCGTGCTCATGCACATGGGGCAAGGTTCACAGGTCGTATAGAGCGTGTATCCTGCGAGCGAGGGATTCTTGAGCCGCTTCGTTGCTAGGCGAATCGCTCGGACCTCGGCATGCGAACTCGGATCCGATTCCTTAGCCACAGCGTTCAATGCGCGCAGCAGCAGTTCGCCTGTTTTGGTATGAACAATCGAGGAACCAAACGGTACCGGCCGCTCCGTCTTGAGTGACCGCGCTGTAAAAGCCGCCAACTCACGCATGTGCTTGAGGTCGAGCTCGGCCTTGGCCGCAGCAGTTCGGCTGCGCGTAGATGCATTCGTGACGCCCATACTCGAAATTAGCATGGCAGACCTGAAATCGCTGTAAGCAATGTTGACCAAAATCTCAATTCGATTTGAAGTGATTAGAATTCAGTTATGGCCATCCTGCTCGACTCCATCCAGGAACTCAAGGCGACACTGGCTTCGTCTGCAAATCCAGCAAGCTTCATCCTGGCAGAAGCCCAATCGGCTCTCGCTCGCGCCAACGCAAATCAGAGCCACAACACCTACCTCTGGCGCGACGAGGCCTGGACCCTCGCCGAAGCGCATCAAGCAGCAGTCATGTACCTTGGCTCCGCCGCACCCCGGCCTTCCTTCTGCGGCGTCCCCCTCTCAGTCAAGGATTGCTTTGACCTCTCCGGCTCGCCCACCAGCTGCGGAACCCGCTTCTACCGCGAACTGCACGCCCCCCCCGAGCAGGATTCATGGCTCGTTCAGAGCCTCCGTGCCGCCGGATCCGTCATCACCGGCAAAACCCATCTGCATCCCCTGGCCTACGGTATCACTGGCGAAAACCCCGAATTCGGTGACTGTCTGCAACCCGAAAACGCCTATGCCCTCACCGGTGGCTCATCCAGCGGAGCTGCAGCCAGCGTCCAGGAGCGGTCAGCCTACGCCGCTATCGGCACCGATACGGGCGGCTCCGTGCGCGTCCCGGCAGCGCTCTGCGGCCTCGCCGGCTATCGCGCCTCACATGGCCGCGGAGACTGGCGCGGCGCCGCTCATCTCGCTCCCTCTTTTGACACCTTTGGCTGGCTTTTTCGTGACCTCGCAGACGGCCCCCTACTCGGGTCCCTCTTCGGCCCAACCGACCCCGGGCCTGCACGTTTGCCCAGCCGATTTGCCATCATCCCTGAGGCCTTCCTCTATGACTGCGAACCAGCCGTCATCGCCAGCTACTACCAGTCCCAGGCAGAACTGGCATCCCTCGGCCTCACCGCCTCCACAGTAGAAGTTGATTGGTGGTCCGACTCTCTTGAAATCTTCGCCGCCATCCAGGCTCACGAAGCGGCGCAGATTTATGCAGGCCACTTCGCCGAGTGCGAACTCTCCATCCGGCAGCGCCTCGAGTGGGGCCAGAGTCTCAGCAGCCACGCCCTTGCCGCCCTACGGCTTCGCCATCAGGAGTTTCGCCAACGCATGGACGAGCTGCTCAGAACACACGATCTACTCCTTCTACCAGCGGCGCCGGTCATCCAATTGAAGGCAAGAGCTGACCACAGCCAGACCCGCACCCGCCTACTGCGCTACACCTCGCCCATCAGCCTTGCTGGAATGCCCGCCGTAACCCTGCCCTTTTTCTCAAATGGCCAGCCCTCAGGCGGCATGCAACTGGTCGCCGCCCGCGAAGACGATGCGCGCCTGCTCGCTTTTGGTGCCAAAGTCGGGGCTCTTCGCAAAACAGCGCATAAAGTAACACCGCCAGCATGGTAACGTCTGGAAACAAGGTGTACCAAATCACCCTTTCGCCGGAGACGATTCAGATGAAACGAGTTTTACTCAGACAAATGAAAGCAATTCTCCCGCTGGTCGCCGTGCTTTCGCTCACCCTGCTCGCCGGCTGCCGAAAAGACACAGCAGCCAAAGCCAGTAACGGACTGATTCCCGTGCGCCTCCAGGCGGACTGGTATCCCCAGCCCGAACACGGCGGCTACTACACCGCCATCGCCAAGGGCTATTACCAGGCTGAAGGACTGGATGTGCAGATCCTCCCCATCGGAGCCTATACCAGCGGCCTGCAAATCGTTGCAAGCAACAGTGCCGAGTTTGGCCTCTCCTCCAGCGACAACATCCTTGAGGCGGTGTCAAACGGGCTGCCCGTCGTCGCCGTCAGCGCGACCATGCAGCACGACCCACAGGCAGTCATGGTTCACAAAAACTCTCCTGTGCAGGATTTTCAGGGCCTCGAAGGCCACGCAGTCGCAGCCCAGACTGGCGCTACCTGGTTCAAATACATTGTCAGCAAATATCACCTGAAGGACGTGCGCGAAATCCCCGCCACCCACTCCATTGCAAACTTCCTGCAAGACCCCAGCTACATGCAGCAGATCTTCGTCACCAGCGAGCCCTACTTCGTCGCCAAAGCCGGCGGAGACTTTCGCACCATGCTCATCAGCAGTACCGGCTATGACCCCTATCGCGTGCTCTTTACCCGCCGCGATTTCATTGAGCAGCATCCGGAAATCGTCGCAAAATTCGTTCGCGCAACCATCAAGGGTTGGCAGGAGTATCTTCGCGACCCTGCCCCTGCGAATGCCCTCATTCTCAAGCTAAACCCGGCTCAGAATCCCGACCAGATTCAATTTACGATCAATGCCCTCAAGCAGGGCGGCTTCGTCACTGGCCCAGACGCCAGCGGTGCCGACATCGGCAAAATGACCGCCGCTCGCTGGGCCGCAACGGATGACCAGCTCACCGCCCTGGGAGTCGTCCCCAAGCCCATCGACCCCACCACCGCCTACACCCTCAAGTTCCTGCCTTAGTAACGCCAGCTCGTCAGGTCCGCCCCGGCCGGCGCAGACTTTTCGATTCGTTCTAATATCTTCGGCAGATACATCGTATTGTAATGCAGCCGCGAATAGGCATTCGGCAGTGTCGGGTCACCATTCCAGCAGTGCTCCGCCTTCGGCCCGTACGCCACCTCGCCGTCATAAGAAGGGCTGGTCGTGCTCTTCAGAAAGTCCTCCAGCCGATACACTGCGTCGTTCAGAAAGTAAGTATCATCGCTGCCAACATAGATATGCAGCTTACCCTGCAACTGGGGCCCCAGCGTAGGCCAGTCCCGCGTCAGTATCGCGGTCAGGTCGTAGTGGTCATGCCAGTAAGCCGCCACCTTGTGGTCAATCTCACCCGTAGCCTTGTCAAAGATAGGCATGGGATACCCATCCGGCCCTTCGGGCGAATACACTGCCTGCCATATATCAAACTGCTCCCCAGACCTGCCATGATCGCCCAGCATCGCCTCATAGGCCAGGTTATCTTCCGTCGTAATCAGAGTATGTCCCAGATAGTCGCGCATCGCCGGCTGCGGCACCCGCTTATGCGCACCCTCCAGATAGAACGCATTCTTGTCGTCGTATAAGTTGATCGTCATATACGAGTGAAAGTCCACCGGGTCAGGGCACGCCACAAATGCCCCGTTATAGTGCGTCGGATAAAACATCTGAACCGCCAGCGACTCCCATCCCCCCGTAGATCCACCATACAAAAACCGCGCCCAGCCCTGCCCAATCGAATGAAACTTCTTTTCTACCGCCGGCATCAGCTCCGTCTCGATCGCATCCCCGTACGGGCCCAGATTTGCCGAGTTCACCGCGTACGAATCGTCATAGTAAGGATTGGCATGCTGCACCTTCACCACAAGGTAGCGAGGATACTTTGCACTTATCCATTTCTGGTAGAAAGCATAACCCTCCTCCTGCTGGATTCTGTTATAGCCCGCCAGGTGAAATCTCTCGCTGTAGTCCGGCTTCAGATTTGGGTCCGGCGGCATCGTTCTGAAGTCATCAATCCCATCCACAAAATGGTCATGAAACAGCATCAGCGGGAACCGCGCCTCCGGGTGCTCGTCAAACCCCTCCGGCACCAGCACCACCGCTGACAAAGACATCGGCCGCCCCCAGAACTTCGTCAGTAGCTCGCTCTGTATTTTGATATGCCGCACATACTTCGTATCCTGCTTGTCAGCAATCGGAGCAATTACCTCGCTCAACGAAATCTCCACCGGCGCGGCCCCGGCATTCCCCCCAGCAGTCCCCCCAGCATTGACCGTTACCTTCATCGGCTTGCTATACAAGTTTCCCGGAGTGATGTTCCAGTGCTGCCCCTCGCCCTGGTCCATATGCAGCTTCACCACCGACCCATCCGAGCGATGAAACGTCTCATAAACATTCAGCAGCGCCTGCACCATGTACTCGCCCGGCGGCACATCCTTAAGGCTCCGAACCGGATACCCGGCAGCAGTCGCATCAACTGTCGCCGCCACGCCCGGTGCCCACCCGTCCACCGTCACCCCAAAAGCCATCTGGGTTCGCGGAGTATCGTCAATCTGCATCCGCGGCTCAGCCGAGGCGTCGGTCGAAAGCAGCAGCATCAACCGCCCATCCAGCGGCTTCGTGCTGAGTTTCTTGGCAAAACTGACCGTAAACGACTGCGCCGAAGCAGCCGCGGAAGCGGCAGCCAGCAGGACAACGACCATTAAGCGAAAAGGCTTCATAGCGTTTGAGATTACCACTTCAGCGCGGCGAAGCTACCAACTTCCCCTCGGCAACCCGGCCCGCCAGCCGCTCGCGAAGCCACCGGTTCATCGGCTCCGAGTACATCCGCGCGATTCCCCACGCCACCGCCGCCGAGGCTGCAAGAAATACCACCAACCAGGGCAGCTTTGCTCCCGGTGCCATCGTCTCCGGCAGCAGCGCCGTCCTCATCAGCGACAGCAGCACAATGTGGAAGAGATACAACTCATAGCTGTGCCGCCCCAGCCATGCCACCGGAGCCGCCAGCCTGTCCGCAAAAGCTCGACCCTGCGCCACTTCCCTCTCCGCGCCCTCTACGGATACAAAGACCGCCGCTCCCAGAGCCATGAAGGTCATTCCCCACACCGGTACCGCGTCAATCCCGGCCCGCATAAAGATCCAGCCCATGAAGACCAGGGCCAGCCCCTGCACCAGATTTCGCATTCTCGCGCTCACGAGAGGCACCCGGCCAGACCACACCAGCACGGCAGCCATACAGCCCATCGCAATCGCGTCAAAGCACGCCAGGTATCCGTACAGGAACTCAATCTCGTTGTGACTATGCAGGCTGCGATAGATTGGCCCGGCGACTATGGCCAATCCCCAAACCACCATCATCCAGCGTACCCGGCGCAGCACCAGGCACAAGAGCGGAAAGGCCAGATAAAACACCTCCTCCACCGAGAGCGACCAGAAGATATTCAGGCTGTAGTTGAAGTAGCCGTACCAGGCCATCATCACGTTGTGCCAGAAGGTCAGAATCGACAGGTCCGCCATCCAGATCGTCGTTGGTGGATCACTCTGGAAAACATGCATCCCCGCCTGACCCAGCCCGGTAATCACCGCCAGCACCAACATCAGGCAGGGCATAATCCGCGCAAAGCGAAAGGCATAAAACACCCGCGGCGTCACCTGCCTCACGCTCCCAAACCGCCTGAGCGAGGTCGAAGTGATCAGATACCCTGAGATCACAAAAAAGACCGTGACCCCGTAGTTGCCGTTCCAAACCAGGTTCGAAAGATACGGCCCCGGTAGCCATGGCCCAAGCGGTCCCTTGAGCAGCCGGTACGCCAGGTTGAAGTGCAACACGAGTACCGACAGAATCGACAGCCCGCGCAGCACATCTACCCTGAAATCGCGTCGTATCTCCGCCAATCCGCTCTCCCGGCTAACTATGCGTTGACTTCTAATTCAGATGCATGCGCCAAAGCGTATAAGCCAAAATCTCGTGCCCCACCTGCTGCCACTCACTCCAGCTCCCCACCACGCTCACCTGCGATCGCGGCGAAGTCAGCACCGGCAACCCTTCCCGCGCGCATACCTCCCGCACTCGAAAAAGATGCGCCGGATCGCTCACAATCACGATTCGCCTATAGCTGTTAGCGCGCGCAATCGCCACAATGCGCCGCGCCTGCTCCTCAGTATTACGGCTCTGCGTCTCCGCAATAATCGATTTCTCAGGAATGCCGTTGGCCATCAGGTAAGCCTGCCCAACCTGCCCCTCAGAAAACGTATCTCCCGGCGCACTCCCCCCCAGCGTCAGCACCACTGGAGCAATCCCTGCCTCATACAGCGCCAGCGCGTGGTCCAGCCGCGCCCGAAGCACCGGCGAGGGCCGCCCCGCATACTCCGCCGCTCCAAAAACGCAGATCACGTCCGCCGGGGCCGCCTCATCTTCATAAGCGTAGCGCTCAATCTGCACATAGACCCATCCGCTCCAGAGCGCAGCGCACAACACCGCCACGACCAGCAGATACAGCACGATCAATCGCATCATCGAAGCGAACCAGTTGCCCCGCAATCGCTCCATCGATACGCTCATCTATTTCTGCAACGCAAGCACAATCTCGTGCGTCGAGATGGCCCCTTCGCGCAGAATATCCCAGCGCCCGTTGCTCCCTGAGAGATCCACGATCGTCGTCGGCACCGCATGCCCCGACGGCCCACCATCCACAATCAGCGGAATCCGGTCGCCAAGCTGGTCCCGCACACACGCCGCATGAGCACACTCACTCGCGCCATGCAGATTCGCCGAGGTCGCCGTGATCGGCAGCCCAAAGCACTCCACCACCGCCCGCGCAATCGCCGCATCCGGTACCCGCAGCGCAACATTGCCTGTATTCGCCGTCGATCGCAGCGGCAGCTTGCTCCCCGCCCGAACAATGATCGTCAGCGGCCCCGGCCAGAACTTCTCCGCCAGCCGGTCAAATCGGTCGTCGATATCCCTCGCCAGCTCATACGCCTGCGCTACCGATGAAATCAGCAGCGATAGCGGCTTGTGCTTCTGCCGCGACTTGATCTGGTAAATCTGCTCCACTGCATGCAGGTTCACCGGATCAACCGCCAGGCCGTAAAAGGTATCCGTCGGCAATGCCACAACGTCTCCCTTGCGAATGCAGGAAACAATGTACTCAATGCGTTCGGGCTGTGGTTCGTCGGGATGGACGCGCAAGATCTCCGCGGACAAGTGGTCTACCTCTATTCCCTGATTTCCTCAGGCTATCCCCGTACTATACCCGGTTTGCGCCGCTCAAATACGCCTAACCCAAAAGGCTACAATCGTCTATGGGTGCCCGAGGCTTACGCAAATGACTATCCGCATTGTACCCCGCATCATACAAAGCAAGCAGAATCCGCGGCTCAAAGAACTCCGCACCGCACTCCAGCGCCCCGGCCGCGGTGAGGGCGACATTGTCGCGCTTGAAGGCATCCACCTCGTCACCGAGGCTCTGCGTAGCGGCGTGACGCTACAGACCCTCTTCATCGCCCAGGGCCATGAGCATATCTTCGCCCCTCTGCTCGACGAGTTCAGCCTCGACGAATCCACCGAAATCCTCGCCCTCCCTTACGAACTCCTCAACGAAGCCGTCACCACCGAAACCCCCCAGCCCATCGCCGCCCTTGCCCACCCCCGCAACTGGCCGTGGTCTGCAATGCTCACCCCCCAGACGCTCATTGTTGTCCTATCCGGCATCCAGGACCCCGGCAACCTGGGCACCATCCTCCGCTCCGCTGAAGCCTTCGGGGCCACCGGAGCCATCTGCCTCACCGGCCCCAATAACGGCACCGTCAACCGCTGGAACCCCAAAGCCATGCGCGCCTCCGCCGGAAGCGTCTTTCGCCTCCCCACCCTCGCCAGCTCCGAAAGCAAAGCCCTCCAGCACCTCCGCGAAGCAGGCGTCCGCACCATCGCCACCTCCTCTCACGAGGCCAGCCCCCTCGGTGAGCACGACCTCACCGGACCCGTCGCCCTCTTCATCGGCTCCGAGGGCAGCGGCCTCTCCACCCAACTCACCGCCCTGTGCGACGCCCGCATCACCATCCCCTGCCCCGGCCCAGTCGAAAGCCTAAACGCCGCCGTCGCCGCCAGCGTCCTCCTCTACGAAGCCTCAAGACAACGGCAGCAGAGCACTTTGCAACAAACCTGACAAATTTCGGGTGCCCGGTGTCCCGCCTCTGGGACATGGAATTCAAAAATTCGGCACTTCCTCAAATCCGGGTGTCCCGCCCTCGCCATTGTGTTGTATTTGTGGCTAGGGTGGGAAGCCAGAAATCTCATCCCCTCACCGTAAAAAACGATGACCCTCTTCGACACCGCCCCCACTCCCGAATCCACCGCCCGCCGCAACCGCTCAGCGCCACTGGCCGAACGCATGCGCCCCCGCAACCTCACCGAATACGCCGGCCAGGAGCACCTCATCGCCCCCGGTAAACCCCTCCGCGTCCAGATCGAACACGACGACCCCTCCTCCATGATCTTCTGGGGCCCGCCCGGCGTCGGCAAAACCTCCCTCGCCAAAATCATCGCCGCCACCACCGGCGCATCCTTCCTCGAATTTTCAGCCGTCCTCTCCGGCATCAAAGAAATCAAGCAGGTCATGGCCCAGAGCGAACAGGCATCACAAATGGGCTCCCGCACCATCCTCTTCGTCGACGAAATCCATCGCTTCAACAAGGCCCAGCAAGACGCCTTCCTCCCCTATGTTGAACGCGGCACCATCCGCCTCATAGGCGCAACGACGGAGAATCCGTCGTTCGAAGTCATCGGTGCCCTCCTCTCCCGGTGCCGTGTCTACGTCCTCCAAGCCCTCACCGAAGAAGAGATTGTCCAGCTCCTCGAGCGCGCCCTAGCCGACGCCGATCGAGGCCTCGGACCCCTCCACCTCACCGCCGACCCCGAAGCCCTCACCCTCATCGCCAGCCACTCCAGCGGAGACTGCCGCAACGCCTACAACGCCTTAGAAATTGCAGCCCAGCTCGCCACCGACCGTGCCCAGCATGCAGAAGGGTACGGGCTTCAGCCCGTACATTCCGCCGCCCCCAGCGGAGGGGCTTCAGCCCTTGAGGCTGGTCACATCACCCGCGCCCTCGCTACCGAAGCCCTCCAACAGCGCGTCCTCATCTACGACAAATCCGGCGAAGAACACTACAACCTCGTCTCCGCCCTCCACAAATCCGTCCGCAACTCTGACCCCGACGCCGCCCTCTACTGGCTCGGCCGCATGTTTGCCGCCGGTGAAGACCCCATGTACCTCGCCCGCCGGGTCATCCGCATGGCCGTCGAAGACATCGGCCTCGCCGCCCCCGAAGCCCTCAACCTCTGCCTGAGCGCCCGCCAGACCATGGAGTTCCTCGGCTCCCCCGAGGGCGATCTGGCTCTCGCCGAAGCCGTTGTCTACCTCGCCCTCGCCCCCAAATCCAACTCCGTCTACTTGGCCTACGGAGCCGTCCAGGCCGACATCGAAGCTATGCGCCAGGAACCCGTCCCACTCCACCTCCGCAACGCCCCCACCCGCCTCATGAAAGACCTCGACTACGGCAAAGGCTACGAATACGCCCACGACGAAGAAAACAAAGTCGCCAACATGGACTGCCTCCCCCCATCCCTAACGGGCCGCCAATACTTCCAACCCACCCAGGAAGGCCGCGAAAAACAACTCGCCCAGCGCCTCGAAGAACTCCGCAAACTCCGTAAGCGCTAAGACCCCTCAGCAACCCCGCATCCAGCCCCAAAGGCGCACATCATACCAGCCTGGGGCAACCGGGGTCCCCAGCGACGGTTCTTCGTCGCTGGGGTTTAACGCCCCAGGAAGGGGCTTGTACGAGGTTGACCTGGACCATTGCCCCATGGTGGTATGAGTAGGCCCTTTGGGCCGAGGGCTACACATTGCTCCCACACTTGAGAGCGGTACGCCCTAAGGTGCTTTTGAAACACCCACGCTAAGCAACCACTGGCAATTTGCGAACGATCAGTCGAGTTATCACTTCCCCGGCAGCTTCGCCAGCGCATCCACCACAATCCCCGGCGTAAGCACCTCGGGCAGCAGCGTAGGCTCCCCACTCCCCGCCGGATACAGCGCATACGCCGGAACCCCACTCCGCCCCATCGACGTCAGCACCTGCGAAATCGCATCGTCATGCGAAGTCCAGTCCGCCTTGAGCAGCGCCACATTCGCCTTCTTGAACGCTGCCCCAACCTCATCCGTCCGCAACGCAACTCGTTCATTGACCTGGCAGCTCAGGCACCAGCTAGCCGTAAAGTCCACAAACACCGGCCGCCCCGCCGCCCGATACTTATCGACAGCAGCCTGCGACCAGGGCTCCCACGCATTGCCAGCAGCCCCGGAGTTCCCAGCCTCAGCCGCCGCCACCGGCCCTGCCAAAGTGGTCACCCCATAAACCGCCAGCGCAATCGCCCCAACAATTACCAGGCCCGCCACCACCGCAGGCACCCGCTTCGCCGGCCAGCGCCCCAGCACCCACCCGGCAATCGCCAGCAGCAGGAACATCCCGAGCAGCGCCGCCACGCCCGTAGCCCCCCGCGTCTGCGCCAGCACCCACGCCAGCCAGATCACCGTAGCAAAAATCGGCACAGCCGTCGCCTGCTTCAGCACTTCCATCCACATCCCAGGCCGGGGCAGCAGCCGCGTCCAGGCCGGTTGCAGCGTCAGCGCAAGGTAAGGCGCAGCCAGACCAAGAGCGAGTGCGGTAAAAATCACAAACGTCACCAGCACACTCTGCGCCAGCGCATACCCAATTGCCGCCCCCATAAACGGAGCCGTGCACGGCGTCGCCACCACCACCGCCAGCACCCCCGTAAAGAAGCTGCCCGCATACCCCTGCTTCTGCGCCAGCTCGCCACCTGCCGAAGTCAGCGTCAACCCAATCTCAAACTGCCCCGCCAGGCTCAGCCCCAGAAAGAACAGCAGCCCCGCCATCAGCGCCAAAAACACCGGCGATTGAAACTGAAATCCCCAGCCCAGCGTCGCCCCCGCCGCCCGCAATCCCAGCAGCGCCGCCACCAGCACCCAGAACGAAGCCACAATCCCCGCCGTATACACGAGGCCATGCCCCCGCTGCTTCGTCTTCTCCTCACCCGAAGACTGCACCAGCGAAAGCCCCTTGATGAACAGCACCGGAAACACACACGGCATCAAATTCAGAATGATTCCACCCAGAAAAGCCAGCCCCGCAGCCTTCAGCACATCCGCGGCATTCGTAGGCGCAGCAGCCGCAGCCACCGCCCCCGGCAGCGCCACAATCTCATAATTCCGCCCACCCGAAAGCTCAATCACCCCCGCCAGCTGCTTCGGAGCCCCGGCAAGATTGGGGTCCTTCTTCAACTCAAGCACCAGCCCGGTCGCCGTAGCCGTTACCGTCTGCACCGCAGGATTGCTCAGGATGCTTTGCTCCGACGGAAACAACTGCGCCTCCGTCTCCCGCTGCCCCGTAGTCAGCGAAAGCTTGAAACCATCCGCCGTCGAAGCAAAAACAGCCTTGGCCGAAGCAGGCAACGGCTCCGGCAAACGCCGTAGCATACGCTTGAAGATCTCCGCATCTGCCCCGGGAAGCGGAACGTCTTTCAGAAGGTGATCGAAAGCGAGCGCCGATAGCTCCAGCTCCGCCTTTCCCGGAATGCATACCTCGCGGCAAACCAGCCAGCTCACCTTGGCATGCAGAACCACATCCCCCGGCTTGAGTTCCTTCGCGGCATTCAACGAAATCGGAAACAGCGCCTCATCCTCGTAGCCAAAATCCATCAGCGGCCCATTCGGCAGCCGCTTTGGCGCGAGGAACTGCAGATCGCCCGCCGTGACGCCGTCCGTCAGCGTCCAGCGCACCCGCGGCGGCTCACCCGCGTCGCCAGCGTTCTTCCAATAAACATGCCAACCCGGCTCCAGCTTGAAGTAGAGACCAGCCTGCGAGGGATACCCGGCTACCAATACACGCTGCGGCATCACCAGTTGCACATGCAAATGCAGCGCATCCGCCGACGAACCCGCTGTAGGCCCAACCGCAAAAGCCGCCACTCCTCCGAGGAGCGCGGCCACCAACACAGTCCAGTTCCGAAGCATTCGCATCACAGCCTTCTTGTCTCAATTCCGCAGCGGAAGCGTCAATCCGAGCTGCCCCCGCTAGCACCGCTAGCTTCTCGCCGCGTGTTCCCGAAAAATGCAGTCATTCTGAATCGCCTTGACCCCGGCCAGCTCGGCCCTGGCTACGGCCTCCTCGTGAATGACCTCGTCCTGCAGCCAGAGATACGGGATGCCTAGGCGAATCACGTCGTCTACGATAGTCGGCACCGCGTCCGAAGCGCGAAACACATCGACCATATCGATCTTCGCTGCCGCATTCGCCTCGTCGAGGGTCGCGTAGCAGGGCACTTCCACCTCCGCCACTTTGACCGTCTTGAGCATCGGATTCACCGGCAACACGTGGTACCCGTTCTTGGCCAGGTACGCGGCAATGTTGTAGCTCGCACGCCACGGCTTGTCACTCATCCCCACCACGGCAATCGTCTTTGCCGTAGACAACATCTCGTCAATCAGTTCGCTTCGATTCATCCCTTACACATCTAAATCATCCCCACCGTCTGATGCAACAGCAGTCCCCCGGCGCTTCATTAAAAGGAAGCCACGCAAAAACGGCTCAAGATACCCGTCCAGCACCTTGTCCACGTCGCCAACCTCCACCTTCGTCCGGTGGTCCTTGGCAATTCGATAAGGCTGCAGGACATACGACCGAATCTGCGACCCAAAATTGATCTCCAGCTTCGCGTCTTCAATGTCCTTGGTAATCGCCTTCTTCTTCGCTAGTTCGTACTCATACAGGCGGCTGCGCAGCATCTTCATCGCCTTGTCGCGGTTCTTGATCTGCGAACGCTCATTCTGGCATGTCACCACAATATTCGTCGGCAGATGCGTCATTCGCACCGCTGAATCCGTCGTATTCACATGCTGCCCGCCCTTGCCACCTGAACGGTACGTATCAATCCGCAAATCTTCCGTCCGGATATTGACCTCGATGGTGTCGTCAATCTCCGGCGAAACATACACGCTTGCAAACGAAGTATGCCTTCGTTTCGCCGAATCAAACGGCGAAATCCGCACGAGCCTGTGTACCCCCGACTCGCCTGCCAGCAACCCGAAGGCATTTTCACCCGTGACGGTGAATGTGGCCGACTTGATGCCCGCTTCGTCCCCGTCCTGCAGGTCGTTCATTTCCGTCTTGTAGCCCTCTTTTTCGGCCCAGCGCAGGTACATCCGCATCAGCATCTCGGCCCAGTCCTGGCTTTCCGTCCCGCCCGCCCCTGGATGCACGGTCACAATCGCATTCAGCAGGTCGGTTTCGCCTGAAAGCATCGTCTTCGCTTCAAGCGCCTCGCAGAACTCCCGCAGCGCGGCCATCTCCTTTTCCAGATCAGGCAGCACCTCTTCGGCGCCCTCCTTGGCTAGTTCAAAGTAGGCCTCAATATCGCCCAACCGACGCACCAGCGCCTCATCGTCGGCAATCAGCGACTCCACACGCTTGCGGTCACGCATCAGCGGCTGGCTCGCCGCCGGATTGGACCACAACGCCGGGTCTTCCAGCTTTTTACTGAGAATTTCTAGTTCGCGGTGCAGGCGGGCAGGGTCAAAGATACTCCCGCAGGTCGCGTACTGTATCGCGGAGGGGAGCGAAGGCAAACTCGAGATCGTTCAATGACGACATATTCGCTTCTAAACCTTTTGACCTGACTTGGATTGAAATTACATGGTCCCAAAGCTCGTCTTTACTCGACTTTTCGAAGCCATTTGCCCCAGCAAAGTCCTGAACGACCAGACACACAGACCTAAGCCAAGTATGGCACAAAGCCCAGCCATCCAGTCGCCATGCTCCGTATAGAAAGTTATCTCTGCGTTGAATCCGTACTGCGCCGCCAGCGCCCCAACCTGGTGCCGCGGAATGCTCTGCCGCACCACGCCATAGGGGTCAATCGCCACCGTCGCCCCGTTATTCGTCGCCCGCAGAATCCAGCGCCGGTTCTCGATCGCCCGCATTCGCGCCATGTTCAGATGCTGCCAGGGAGCGCTCGTGTCCCCGTACCAGCCGTCGTCTGAAATATTCACCAACACCTCAGCCCCCAGCCGCGCAAACTGCCTGACCTCGTCCCCAAACACCGACTCGTAGCAGATGAACACCCCATACCGATGTCCGCCAATCCTGAAAGTCTCCCGCTCCTTCCCCACTCCCAGGTCCGAAAGCCCCTGCGTCAATTGGTGCGCAAAAAACAGCAGCCGTCGAAACGGCACATACTCCCCAAACGGCACCAGGTGCATCTTGTCGTACCGCCCTACAAACTGCCCATCCACTGCCAGCACCGACGCCGAGTTGTACCACTGGTAATTTTGCGCCGCGTCCAAATTCATGCCAATATTGCCAACGATCATCGGAGCCTTATCCGCCTGCACGATCCCCGCCATCGCCGCTTGAAACTTCGGGTCCAGCCCCCGAAACGGTGCAGGCGACTCCGGCCACACAATCAAATCCGGGACGGCAGCCTTCATCTCGCACTTCACCTCGCCACCCGCCGCGTTTGTCTCAGGCATCCCCGCAGCAAAACTGCCGCAAGCCCTGCTCCCCAGTCGCTGAAACTGCGCAATTTGCCGGTCCCACTCCGTTCCAACCCAAACATCGTCCGCAATCACATCCAGATTCGGCTGAATCAGCAAGGCAGTAGCGGTCGTTTTCGGCGAGTCGATATCCACGAATGAATGGGACGTCAGCGGTAAAACGATCCACAAAATCAGTAAAGCACCGATGCTGCTAAGCGGCTGGTTAGTTGGAAACCGCCCTCGCTTCTTGGCACAAATGATCAATAGCGCAGAGATCGCATTGATGGCCGAAATAACAAAACTGACCCCGCACACCCCGGTCCACGGCACCATCGCCATCAGCAATGGATTGTCGATTTGCGAATACCCCAGCTGATCCCACGGAAACTCCGGAATCCGCGCCAGAGCAAACTCCATCGCCGTCCAAAGCACCGGAATCGCCACAAACCCCAGCCACGCAGATTTCCTGCCAAACGTCGCCCGCCGCACCAGCCCCATCGCCAGAGCAAACACTCCAAACCAGAATCCCAGAAACAGGCTGAAGAGCAGCAGGCACACCGCCGCCATCCCCGCGCCCATGTTCCCGTAGGTGTGCATCGTGTTGTAGACCCAGTAGCAGTTCGCCCCAAACCACAGCGCCCCGGTCAGCCAGCCCGCCGCAAAAGACCACGCCAGCGTCCATCGAATCCCCCGCTCAGGCCAAAGCAACGGTAGCCGCAGCAACCCCACCAGCAACGGCACCAACGCAAACCACGCAAACACCGCCCGCCACGCCGGCAGGGGCCCCGCCAGCGGAAACGGAAAATCCAGCAGCACCGCCGTCAATCCGCCCGCCCCCAGCAATTTCCACGGAATCCTACGCATGGGCCTGAGTCTAGCAGAGCCCATGCAACTGCTTGCCCCGGCAATTTGCCGGAAATCCAGCAAGGCGACCACCATTCTGCTGCAAATCCAACACAATTCGCGGTGGAAACCCTTTTAAAACAGGCATACAATCAAGTTCATGTTCCTCGGCCTTCTAGCAATGCACATTCTTGAAGTCATGTTCTTCGTCGGCATGGCAGGCTCCTCCATCGTCGTTGTCATCAGCTTCATCGAAGACGCTCAAGAGCTTTTCGGCGAAGACTAGACATCGCTCCTCGCAGACCGTTCGACGCATTCGATTCCAAAAGCACTCAAATAGTTGATCGAACTCCTCCCCGTCTCCAACTTTTGATTGACGCGATGCCCGATGCGGCTTACACTCACCGCTGGGCGTTCCCGCGTTTACGCCTTCTTTACGAACTCCAAACGATTCTCACATGGAACTCTGAAATAAGGCCTGGTCGGCCGCCCTCATACACATGGCTACTTCCAAGACTTCCCACGCCCCAATGCCTGATCGTGTACGCCTGGTAGTTGCGTCGTCGGTCATGCTGACCTTTATCTCCTTCTGGCGCGCCGCCTCCATCGTCCTCTGTGATCTTGGCTCCTCTGCCTTCTATGCCGGCGGTATCGCTGAGGAAGCCGTCGGCAAGGCCGCTCCCTGGTTCATCCTCGGCGTCATGCTCTTCTCCTTTGCTGTCCGCGCTGTCTATGTCGAGAGCTGTTCCATGTTCACCCGCGGCGGTGTCTACCGCGTCGTTAAAGAGGCTCTCGGCGGCACCTTTGCCAAGCTCAGCGTCTCAGCCCTGATGTTTGATTACATTCTCACCGGGCCCATCTCAGGCGTTTCCGCCGGGCAATACATTACAGGCCTGATGAACGAATTGCTGACCGTCAGCGCCACCAAAGGCTGGCTCCCCGTCGCGCTCTCGCCCACCCCGGACCATCCTCTCTTCCAGTTCAACATGGACCACACCTCGGCCGTGTTTGCCGCCGCGGTAACCGTTTATTACTGGTGGGAAAACATCAAGGGCATCGAAGAATCCAGCGAAAAGGCCATGAAGGTGATGCAGATTACAACCATCATGGTGGTAATTCTCCTGGTTTGGGGCGTTTATTCGGTCTTCATGCAAGGCTCTCACCTGCCGCCACTTCCTACTGCTGCAAACATGCACTTCAGTCAGGACGCGCTCGGCTTCCTCAAAGGCAGTAAATTCGTTCCAGTTCTCGGTCTGTTTGGCATCCTCATGGCCTTCGGCCACTCAGTACTGGCGATGAGCGGCGAAGAGTCTCTCGCTCAGGTCAACCGCGAAATTCAGCACCCCAAGCTCAAAAATCTCAAGCGCGCCGCCATCGTCATCGCCATCTACAGCCTCATCTTCACCGGCGGCGCCACCCTGCTCGCTTCGATGCTGATTCCCGATTTTGAGCGAACCCATATCTATCAGGACAATCTCATCGCCGGTCTCGCCATGTTCATGACCGGCCCGGCAATGCTCAAGATTGGCTTCCGCATCTTCGTCGTCATCGTCGGCTTCCTCATCCTTTCAGGAGCCATCAATACCTCGATGATCGGCTCCACTGGCGTGCTCATGCGCGTCGCAGAAGACGGCGTGCTCACTGACTGGTTCCGCAAGCCGCATAAGCGCTTCGGTACAAGTCATCGAATCATCAACCTGGTCTTCTTCATGCAGATGCTCACCATCCTCATCACGCGAGGCGACGTGATTATGCTCGGTGAGGCATACGCCTTCGGTGTCATCTGGTCCTTCACGTTCAATAGCCTTGCCATGCTTGTTCTCCGGTGGAAATACCACGGTGAACGCGGCTGGAAAGTTCCTCCGAACTTCAAAATTGGCAAGACTGAAATTCCCGTTGGACTCGCCTCTGTCTTTCTTGTCCTGCTCACGGTAGCTATCGTTAACCTGTTCACCAAGTCGGTGGCCACCGTGAGCGGCGTCATCTTTGCTACCGCATTCTTCATCATCTTTTCGGTCTCTGAAAAGCGGAACGCCAAGCAGCATGCCCTCAACAAACGCCAGATGAAAGAGCATTTCCAGCTCGACCATCAAGACGTCGTAAGTCGCGAAACCGTTGCCGTCCGCCCTGGCGCCGTTATGGTCACCATGCGCGACGCAGCCAATCCTTACGCGCTCAAATGGGCCCTATCCCGCACCAGTACAGACGAGCAGGATGTTGTCGTGCTCACCGTTCGCATGATGGGTGCCGGCGGTCCAGAGTTCCTCGGCCCTGAAGACCAGATCTTCTCTGAGCACGAGCAAATGGTCTTCACCAAGGCTATCTCCGTGGCTGAAAGCTTTGGCAAGAAAGTCTCCCTGCTCGTCGTTCCAGCAGGCGATATTTTTGCAGCCCTCATGCAGACCGCTAACTCGCTTGAAGTGAACTCAGTCGTCTCCGGTCTCTCCACCAAGATGAGCCCTGAAGATCAGGCCTTCCACATCGGGCAAGCCTGGGAATCACTGCCCGAGCCCAAACGCCAGCTCAACTTCTACGTTATCGATCCCGCCGGTAACTCCCGCGTATACTATTTGGGCCCCCACGCTCCTTCGCTCGGCCCGGATGACGTGCAACTGGTCCATCGCCTCTGGCTCAATCTCCGTCGCGACCCCGCCATGGGAGACCTGCACCACAGCGACATCATCACTTACGCCCTCACCCGCCTGGCCAGCCAGTATGCACGCGAAAATCAGGAGATTATTCGCGACCTGAAAGGCTTTAAGTCGACGGAAGCTACCGCATCGCTCAGCTTGACTGGCTCAGAAGCGTTGCTTGTCCCTAACACCGGTCTCCTGCCGAAGCCTCGCGGTACCGATGGGTCGGGTAAAGAGTAATATCGCTCCCCTCGGTTATCGGTTATCGGTTATCGGTTATCGTCCCAACGGACGAGGTGGCCTCCCCGAGCTATCTCGTCCCTCGAAGATCCGCATCCTTGCCAATTACCAGGGCCAGAGACATCAGTTCCGTCCTGTTCGAAGCACGATGGTTCGGGTTGACTTAGAACCCGCAGTTCCACTCATAGATACACACCGACCAGAACCTTCTGATTAAGAGAGCATCTGTAGGATGCCTCCTACCGGCGAACTAAACTACTCTGTTCGGGTATAGATATAGAAAAATCCGGTTGTGCGAATACCGCCTGTTCCTCTGGTCGAACAAGCGGAATTCAGTCAAAAGCATGAAATAATTGGCTTTCCATGTAACTCTTAACGCTCCGAACCAAAAACAGTGCAAATTTTGGTTTACAAAGACTAGTGATGTTTCATACAAAGTAAATACGACCAGCCCTCTGCTCATCGAGTTCAAATGGGGGAAAAGGCAGGCGATATTAGGAGGAAGCATGCAACTCTCAAAAATTTTGGCTGAGATTGATCTGGAGATTTCGCGGTTGGAACAAGCTCGGACCCTGCTCGCCGGAGAATCCGCACCGGCTGTCAAGAAAACACGAAAAGCTAAATCAGCCGTCGTCACTGAAGAAGCCCCAACCAAGCGTAAAAAGAAGCGCAACCTGTCGCCGGAAGGCCGCAAGAGAATTGCTGAAGCAGTGCGCCGCCGCTGGGAACTTCAAAAGAAGGCTGCAGCCAAGTAACAGCTTGTTGCAACGCATCTGTGGAACGGAGGGCTGACTAAGCTTAAGCCCTCTTGGTTCCCTGCAACCTGGAATACAACTCAGCGCACGAGGATGGCTTCTGACACACCGTCTTTAGCCAAAAACTGCTTCAAGCCTGACCAATCAGAGAACAAGCGTTCAATATTACGGTTGGTCAAAGCGCGCTGTTGAGCTGCTGGCTTGGCCAGCTGTAACTCCACTTCATCCCCGGCTGTTACGTGGAAACGATGGTAGGGAGCCAACTCCGGCTGCAGCTTGGTATGAAACAAAGCCAGCAGTTGCCCGCCCGGCACAACTGAGTCATGCAGCGACCGCACAATCGGTGCGACTAAGGCTTCAGGTAGATAATCAAGGACAGTCCACAAAAGTACCATGTCAAAGGTTCGTCCGGAAAAATGAAGATTTTGCCGCGTGAATCCTTCTAAATCCCAAATCGGCTTCCCTTCTTCGTCATCTCCGGTAATCCACTCGCCTGTAAAGGCATCCTCAACCAGGTCGGCCATGTAGACGCTGTGGCCCATGCTCGTAAGAAAATTGATGTTCGTCGGCGATGTGCTGCCAATATCCAGCACCCTCAGACCGGGCTCCACACTCAGGCGCTTGCGCAGCGTGCCCCAGCCGCCTGAGTGCCTCGGAATACGCCCGCCACCCAAGTGCCCCTGTGCCGAAGCCGTTCCCGACGCCGGCTGCCGCTCAAACATCCTGCCTAGCATCTATCGCGCCTCCTGCACTCGCTTACAATCCACCATCGCCAACTGCTCTGGTTGCAGCCGCAGTCGAAGGTCATCCCAAACACATCCAGCATCCGATCCTTCCCCCGGAATCGTCGTTCCAGAACTCCAGTGAACTCAGACGACTCGTCCGCTGCTAAACCGTACCCGCCGACGCTGAACCCTCAGTCGCGGCTACAACCCCAGAATCAGCCACTTTCGCCGCAGTCTGCGTCAAATCAACCTTGCCGCGAAACACTGCATTGTCCTCAATCGCAAGCCGCAGTGCGCGAACGTCTCCTGTTACCTGGCATCCGGCGCGCAATTCCACGCGTCCACTGGCCGTGATGTTCCCCTGCACCTGTCCCAGGACAAGCACATCGCGCGCCGAAAGATCGGCGGCCAAAACGGCATTTGGGCCGATCGTCAGGCGGCTCTCGGTTAGGCTGATCGTTCCTTCAATCCGCCCATCCACAAACAGGTCTTCGCTGCCCTTCACTTCGCCGCGAATCAAAACAGATTTACCAATCCGTGCCGGTGTATTTTCTACTGCCATTGGTCAGATCCTTTGAGGGGCCGCTATTGGGACCCTGCCCGAACTATAGCAACCTCTGACCGACCTGACAAAACTCATGCAACGCAAGCGCCACAAATGCGTCTAACTAGGCAATGCCGAACTCCCTTCCCGAAACTGGCCAGCGAAGCACGCACGCCAACCGACGACCCGGCATCGACCCTGCCCAACACCCCGCAGGCCGCGGTTCACCATTCGGAAAAGCCCTGCTGCTTCCTCTGCAGTCCAGCAGCGATCTCCTCTTGTGCGCCCTCGCTTTGGCTCTCCTGGCAGGCAATCTGAGCGCTGCTCCCCAGGCCGCTCACCCGACCACCCTGTCGAATGAAGAGATCCAAAGCATGGTCCGGCGTGTCCTGCAGACCGAGATGCAGCAGGCGCAAGCGCCCACCCAGGGTAGCGACCATCCAATGCAATACCGGCTGCACAAGACAAGCCCGCGGCTCTCTACCACCAAGCTCATCGTAGAGACCAAAGACGGTGATGTAGCCCGCCTTGTCGCCGTCAACGACCTGCCACTCAGCCCAGCAAGCCAGCAGGCAGAGAATGTCCGACTCGACACTCTGCTCAATGACCCCAGCCTCCAACGCCATCGCCAGCAGCGGGAGCAAGGTGACGCCGATCGCGTCCGCAAGGTCATCCGAGCCCTCCCTGATGCATTTCTCTACCAATTCGCCGGCATCGTCCAAACCCCACAAGGGGCATGCTATCGGCTCATCTTCCACCCCAAACCCGGCTTCGACCCCGAAGACCTCGAAGCCCAGATGCTCAAGGCCATGGCCGGTGAACTCTGGATTGATATTGCTCAGCAACGCGTCACACGTATCGAAGGCAAGCGTCTCAAAGATGTTGACTTTGGTTGGGGAATCCTCGGCAAACTAGATCAGGGCGGCTCCCTGCTGCTGCAGCAAGCCGATGTCGGCAACCATCAATGGCGCACCTCTCGCATGGTTCTCGTCATGAACGCGCGCATCCTGTTCAAGGTTGTCAAACTCGACACCGCCCTCGAAATGACAGACTTCGCCCCCGTAGCTCCCGATTTGAACTACAAGCAGGCAATCCATATCCTGAATCAGAGATAGTTACGCGTGCCCCCGGTCTCGCCCCTGAGACCGGGGGGCACACTGGGCCTAAAGCACTCCACCATCCCCGTCAAAGCTCCCGTCGTCGCCAATCACGCTGCTGGAATCGTCAAATCCTCCACCGGAGTTGCCATCCCACCCGCCATCGGAAACCTGGGCATTCCCGTCTCCGCCATTGTCGCGGAACTGGTGTTCACCACCATGCTCATGCATCCCACGTTCCGAACCACGGTCATCATAATAATTGTTCACGACGTTTTCTTCGATGGGCCGTTCGTAACCGCCGCCCATGCCCATACCAAGGCCCACGCCAGGCATGCCCCATCCGCCCATCCCCATGCCCATTCCAGGATGTCCGAAACCGCCATGCAGCAGCGCCTCAACCCCCTCAAAGGCCAGAGCACCGGCCGCCAACCCGGCCGCCGTCTGTGCAGCTGAACGCAAAAAGCTCGGCTGCCCCGCGGCAGACCCATACATCGGCCCACCCTGCGGACCAGGGTAAGGCGGCTGACTCTGGTATTGCGGTTGGTAAGGAGTCTGGTACTCCGGCGTCCCCTGCGGCACATACACCGGCTGGTAGCCACCCTGGGCAACTGGCTGAAATGCCGGGGGCGGTTGGGGCGGCGTCGGTTCCCGGTGTCCAAGCAGGCTCCCCAGAAAACTCGTCGCATGTGCCGGCTGCTGGGCCTGCTGTTGCAACTGCTGTTGCGCCTGCGTCAATTGTGCCCGAGCCTGCTCCAAAGCGATGTTCTGCACCAGCACGCTCTGCGCCAGAATGTACAGTGCATCCGGATTGCCACTCAGCCCGCGCGCCAGTACTCCAGCAGCATCCGGATCTTTTTCATTCAATTGTGTGGAATTAACCCGCTCAACGAGCGAATTGATCATCTGCTCTTCCTGAGAAGTCACGAATTAGTCCTCCAGCGGCAGTCAGGTGCAATACTCCCACGCCGCACAATCACTTCAGACGCACGCACGCAGGCAAAGTTGCATCTACCGATGAATACGCTGCTAGCTCATGCCTCGTTCCATCGGTACAGATTGTTGCTACCGCCCGGGTGCGGTCTCCCACGAAGACATCTCCGGGAACCCCACATAGTCGATCCGCACCGAATTCATCGCCCGCGGATGAGATCCTACCGCCGAAAGCGCCAGTCCGCATTTTTCGCATGTAATCCGCAGCGCATTTTCGTCGGTCCATTTCAGACTCAACGGGCCACACTGCGTCGGCTTGATCACCACCTGGGACTCGGTGAAATCCACCCCGTTTTCATACGTCGCCGCCCCTGAATCCTTGTCCAGCAGCACATAAGTTGTCGGGCTGGTGTCAAACTTGCCATCCACATAGTACTGGCGCAGCAGGATGGTGGCCCGATACATGTGACTCGGATTTGCGATCGAGGCAATCACGGTGTCCTGACGCTGGTCTCCCTTGCACCCCGACACCACAAGCGCGCAGCCGTTGACCAGCAGAATTGCCAAAAGGACGGTAATCTTCATTCAGTTGAACCTGAATATACAGCAGAATGACCCTGTCCGATTTGAATTCAACCGGCCCTAATCGCCCAGCCTCAATTGACAAGCGCATGGGCCCGTATCTCGGTCTTCCGCACCGTCAGCCGGTCAACGAGGTCGGTTCGCACTTCAAATCCCCGTCCCGGCGCGTCTGAAATCGAAATCTCGCCCTGCGCGGAAACCGTCACTTCCGGCTCAATAATGTCCTCGGCCCAATACCGGCTCGACGCCGAAACATCCCCGGGCAGAGAAAAATTCGCCAACGATGAGAGCGCGATATTGTGCGCCCGCCCGATCCCAGACTCCAGCATTCCGCCGCACCACACCGGGACTCCGCGCTCGTAGGCCGCGTTGTGCACTGCCACAGCCTCTGAAAATCCGCCCACACGACCCAGCTTGATATTGATAATCCGGCACGATTCCATCTCAATCGCCGCCAGCGCATCCCGCCGGTTGCGGATCGATTCGTCCAGGCAAATCGCTGTATCCAGCCGCTTCTGCAGCATGGAGTGATAGTAGAAATCGTCGTACCAGAGCGGCTGCTCTACCATGAGCAGGTCAAAGCCATCAAAGGTCGCCAGATGGTCCGCATCTTTTAACCGGTACGCTGAATTCGCATCGCAGCTCAGCGTAATTGCCGGGAACCGGTGCCGTACGCGCTCGAACACTTCAACGTCCCACCCCGGCTTGCACTTGAGCTTGATGCGCTGGTACCCGGCCGCAACTTCACGCTCAATCAGCGCTATCAGTTCGGCAATCGAGGTCTGAATTCCAATTGAAACTCCGCAAGGAATCACATCCCGCACCCCACCCAGCAACCGGCTCAGCGACATGTCCTTCATCTGGGCTTCCAAATCCCAAATAGCATTCTCAAGCGTCGCCTTCGCCATCCGGTTGCCGCGCACCAACCCAAAGATCCGCGGCACCTGTCCGCCATTCTCTACCCTGCTCGCGGCAAGCGTCGGCCCAAGTTCATCCACAATCACGTTCCAACACGAGTCCACAGACTCTTCAGAAAAATGTGGGTGCTCTCCGGCCGTGCACTCACCCCAGCCAATCAAGCCCTCAGAGTGAATTTCAGCCAGCACAACTCGCCGGTCCTTGGTCGTTCCAAAGCTGGTCTGAAACGGACGCAAAAGCGGTAGATTCAGCTCACGCAGATAGATCGCATCAATTTTCATCGCGGTTTGGCCTTGACATCCGATTCATGTGGGGAGGAATGCCTGTCTTCCACGGCACCTTGCGGTTCCGCCCTCCCAGTTTCTCACAACCACATTTAGATACATGCCAATCCTGTACATCTTATTTTTCGCCCATAATTTACTGCGCAGGCTCGGCCCACTCTCCCAACCGAAAAATACCAACGCCGCGCTCTGTGCGCTCATAGCCGACAACCGCTAACCCCGCCTTGAAGGCTTCCTGAAAAAATCTCCGGTTCTCCGCTTGAACCGCCGCCGCCAGCGGACGAAGCGCCTCCTCAGACTTCCATGCATAAATCTCTGCCGGCACCTGAATCGACATTGCCCCATCGGTTCCGGACTGCGCAGTCCACTTGCTTTCCACCCCCTCAATCGCCGCCACGACTCGAGGCGAATCAAGCCACCACTCCGCCACCAACCGGTCGGTCTGCAATCCACCCTGCAAACGCGAAGAAGAGGCTCCGTAAAAATTCTCCTCGTAGCTCCGTACCACAGCGCCCAGCTTGCGAATATTCAAGAACGCGTTTTTGATCTCCAGCGGATCAAACGTCCACTCAATCCGCTTGATACCCCGCGCCAGCGCATCCTCCCGTTGAGCCAGCTTCAGCCGCCGCCCAATGCTCTGGTTGCGATACCCCTCCTTGACCGCCAGCATATGCGAGTGCAGATAGCTGATCGGCAAGCCATGGTCAGAACGCACGCCGGTCTTCACCCCCGGCAAGGCAAGCGCAAACCCCACCATCTCTCCGGCTAGTCCCTGTTCCCTGTTCCCTGCTCCCTGCCTTCCCTCAGCTGATCCCTGATCCCTGATCCCTGATCCCTGCCTTTCCTCAAACGCACCAATCACCTGCCCGCCGATCTTTTGTGCCACCAGAAACGCGCGACGCGGAATCACATCACCTTCGCAATAACCCCATACCTCCACCTGCAAATCCACGCACGCCTGTAACTCCTCAAATCCCTTGCATGGCCGAATCACGATCATCGTCCCGCTCCCTCCCCCGCCAGACTGCGCTTTGCAGAAACCCAAAGCGCCTCAAGCTCCCCTGGCCCTAGCTCACCCAGCGGCCTCATACTCTCAGACTCCATCACTTTAAACCGTGCCCGAAATCGCGCATTCGTCCCCCGCAACGCCATCTCAGCATCCACGCCCAAATGCCGCCCCTGGTTCACCACTGTAAAAAGCAAATCTCCCAGCTCTGACTCGACCTCAGCCTGCCGTACGGGATTGTCTTTCGGCATCTCCACAGCCGCCACCAACTCAGCCGTCTCCTCCTCAACCTTCGTCAGCAAATCCCGCCACTCCGGCCAGTCAAACCCAACCTTGGCAGCCTTCGAACCAAGTTTCGCCGCCTCGGCCAGCGCCGGCTGAGCCCGCTGTACCCCGTCCAGCAGCGATTCCGACCCCTTCGCCGAGCCAGCCTTTTCAGCCTTCTCAACTTTCTTGATCTGCTCCCAGTTCGCCAGCACCTTTTGCGATGAACCCTCAATGGCGGCATCCACCGCAGCCCGGTTCCCTGCCTCCGCCGAAGCTGCCTCTCCAAACACATGCGGATGTCGCCGGATTAGCTTCCTGTTCAGTCCCTCCAGCACTTCCTCAATCGAAAACTTCCCCTCATCCTGCGCCATCTGCGCATAGAAAAGTACCTGCAAAAGCAAATCCCCCAACTCCTCCGTCAGATGAGCCCAGTCCCGCCGCTCAATCGCGTCCAGAACCTCGTACGTCTCCTCCAGCGTGTACTTCCTGATCGAGTCAAAGCTCTGTTCACGGTCCCACGGGCACCCATCCGGCCCCCGCAGCCGCGCCATAATCGCCACCGACTCTGCAAACCGCTCCGCGACCGTAACCTCTTCCGTTTTCTTCAGATCAGCTTCCATTCCAATACTGTAACCTGCCCATAGTGCCCAACCGGTCCGGAAACTACATCACCTTGCCGAGCAGGCAATGCCCGTAAAGCGTCTATCTCCCGGCGTTGTGAAAGACCACGACCTCACATCTGGCGAAAAACGCTGCTCGGGAAGACAACACACTCGCTTTGTAACAAGGGCACGGCTTTGGCCGGGCCACAAATGCTCGTAAACAAGGGATCGGGCTTCAGCCCCTGCTCACCCCCCTCTACCCAGAAGCCAAGGAGGCCCAATCGAATGATGCAACTCGGCGCCCTCTTCGCCTTCCTGCTAGGCCTGGCCTTCGGCAGCTTCCTCAACGTCGTCCTCACCCGTCTCCCTGAGGGCGGAAGCATCGTTCACCCCGCCTCCCACTGCCGCAACTGCACCCACACCCTCGCCTGGTGGGAAAACATCCCCCTCCTGAGCTGGCTCCTCCTCAAAGGCCGCTGCCGCCAATGCCATACCAGAATCAGCCCCCGCTACCCCCTCATCGAACTTGCGATCGCCATCCTTTGGATCGCAGTCTGGCTGCGCTTCGGAACGCCTCTGTACGAACCCCAGCTCTTTGCCGGAATTCCCTATGCGCTCACCCACTGTCTGGTGCTGCTGCTGGGGTTTGCCCTATTCAGCTGGCTGCTCGTCCTTCTCGCCGCCTTGGACATGGAACACCTCTGGCTCCCTGACATCCTCACCCTGCCAGGCATCGCCGTCGGCTTTACCTACGCGCTCCTCAGAAACGGAACCGACTGGTATTTTGACAATCCAATCACCACCGCACAAATGGCGCGCAATCGCCTCATCGCCATCGTTGCCGCAGCCGGCATCATCCTCCTCATCCGCCTCGCCTACTGGCTCATCCGCCGCCAGGAGGGCATGGGCCTCGGCGACGCCAAACTCATGGCAATGCTCGGCGCATGGCTAGGCTTCATCTGTGCCCTCGAAACCTTCGTTCTTGCCATCTTCGCAGCCTCAATCGCCGCCATCCTCTGGCTCGCCTTCACGGCCATTCGCCGCGAAACAACCCCTGCCCCATGGGCAAAAATGCCCCTGCCCTTCGGCACATTTCTATGCCTCGCAGCTCTCCCGGAGATCTTCTACCCGCAGTGGCTCTGGCTCTGGTACGCCCGCGTCTTCCTGCCCTGACGGCCAGTCGCTACTTCAAAGATTCGGCCAGGGCTTTCGGCGAACGCGCATACCGGATAGCCTCTTTCAGTTGCGATAGATGATGCTTTGCGTGAATCGCATGATACCGCCGCCACTCATCCACACGCATCACCCCATAAAACGGGTGCTCACCGCAGGCCTGAATCCCGAACTTCTTCCGCGAAACCGAAAGCAACTCATCCATCGCCTCCGCCGCAGCCAAAAAACGCTGCGCAATCGCTTCCCCCGTCTGAGGAGTACATGCCACAGGCCGCGTCGCCCGCATCGCCGGTACTCCCGAAGGCATGCAGCCAAGCCCAATCGTCTGCACTCTGAGGAAAAACTTCAACACGTTCCGACGATTCTTGGGAACCCGGCCACTTTTAAGTTGGCGGCTCAAAATCTCCGACGTCTGGTCAAAAGACAATATCAGGTGCTCAATAACCTGCTGAGCACACCAGCGTTCCTGCCCCGGCAACGGCGCAATCTGTGCCTCTGACTGATTCAATGTCGAAATCTGCTTCGCCAACGGGTTCAGCGCATGACTCAAAACTGGGTGCATGAATGCTTTCTGAAGGATTTCCTTCTATGGGTACAGTGTCAGACGAAACGTAGGATGTCTCAAGAATAAGTCAATTCAGGCTTTATCTGAATGGAAAATTTACGACACTGACTTCGGGCATCCACCGCAGCTTCGCAAACCAGACGTCGTTTACTTTGGATGAATTTCGCTCCCTGCTCCCCCCCGCTGAGCTCCTCCTCCCGCCGCAATCGCTGCCTCCACCTGCTCCAGCCCTTTGCGGGCTCCCCGGCTACGCGGCCCTTCCGGGTCATAACTCAGAAACAACAGAAAGTGCTCCCGCGCCTTCTCCAGCAATTGCAAATGCTGCTCCGACACCGCTAAACCCAGCACAGCCTCAGGAGACTCGACATTCAGCGCGAATGCATCCACAAATCGCGTCTGAGCCGCACGCCAGTTCTTGCGGTCCAGGTAAAAATTACCCACATCCACATCCTCCTTCAACACCTGTTCCTTCGACTTCTGCTTCCCTCCCTTCCCCGAAGCACCCTCTGCAGAATCTTCCATGGGCAACCGGCCCAGCCCCGAGCGGCTCGAACTGAACCCGTCATTCGCCGCCCCACCACCCGCCAGGTCCGGTGAACTCACCGGATCCCCATCCGGGTCAGCCGCTGCCGTCCCTCCATCGGCAAACGCAGAAGTCCCTCTCGGAACCGCTTTCGCCTCAGGCGCGACAGTCAAGATCGGCGCATCGTTGGCTTCCCCTGGAAATGGATTGTCCCCGCCCTCAACAGGCTTGGCGGCTGCACCCCCCGATTGCGTACCCGACGGTTTTGCCTGCCCTGAAGCCTGACCCGGAACCTGACCCGGAGTCTGCACAGGCTGTCCCGGAAACGGATTCTCCCCCGACTGCTGCCCACCCTGCCCCGCCGCAACGCACGGCCCCGCCAGCAGCCCCATGCCCATCCCCACAGACAGGGCCAGCATCCCAAATCGCATCCGAATCGTCAATTTCCTTCTCGCCATCTGCGCCGACATCAGTTCACGCTCTCTCACGTCTCTTAATTCCCCTCGGCACAGCATCCGCCGGTGATACTATCCCTCTCGAAGCATTGCGCTCAAAAACTCCGCAGCCCGCTCCTACAGAATAGGGCAATTCAATCATGGCAAGCCGCTCATGACTCTCATCGTTCGCTCCTCGTCCATTCACGCCGCCGGCTGCTACACCACCACGCCCATCCGCAAAGGAGCGCGCGTCGCCGAGTACTCCGGCCGCCACATCAGCAAAGAAGAAGCCGACCACCTCTACGAAAACTACCCAGTTACCTACCTCTTTGGACTGGGCGACGGCGCCGTTGTCATCGACGGATTCTGCACCGCCATGTTCATCAACCACAGTTGCAACGGCAACTGCGAAACCACCGAAGACGACGGCCACATTTGGATAAACGCCCTCCGCAACATCCCCGCCGGCCACGAAATCACCTACGACTACTGCCTCTACGACGGCTCAGACGACCCCTGCACCTGCAACTGCGGAGCAAAAAACTGCCGCGGCTCCATGTACTCCCCTAAGGAAATCAAACGCCGCAAAGCCGCCCAAAAGAGATCCGCCGCCAAAAAGAAACAAGGCAAACGCAAATCTTCACCGCGTTTGAAGTGACGCGATCGCTTTCTGCAGCGCGGCCTGCCGCTGCGGCCCCTTCTCCTGCGCCGCCTCCACCACCGTCTGCCCCTGCTTGTTGCGAATCGACAGGTCAGCCCCATGTGCCAGAAACAACGGAATCGCATCATCATCCACCGTAGTAAAGATGGGTGTCTCCCCATCCTTGTTCCACGCGTTCACCTTCGCGCCCAGCTTGAGCAACTCCTCCTCGACATCCGTCAGGAACGTTTCGTGCAGGGGAGTATTGCCATCCCCGTCCCGGGCATTCACATCCGCACCTGCCTCCGCGAGCAGTCGAACGCACTCCACCCGCGCTCCCTCCACATCGTCATACCGGTACTCTCCAGCAGCGAATATTGCCGTCTTCCCTTCCCGGTCCCGCTCCTCCAGCTTCGGGTGATACCGCAGCAACTCCCGCACCACCTCCGGATTGCCGGATCCCGCCGCCTCGATCAGAAGGCTCCCCGCTCCCGGCCCCTCCATCGTCATCCCTGCCCCCGATTCGGTCATCACCAGCTTGCTCAGATCCGCATTCGGATTGGCGCCGTAATCGATCAGCGCCCGCACCACTTCTACCTTGCCCGAACGCGCGGCCCCTGCTAGAGCCAGGTCCTTGTCCGTCTGGTCCTCCTTGCTGGCCTCCGCGTCCAGCAAAACCTGCAAAGTCGCCGGGTCGTGGCTTGCCGCGGTCAACCAGCCCACACGCTGAAATGGCGAAACCTCATTCGGCCCCTTCGGCTTCGGCCCCGGAATCAGCTTCAACGGCACACCCGCGTCCAACAAGTCCTGAACCGTCTCAGACTTCCCTCTTAGAGCAGCCTCCTTCAGCATCACCTGCGCCGCAAATGTCTTGAAATTGAACTTCTCCGCCTGCAGCGCCTCCACCAGCCCATCGCTGCCCTTGATCCATCTCTCCGTCTGCGCCAGCTCGTCCACCGCATCTTCCAGTTCTGAGATCACAGCCGGCATGCCTACCCATTCCCCCACATAATCCTCAACTGCCTTCGTGTGCCCATCGATATCCACCGAGATTTGATAGGTAGGACTGTCCGTCACATTAGCCTGGTAAACGTCATCCATCGAATAGAAATCACCAGCTACAAACCTTCCAGCCAGTTCCCGTACTTTCGCGGGTGCCACAGTGTCTTTATGTTTGCCCGAGGCCACAACAAACCCGTCTCCATCAAAAACGACACCCTCCGTACTCACCGTTACCGCGTATGAAGGGCACGACCCATAACATCCGCTCCGCCGCAGGATGATAGACACCTTTGAGTCAGCCCGAATCACCGGCACAGCCACATGCCGCTTGGGCAGCCGTTCCGGCGGAACCAGGTCGAGATATTCATCCACCTCCGCCGTAACCGCCTTCCCATCTTTTTCAAACGGCGTAAACCGCCACTGCTTCACCTCGCCCTGCAGTTCCGGCCACCGCGACAAGATCCCTGGCTCTCCCTCAGCCTTTGCCTCAACCACGTCTCCCAGGGCAGACACAGTCAGCGTCAGGTGGAGCTGGTTAAACCCCTCCGTCACCCCATCCAGCGGAATCGTTCGCCGATGCGGTTTGATCTCATGGGTTCGAGCCACCTGGTAATCAAAGGAAGAAAAAGCAGGCTTCTTTTCCTCCGCTCCCAGCGACAAAGAAGCAATCAGAAAACCGGCAACTAGCTGTAACGGACGAGTCATCGAAAAGTCCTCTTCTGGATTCTGTTCAATCCCCTTGGTATCTGTCATCAATAGACACCAGCCATCAAAAAATGGCTTGGGATTCACTCGCCTGATTTCTGCATCGCCCACTTTTTCACCTGCAGCAATCTCTGCGACACTCATCCAAACCATTACAATCCCCACAGGGGCAACCACGCGCATGGGCTATCAGGTACTCGCACGCAAATATCGTCCGCAGCGCTTCTCCGACGTTTACGGGCAAGACCACGTCACCCGCACCCTCACCAACGCGCTCACCCAAAACCGCATCGCCCACGGCTACATCTTCTCCGGCCACCGCGGCATCGGCAAAACCACCATCGCCCGCATCCTGGCCATGGCCCTCGACTGCCGGATCGAAGTTGGAAGTGACAAACGCCCAACTGTCGAGCCCTGCCTGCAATGCGTCTCCTGCCGCGAAATCTCCTCCGGCAGCAACGGCAGCGAGATGGCCACGCACTCCTTCGACTTCATCGAAATCGACGCCGCCTCTAACCGTGGCATCGACGACGTCCGCTCCATCATCAGCCAGGCTGAGGTCCGCCCCGCCCGCGACAAGTACAAAATCTTCCTCCTCGACGAAGCCCACCAGATCACCGACGCAGCCTTCAACGCCATCCTCAAAACCCTCGAAGAGCCACCCGACTGGGTCATCTTCATGATGGCCACCACCGAGCCCGAGTCCATCCCCCAGACCATTCGCTCCCGCTGCCAGCACTTCAGCTTCCACGCCGTCAAATTCGACGACATCCTCGCCCAGCTCAGGGCCATCGCCCTCGCCGAGGGCGTCACTGCCGACGAAGCAGCCCTCGCCCTCCTCGCCGAAGCCGGCGACGGCTCCATGCGCGACGCCCTCTCCATCATGGATCAGGCCATCGCCTCCGCCCCCCTGGTCGACGGCAAGGCAGGCCTACAACCCGTCCTCCAGCACGACCAGATCCGCGACCTGATGGGCTCCGTTCCCAATACCGTTTTTGAACGCCTCATGGAACACGTCAGCGCCCAAAACTCCGCCGCGCTCATGGAAGATCTCGACCGCCTCATTACTTCCGGCAACAGCCCATCCGCACTTGCCCGCCAACTCGTCCGCTACCTCCGCAACTGCCTCATGGCCAAGCTCGGCGGCGAACACACCCAGCTCCTCGCCATCGCCAACGACGAGCGCTCCCGCGCCGCTCGCACCGCCCTCCTCTTTTCAGAAGACGAGCTCACCCGCAACCTCCAGCTCGCCCTCCGCACCTTCGATGAACTCAACTACCGCCAGGAACAGCGCTTCCACCTCGAACTCGGCCTTCTCAAGCTCATCCAGGCCCAGCGCCTCCTCCCCATGGAAGAGATTCTCAGCGGCCTCGCCTCCAACCCCGGTGCCCTCGGAAATGCCCCCCGCCGCCCCACACCCTCCGCCGCCCCGGCACCCAGACCCACACCACCCCGTCCTCCAGCCCCCGCCACCCCATCTCTCTCCCCCTTTGCCGCCAGCAACCAGCGCACCATCGAACAGGCAGGACAGGGCTTTAGCCCGGTCACTCAATCAGCACAGGGCTTCAGCCCTGTCATACTGCCTCCTCCACCCATGGGGGCTCTAGCCCCGGAGGCAACCAGTTCGCTCACCTCCGTGAAACCTGTCCCCGCTTCGGATTCCACCGCCGTCGGACTCCTCGAACTCGATGAAGTTTCCACTGAATCCACAAACGAACCCGTCGAACTTATCGAACTCGGCGAACCCGTCCGGGAGATCATCCCCGCCATCTCCGCCTCAGCCACAACCGACTCCGACCACCTCCGCCAAGCCGTCGCAGAGTCCCTCGCCGCCAACGGCCACTCCACCGCCGCCACGCTCCTCTCCGACGCCCGCTGGCTCCTCGAACCCTCCAGCGTCCGTATCGAGGTCAACGCCAAGCCCACCATGATCCGCCTCACCTTCAACGCCGCCGCAGAAAAACTGATCCGCGCCGCCCTCACCCAGGCCGGAGCTCCCAGCCGCTTCCTCATCGTCCCCGGCGAGGGCCTCACTTCCTCCGGCACCGCGGCTAAACCAGCCGCTCCCCAGGGCAGCATCGAGGCAGAAGCACGCGCCAACCCCCTCGTCCTCCACGCCCAGTCCCTCTTCAACGCAGAAATCGTCTCAGTAGTCGACCTCCGCACCTAACCAACGATTGCCGTTGCCGCCGTTTTTGCTGTTGTCTTGCTTGTTGTCTTGCTCTTGCCGTTGCCCTTGATTTTTCCGTTGCTTTTGCTCTTTTTGTTCTCATTCCCAAAGGGAATCTGCGGTTGTACTTGCCTTTGCCTTTGCTGTTCCCTGATCCCTGTTCCCTGGAGCGTAGCGACATGTTCAATCCACTCAAAATGCAGGAAATGCTCTCCAAAGCCAGCCAGATGCAAGAGGAAGTCCAGCGCCGCCTCGCGCAAACCATCCTCAATGGCTCCAGCGGCGGAGGCGCCGTCACCGCCACCATCAACGGCAAAAAGCAGCTCCTCAAGGTCCGCATCGACCCCGCCGCCGTCACCAGCCTCGGCAGCAATCAGGCCGACCTCGAAATGCTCCAGGACCTCATCGTCGCCGCCGTCAACGACGCAGGCCGCAAAGCCGAAGAAGCCCTCCAGGGCCAGCTCAAAGGCCTCCCAGGCGGCCTCAACCTCCCCGACCTCGGCTAACCAAACATCACGAAATTGAAGGGTACGGGCTTCAGCCCGTACATATAAGTCAACCCGAACCATTGGGCTTTAGCCCCTGAGGGAATCAAACACATGAATCAGCTCTCACTCAATCGCCGCCACTTCCTCCGCCTCTCCGCAGTTGCCAGTGCCGCTGCCCTCGCCCCCCAATGGCTCACCGCGCAAGCCAACGATATGGTCGCCCAGTCCCGCGCCACTGCCGCCAAAACCCCCATCACCGCCACCAAGCTCTACGACAACCTCTTCCTCCTCCAGGGAGTCGGCGGCAACATGGCCCTCCAGACCGGCCCCGATGGCAAAATCCTCATCGACTCCAGCTACTCCACCGCTGTCCCCGCCATCCTCGACGCCATCAAAAAAGCCGGCGACGGCCCCGCCGATGCCCTCATCAACACCCATTGGCACTTCGACCACACCGATGGCAATGCCGGTATCCACGCCGCCGGATACACCATCTTTGCCCATGAAAATACCCGCAAACGCCTCACCACCCCTCAGACCATCAAGGCTTTTGGCATGTCCCTTGACCCAGCCCCCGCCGCTGCCTGGCCCACCGTCACCTTTGACAGCACCATGCACGCATGGCAAAACGGCGACTCCCTCGATCTCGTCCACTTCGAACCAGCCCACACCGACTCCGACATCTACATCCACTTCCACAAGGCAGATGTCCTCCACGTCGGCGACACCTGGTTCAACGGCTTCTACCCCTTCATCGACGAGAGCTCGGGCGGCTCCATCGGCGGCATGATCGCAGCCAACGTAACCGCACTCAATGTCGCCAGCGACACCACCAAAATCATTCCCGGCCACGGCCCCGTCGGCTCCAAGGGAGACCTGCAGCGCTTCCACGATGTCCTTTCCGCCATCCGCGACAAGGTCGCCGCACTTAAATCCTCCGGTGCCTCAGAAAATGAAGCCATCGCCAAAAAGCCCACCGCCGAATTCGACTCCGTCTGGGGCCACGGCATCCTCACCCCCGATCAGTTCACCGGCATCGTCTACCGAACCATCTAAGAGAACAGGGATATCGAAAAGGGGAACCCAGGTACAGTCGCTTTTCGGCTATCCCCTGTTCCCCGTTCCCTGGCTCCAAAGGAACCCCATGAACCGATACGCCGAGCCCATGGCCCGCCTCATCGAAGAACTCAAAAAGCTCCCCGGCGTCGGCACCAAATCCGCCCAGCGCTTCGCCTTCCACATCCTGCGCTCGTCAGACGAAGACGCCGCCGCCCTCGCCGACGCCGTCCGCGCGCTCAAGGCCAGCCTCCGCCTCTGCTCCATCTGTAACAACGTCACCGACGTTGACCCCTGTGCCTACTGCACCAGCCCCGTCCGCAACAACCGCCAGGTCTGCGTCGTCGAAGAACCCACCAGCATCGCCACCATCGAGCGCACCCGCGGCTATTCGGGCGTCTATCACGTCCTTCACGGCACTCTCTCGCCCCTCCACGGAGTCGGCCCCGACCAGCTCCGCTCCGCCAACCTCCTCTCCCGCGTCGAGCGCAACGAAGTAGACGAAGTCATCCTCGCCACAAGCCCCACCCTCGAGGGCGAGGCCACCGCAAGCTGGCTCGCCACTGCCCTCCGTCAGCACAACGTAAAAATCACCAGAATCGCCACCGGCGTCCCCGCAGGCAGCGACATCGAATACGCCGACGAAGTCACCATGTCCAACGCCCTCCAAAATCGCCGCGAACTGTAAGTTTCGAATAAATCTCTCCCTGCAGCTCTCCTTAACTCATTGCAACGATGTCAGGACTATCTGGTTTCTTTGCACCGGCAGCTTCCGGAACGACAATCGCCTGGGGCGCCGAAGTCTCGCAAGGTCAGGCAACCGTGACAAGCCCCCACAGCGGATCCATACAATTCGTCTCCAACTCAGGAAATTTCATCCAGCCCTGAAGCCATTGCGTGACGAACCATCAAACCTCCTGCAGCACGCGAAGGTCTATGAATGGGTTGGTCTTCGTAAAATCCAGCGCGCGCCTGAATTCCTGCACGAACCTTGGCATATCGTGATTTACACTTGCAATTAACAAACCCACTGCTCGACCGCACTGCCGAAGCGGTGCCTCTAGAGCATCTCTCCTATTGCTGTAGAGTCTTGAATGGAAGCCTGAACCATGCTTTTGCATCTGCCGGAGTCAGTAGCGGCAGTAGTTCTGCAATGGCCAGATCGAGCGCCTCTGTGGTTCGCGCCTTTGCTGAGCGGAGC
>JANYDG010000008.1 GCA_025359885.1 Acidobacteriota bacterium
ATGGGCTATGGAGATGTGGAAAGCAAACGACGCTTCCCACATCCCCACAGCCCCGACGACGGCGGCGAGATCAACACCTCAAAGCAAAACCAAACCCGGAAAACTCCAGTTATAAATGGATGAGAAAAAGGGGGCAGGTCAATAATACGGTATGTCTGTGATAAATAGGGCTAATTGAGCGTAATCCCGCGATGAGATAAGCCTTTGTTCAACTATAACTTAGTGCAAAAGAGCGTAATTTGACCAAACTGACGTGTGTACCCGAATCTGTACCCAAATTCGTTGCCTCCATATGTCTGCAGATTGTTTCCGTGGAGTGATTCTTGGAATTCGCTGCGAGCTCGATAGTGCAGTTCGGTCTCACCTTCCCTCAAATATTTGTCACGTTTAAAACGATCGGCTAAGACTCTCCATATCAACGCTAAGGAGGCCAGTACACAGGATGCGTGCGCGCAATCCGCCGCGTCCTTGAAGTGCTTCTTCTGCGCCTGGACCAATTGCCTGGTCCATCCAATAGCATGGCTTACATTCCGCGACACCTTCGAATTCGACCCCCTGAACGGAAAACCTCTTTCCAATCAGATCAGTCAGATCAGCGCCCCGAGTGATCACATTACGGCGTGTACTTCCAGGTGCCTTGCCATGAAGGCCAAGTGCACAGCACACATCTTCGAATACCTCACTCGAGAAAAAAGTAATCTGACCTTTGTAGTCTTCTTTGTAATCAAAGAACCGGTCGCCACGAACTCCATGGCCAGCAACACATTCAATCTCGGCAACCTCTTGCAACGGGTTACTTCCAGCCGGCAGCCCGTGGCGGCCAAAGAAATTGTGTCCCGGTGAAATGTACAAGCGTTCGATTGACATAGGGAGCATAACGGTCCTGTTCACTTTGAAGAGCGGATCTGGCGGTCAAATCGAAAAATATACCGCAGCAAGCTGGCGTTGATGCAAAGCAGGATGGTTGAAGCCGCGGCCGCGGGCACAAGCGTCTTAATCGCACCGCTCAAAAGAGCCTCCATTGAGACGGTCAGCAGCCATAGCTGGATCACAACAGTTGTTGCCACGAGGAATAGGATCCCTGTAAAGAGAACGGTGCCTTGCTGCCTTGTGCTCACGAGGCCTCCCGCTCAGTCGCGTAGATTTTTCCGCCGGACTCTTCCAGCCGTATGCGCGGTAGCCCGCGGGTTGGCGGACCTGCAATCGGAGCACCTTGCTCCAGATTAAAACGCCCATTGTGACAAGGACAGAACAGACTCTGCTCAGCTTTGTCATAGACAACCGCGCATGAAAGGTGGGTACAAACTTGGGAATATGCAACCAGCTTGCCCTCTGCCGTCCGTACTGCAATGCACGGATCTTTCGCTGTTGGATAGCGGAAGAGCGCCGAGCCGTTCACCTTTAAATCGTCAGATGATCCAAGGAGTTGCCTATTATGTGACCCACGGCGAAGAACCCTGGCTCCGAACGCAGTGACCCAGTTAGCCACTGCGAGGAATAGAGACCCGAGAGTGAGGAACTTGACCATCTCACGCCGACTTACGTAGTTGTCGCCTTCCCATTCAATGGGAAAGTCGTCGCGCCACTTTTCCGATTTCTTACACGAAGTGCAAGGCTCCGTCTCGGTATTCATTCCATTCCCTCCAGCATGAGAGCAACATCGTACGGATCATTCGGCAGCGCCGAAGGCGTCGTATGAATCTGCACCAGCTCAATTTCTACTCGCGTCACTTCTCTAGGAACCATCACGTAGACCTTGGTTTTCACTTCCTCGGCTCCGAACTTCCAACTGTTGACGGGAATACCCTGGCGAGTCCTCTGGATCTCCTCCATCGAGGTGTACGTCAACGCGCCCGATGGGCAGACCGTGGCGCACATCGGCTTCTTACCGACGCTGCTGCGGTCGTAGCACATGTCGCACTTCATCATCTGATCGATGCCGCTCATGTATTTCGGAACGCCGAAGGGGCAGGAAAGAACGCAATTCGAACAGCCGATGCATCGTGGCTTCAGAGAACTCTGAACCACCCCATCAGGAGTTTTCTTGATGGCGTCTGCCGGGCAGACCTGAGCGCAAATCGGATCTTCGCAGTGCATGCAGATTTGCGGCGCGGTTTGAACGCTTTCGCGACGCTCGATGGTCTCCAGGTGGATCATGCTCGTTCCGCGATGCGTATCGCACTCGGCACATGCATTGACGCAAGCCTCGCAGCCGATGCACCGGGAGTAGTCAATGAAAAAAGCGGCCTCGCTCATCGAACTCCCCCAGCCTGAACTTCGAGCATGGCAATCGAATCCGTTGGTTGATCGGCCTTGCTCAAGCGAACAGCGCAAATCTTGAACTCCGGAATATTCGAAACGGGGTCAATAGCTCGGTTGGTGCAATTGTTTGCCGAACGATCGAGAGGCCAATGGTATGGAACAAACACGGTATCCGGCCGTATGGTCTTCACGACTTTTGCGTGAACGACGACGTTCCCTCGGCGACTTTCGACTTTTACGAAATCCCCGTCGCCAATGCCGTATTTGTCTGCAAGCCGCGGGTGCATCTCGCAGAATGGCTGTGAGGTCTGATCGACCAGGGCGCCGATTCGGCGCGTCTGTGTACCCGAGAGAAATTGAGACACGACGCGGCCAGTAGTTAAAATGACTGGATACTCCTCATCTGGCATTTCGTCGGACGGTCTCCATTCGACAGGCATGAAGTGAGCTCTGCCGTCAGGATGACCAAACTTTCCGTTTTCATAAAGGCGCGGAGTGCCCGGGTGGCCTACTTCAGGACAAGGCCAGAATAGGCCGTTGCTTTCATCAAGCCGATCCCAGGTCATGCCGTAGTAGTCAGAGACGCCACCTTTTGACGCGATCCTGAGCTCTTCGAATATCTCTTTTGAGGACGGGTAGCTGAACTTATCCGCATAGCCGAGGCGGCCAGCAATCTCGCAGATGATCTTCCAATCCTCGCGAGCCTCGACGGGGGGAGTGACGGCCTTGCGATGCCGGATCACTCGGCCTTCCACATTGGTTGTCGTCCCTTCATCTTCTTCCATCAACGAACCGGCCAGGACGACATCCGCGTAACGGGCGGTCTCGGAAAGGAAGAAGTCGATGCATGTGAAGAATTCGAGTTTTTCCAGTGCCTCTCGCACGAAATTTGCGTCCGGCAACGAAACCACGGGGTTGAAGCATATGGAGACTAGACCTTTGATTTTGCCGGCATGAATTGCTTCAACCAGGGGTATCGCAGACAGACCCTTTTGCGGAAGGGATGCTTCCTCCACGCCCCAGACGCCTGCGATGTACTTGCGGTGCTCGGGATTTGAAATATCGCGACTTCCCGGAAGCTGATCGCATTTCTGACCTTGTTCCCGCCCGCCCTGGCCGTTTCCCTGGCCGGTAATCATGGCGTACCCGCAACCTTCGCGACCAATCCTTCCCGTTGCGACGACGAGATTGATCGCCGCCATGCAGTTGTCTACGCCTTTGGTGTGGTGTTCAATTCCCCTGGCATGCATGAGGAAGCTCGTTGGCGCAGGTCCCCAAAGTTCAGCGGCCTTCACAATCATTTCTGCCGGAACGCCGGCGATCTTCGAGGAGTACTCCGGCGTGTATTTCTTCACCGATTCGGCAAGCTGATCGAAGCCCGTCGTGTGTTCCTCGATGAACTTTCGGTCGATCCATCCGCGCTCTATCAGAATATGTAGCATGCCATTGAATACACCGATGTCACCGCCGGGGCGAACTGGGATGAATAGATCCGCATTGCGAGCGATTGGCGTCATGCGTGGATCAAGGATGATTAGCTTGGCTCCATTCTCGCGAGCCTGCCAGATATAGTCGGTGGTGATCGGCGCGCATTCAGCGATGTTCGCGCCTGCAGCAAGAATCACCTTCGCTTTGGGAATATCGCTCCACGGATTGGCGCTCCGGTCCATGCCAAACACCTTCTTCGATGCGGCACCGGCAGAGACCATGCACAGTCTTCCGTTGTAATCGATATTGGCAGTCTGCAAGGCTACCCGCGCGAACTTGCCCATGAGGTATGCTTTCTCATTGGTGAGCGATGCACCTGTCAAAACCGCGAAGGCGTCCTTTCCGTATGTCGATTGAATTCGCTGAATCTCGCCGACGACGCGCTGCATGGCGAAGTCCCACGAGATTGCCTCAAAGCCTGCGCCTTCCACTCTTTGGATCGGATGCTTCAATCGATCCGGATGCTCGGCCTGCATGTAGCGCTTGACGCCTTTCGGGCAGAGTTTGCCGCGATTGAAAGGAAAGTCTTCCCACGGTTCGAAGCCAACCACTTTGTTGTCTTGTACCCGAAGCTGAATGCCGCATTGTTGGCCACAGAAACAGCAATGGGTCTTGACGAGTTTCTCGTCCTCGGTCGTCCGGGACCACCCACCCGCCGGAACACGATGCAGGGTTGGGCCGAACACGCGAACCAATTCCGGAGCTTCAACTGGAAGTTTGGCCATTACAACAGCCCCCTTTTTGACATATCTGTCGATCTCCACAGAGCATCTTGCGCGAGCGCCAGGTTCTTCCTCCGGCACTGCGGGCATACGTCCTGATAATGAGAACCGTCCGTCATCTGGAACCTGATCTGAAGCTCCGATTGAACGGCTTTCAGATCATTAATTTGCAAGGCTGACCCAAACTCCAGGCCACAGCGTGAACACTTTGCCTGAGGACCTACTGCTCCAGCTCTCTTATAAAAGTCCAGTCCGAGCTGCGCTGGACGTTGGAAGATATGGAAAAACTTCCCAAATGGAAGATAGAGGAGTGTCAGAATCACGGTGATGGCATGCAGTTGGGAAAGAAAAATGTAGTGAAGGCCATGCATGAGATGCGTGGATACGGTGAGGAACAAGCCAGTGACGCAAATAGCAAACAGCATGATGAGCGGAGTCAAATCGTTTGAGAACTGCTGGACACTCATCGCTCCGTGGTCGCGGCCACGTCTCCACAACGCAAAGAAGACTCCGATTAGCACCATGACGGCAGCAACGTCGAGAATGTTGAAGGTAAGCTCAGCGATCCATGTCCCCAGGCGAAAACTGCCGAGGGGTATGCCGAACATGAAGGCGCGGTAGACTTGCTGATTATCGATGGCGGTCTCAAATCGCACCCAGCCAAACGACAAAGGAAATGTCACGGCTCCAGCCAGGAGGCATCCCCACGCAAGGAACCAATGCGCAATCCACCGTTTATGCGAGCGCCGTTCGATAAAACGCTGCAAGAAGATGTTGTTCCAAAAAATGCGTCCGAGATGCAATACGCTCTGCGTGAAGTGTTTCCGATCCAGAAAGATGTGCCATCCGCGATACCAGTACAAACGAGTAGGAGGACGGCGCAGCCACATTGCATAGCGATAGCCGAGACCAAACGCGGAGAACACACAAGCACCGGCATAGGACACAAGCGCGGGATCGAAGTCGCGCAGCTCGCGGCTACCGATGAAGATTCCAATTACAAGTGACGTCGCAGCGATAAGCCCCCACGTCATCGCATGCGCCGAGTCGGAACCGGTGGAGGGAAAGATTTGCTTTTGCATACGCTCCTACGAAACGAGGACAGGCACCCTGCTGGGAGTCGAACGCACCAGAACGGCGAGACAAATCAGGGAAAACACGCCGAGGAGAGCGAATCCAATTGTAAAGCTTCCAGTCTGCTGCTTGATCACGCCGAGGATTAAGGGGGGGAAGAACCCACCTAATCCTCCTGCGGCACCAACGATTCCCGTGACGCTTCCGACAGATTGCGGAAAGTATTCCGGGACCAATTTGAACACTGCGCCGTTCCCGAGGCCGATAAAGGCCGCGACTCCCAACGCGCCAATGGTGAATGTCAACATCATGGGGCAAGCAAGAAATATGCTGAACAACGCGGTTGCAGGGAACACCCATTTAAGAATTGCGCGACCGCCAACCTTGTCGGCAAGAAAGCCGCCTATAGGTCTTGTCGCTGTCGCCAGGACTACAAATCCCGCTGTGCGGAGGCCAGCTTGCTGCGGTGTAAGCTTGAAAGATTCGGTGAGGAAGATGGGCAGGTATACTGCCATCGCTACAAAACCGCCAAATGTCAGGAAGTAGTAGAGGCTCAAAACCCAGCTGCGAGAGTTTGCAAGGGGCCGCATCGTCTCGGCAAAAGACTTTGGTGGCGCTTTCCTGGGAGCGTTCCGAGCAAATACGGCAAAGATCAGAAACCAAACTGCCAACAGCACACCGAACGTCCAGAAGCCCCATCTCATCCCAAAAGCGGCTGCTATGAAGGGCGAGCCGAATGCTGCAAGCGATTGGCCGATATTTCCGGCACCGTAAACCCCCAATGCCGTACCCTGCTTTGCCGCTGAATACCATCCACTGACGAAGCCTACTCCTACTGAGAAACTGGCGAGCCCGATTCCAATGAAAAAGCCGTAAATGATCAATCCTGAATAGCTATGAACACTCCCCATGAGCGCCGAAGGCATAATTGTCAGAAACATGACAACGCTGAAGACGATGCGTCCTCCGATGCGATCTGTAAGCATACCGAGGGGGATTCGACCCAAACTGCCGAGAAGGACCGGAACAGCTACCGCGATACTCTTTTGCATGGGCGTAAGATGCAGTTGCTTACTCAAGATCGGCATCATCGCTGACAGGGAGCCGAAGACGGCGAAGCAAAGGGCGAAGGCTCCGGTGCCTAGTGTCAATTGAGCTGTAGCGGAAGGTTGATTCTTCATTTTGCCGACCATTCTCACGATCTTCTACACAGTTTGAGCGTGTTTCGAAATTTCCTTTCACCATCAGACCCTATTGGCACTCGGATTCGCAGTGACCAAAGTCTCACTGCGATCACACTATTCCGATAGCGCTATACTGACCAACGCGAATAGATCTGCGTGAACCTGTCCAACACGTAACCGGCGTGCAATGATGCATATCTCATCCTCGAAATGCTTAAAACGAGATTCGTCCGGTTGCGATGACGGCATGGTTGTAATTGTGGAACTCGGAGGTCGCGATCTGCATGCCGCCTCCGAAAATAAATGCCAATCGGCTGTTTGACTCGCGACTGAATTTGACTTTGCTGAACATAAGGCCCGGCGTTACAAAAGCCTGGATTCGGCCGTCGTTTGGACCGCCGCGATAAAAGGTTGAGTTGATTTCGATCTCCGGCCAGAAGAGCCGCGTGGCCCGGTATTGCGCGACCGCATTCCAGGCAATCGGTCTGCCCGACTTGGAAGTGTGTCCTGTTGGTAAGGTGATTGCCACAGTGGATTGAGCATCGAAGCGACCGAAGCCCTTGCCTCCGTAGAGGGTTGGCGCGAGAGAGCCGTCCGAACTGCCATTCTTGTAGCTGCCTGTCGGCACGGTGCCATTCAATGAACCGCTGAAGGAATAGTCCCCGTGCTTTGGACCGGCAGCCAGAAATCGATATTTCACAAGCATCAGCCAATCGCCGGCGCCGTCACGCACGTTACTGTTGTGCTCAATATAGGAAGGCAGCGTGACATCCACTTCCGTTTTGTACCAGGGGATGAGGTCGAAGCCTTTGCTGTTCCCGTAGATCCACGTTTCAGTGTGGGTTGAGGTTACCTGACGAATCGCATCAAATCGTGCGAGCTGTACCAGTCCCGACGGGGGTGTTGCAACAGGAACTGGCCAGGCCGGTTGTTGGGCCACTGTTTTGCGGACCCGTCCTTCCCACGATGAAAAGAAGGTCGCTTGCGCATTCCCAATGGGAATGCAGCAAGCAAAGATCATTCCGAGAGCGAGCAGAAAAACTGCTCGACGAATTGGACTCGTTCGATGGAAAGGATAATATCCTTCGGATTCTGAGGATTGTGGCTTTTGGTCGGAGAACATTTTGAGATCGCTCCATCTGCATTACTGGTCAAGAGTACGAACTCCCAGGCGTTACCGCAGCGACTTTGGTTACAGCTTCCAAAGAAATTCGACATTTCTCTGATCTTGCGGCCATTTTGATAAATCCCGCGAGGCCGAGGCCCATTTAGTTCCTCCGAGGCGCTATTCAAGAAGAAAAATCAAGGAAAGGCCCTGTTCAGCGTAGGATACTTGCAAATTCATTATATATCGTGCCACGATATAACTATGAGTTCCCAATTCACGGCTGAAGGCTCGGACCCTCTTCTTACTGTCCTTGCTGAGTTTCGTTTCGCTCTACGCAGTTTCTTGCATTTCAGCGAATGCGCGGCGCAGGAAGCAGGCCTGCACCCACAGCAACATCAACTTCTCTTGCAGGTAGCGGGAGCCCCTAGGGGCACGGCTGTCACCATTGCCTACGCGGCCGAACGCCTAGGGTTGAGACACAATAGCACAGTTGAGCTCGTCGATCGATCCGAGCGCGAAGGTCTTCTCGCACGAACGGAGGATGCCGCAGACAAACGCCGCGCGATCTTGCAAGTCACACGAAAGGGCAAGAAGATTCTGGGGCAGCTTACTGCGAGTCATGCGCGGGAGCTGAATGAACTCGGTCCTCGATTGGCAAAAGTATTGAAGCAAATAAGCGTCCATGCAGAAGCGGCATCAAGCGCGGAGATTCAATGAAGTCCAGACCCTCTGCTCTTCGCGATTTCACTGTGGATCGCCGCGTATGGATATTGTCCGGGGTTGCTGTCGTGATTGGAACCGGCGCGGCAGCTTTGGCCGTGCTCTTGCTCCGAGCAATCGCGGTTGCGACGAATCTCTTCTACTATCACCGGCTGAGTTTGGCCATGGTCGGTCCCGCCGGATCGCCGCTGTCGAGATGGCTGATGCCGTTGATTCCGATCGTCGGCGGGCTGCTCGTAGGGATCATGGCGCGCTATGGGTCAGACAAGATCCGCGGACACGGAATTCCCGAGGCCATCGAGGCGATACTGTTGCGCGGCGCGCGTGTAGACCCTATGGTCGCACTCCTCAAACCTCTTTCAGCTGCAATTGCTATCGGCTCGGGCGGCCCGTTCGGCGCTGAAGGGCCGATTATCATGACCGGCGGAGCCTTCGGTTCGCTAGTTGCACAATGGCTCAAACTGACGGATGCCGAACGAACAACGCTGCTGGTGGCCGGCGCCGCTGCCGGGATGTCAGCAACATTCTCGGCTCCGTTGGCGGCAATTCTACTCGCAGTGGAACTGCTCCTCTTCGAGTGGCGGCCTCGCTCGTTGGTGCCGGTTGCGGTGGCAAGCGTGATAGCGGGGGCTCTGCGGATCAGCTGGCTCGGAACTGGGCCACTTTTCCCCGTAGAGTTGCGATCGTCGATTCCCATGGCTCGGACGTTGCTCGTGGCCTGTCCACTGGGAATCCTGGTAGGCTTCGCTTCGGCTGGGCTGAGCAGGTTGATGTATGGCTTCGAGGACGGGTTTGAGCATATCTGCGGCCGCCTTCATATTCACTGGATGTGGTGGCCGGCGATTGGCGGAGTTGGAATAGGCTTGGGCGGTTTCTTTTTTCCGCGTGGCCTGGGCGTTGGATATGACAATATCGCGGAGTTGTTACATGGCAATGCTCCAGTCGGCCTGCTATTGGGGCTGCTGCTCGCCAAATCGCTGATGTGGGCGTTTTCGCTCAGCTCGGGTACGTCCGGCGGTGTGCTGGCCCCGTTGTTGATGATTGGCGCTGCGCTCGGCGAAACGTTGGCAAAGCTGGGCCATATGCCTGGCGAGACGCAAGCATTGTGGGCGCTGATGGGCATGGGAGCCATGTTGTCTGGTGCACTGGGTGTGCCTTTGACCGCAATTTTGTTTTCTCTGGAACTTACTCGTGCGTTACCCGCGGTTCTACCGTTAACTCTCGCATGTATCTCGGCCTACTTGGTGACGTCCCTGGCCATGCCACGCTCAATTCTGACGGAAAAGCTCAGTCGTCGCGGTTATCACCTATCTCGCGAGTATGGCGTTGATCCTCTCGAAATGGTGATCGTGGCGGAGGTAATGACCGATGCGCCAGCACTACCCGACCGGGGTCATCTGGCGGGATTGCCGGACATCCTTGCATATACCGATGAGACATGCAGGGCGGTGGCTGAGGAGATGGCCACCACGGGCGTAATGAGCATGCCTGTCGTGGACCGTGAGACAGGACTCATTTGCGGGAATGTCAACGCAGAGGACCTCCTGGCGGGGCGGAAACGCGCGGTTGTGCGGGAATCGGAACAAACAGCTCATATCCGTTTGCGACGCGACAAAAACCTCGACTCGTAGTTAAGCTTGGTCCTTCATCTGAATCAACAACATGCGGAGCCCTGTCTTCGCTGAGATCCCATGAGACAACATTGGAGGCATGTAGACGAAGGAGCCAGTCTTAGCGCTGACCTTATCCGTTCCTAACTCTAATTCGGCTTCGCCCTCCAGGAAGTAGAGAACAGCCGGTGTTGGCGCAGAATGCGCTGAGAGCTCTTCGCCCGCCGCAAAGCCGAATAGTGTCACATTGACCTTTTCGTCTTTGTGAAGAACACGGCTCAGGATGCCCTTTTCCGGAAGGGTGAATTCCTCTTGCAGATTTGCAAAGAATGTATAGTCCATGTACTGCTCCTTCGGGTAATTTGTTGGTGTTCACGAGAGTTGAAAGCGGCGCCTTTGGTGCGAGTGGGCAACAGAGGCGCCGCATGAAGTGTTGAGTAGATTGATTAGCGACCCGCGAATGCGGCGGAGCGTTCTACGTCCCGTTCGTGCAACGAAATACCTGTTCCGTCCTGTCTTTCCTTACTGTAGGAATGCCCGGTAAGCAGTCCAAGCACGAACCAGGCGAACAACGCAGCTCCAATTGCGAACAGAATGTCTCCGGGAACCCTCATCCAGCGCAACGTTTGCATGGTGCCGGATTGCATGAATTCGGCAGACCGAGCATACCAGGTGCCGTGTTCAATGGATGCCCAGGCTTGCAGCAGTCCGACGGGAAGCATGCTGAGGATAACCATGAAGATCAGACCGAAATTCAAAGACCAGAAGGAAAGCTTCAACGGAGTTTCCTTCCACTTGCGACCTGGTTTGAGCGCGCGAAGGCAAAAGAGCGTGAGGCCAAGACCTAGCATTCCGTAAACCCCAAACAAAGCCGTGTGGCCATGGACAGGTGTGAGATTGAGTCCCTGCACGTAGTAAAGAGAGATCGGAGGATTGATCAGGAAGCCGAATAGGCCTGCACCAACCAGGTTCCAGAATGCAACTGCGACGAAGAAGTAGATGGGCCATTTGTAATTGGCGATCCACTGAGACTTTTTTGTTGGTTGCGCGAGACGAATGTTCTCCCAAGCTTCGTAGCCAATCAGCGTCAGCGGCACAACTTCAAATGCACTGAAGATGGCGCCAAGGCCGATGACGGCGGGCGTGGCACCAGCGAAATAGAGATGATGGAACGTGCCGATGATTCCACCCGAGAGGAAGATGGTTGTCGAGAACAAAGCCGCTTTGGTTGCGGTGCGAATCTCGATCAGTTTGAGACGAGTAAAGAGAAATCCGATCACGACCGTCGCGAACACTTCGAAGAAGCCTTCGACCCAGAGGTGAACTACCCACCAGCGCCAGTATTCAGCAGTGACAAGGTGACTGCGCTGACCATACATCAATCCAGCGGAATAGAAGAGCGGTATAGCAATGCTGGAGATGAGGAACAGGATGAGAAGAGAGCGGTCTTCGCTTTTGCGAACGAGTGCCGGTTTCAAAGCCGCAACCATCAGGACAAGCCAAAGAACCAAGCCAATGAACAGCAGAATCTGCCAGAATCTTCCTAGATCGACATATTCATAACCCTGGCAGCCGAACCAGAACCACAGGTTGCCCAGGCGCTGCTGGATACCGAGCCACTCACCTGCGAGCGATCCGCCGACTACGAGAATCAGAGCACCGAAGAGTGCATTGACACCAAGACGCTGATACTTTGGCTCATGTCCACTGACAGCCGGGCCTACGTAGAGACCTGTCGCAAGCCACGAAGTGGCAATCCAGAAGATGGCGATTTGCAGATGCCATGTGCGCGTCACGGCATAGGGCAGGTACTTGGCAAGCGGAAAGCCGAAGAAGGATTGTCCCTCCACGCCGTAGTGAGCCGTCAGGACTCCCATCAGGATTTGGACGCCCCAGAGGATGACCACCACATAGAAATACTTCAGAGTCGCGCGTTGCGACGGGGTGGGTGTGAAGGCCAGAAATGGATCCTTTTCTGGGTAGGGTCCATGAACGAGTTCCTTCTCCTGCGACGCATACCACCAGACAAGGCCACCGATTCCCGCCAGCAGACCGACGAAGCTGAGGACACTCCACAGGACTGCACCAGAAGTTGGTTCGTTGCCGATCAGCGACTCATGCGGCCAATTGTTTGTGTAGGTCGTCACAGACCCCGGGCGATCCGTGCCGCAGGCCCATGCAGTCCACCAAAAGAACGCGGCCAGTTGCTTCTGTTTTGCAGCATTCACCAATGCCCCGCTGGGGATGGCATACTCTGACCGGCCAGTGGCAAAGACGTTGGTATAGTAAGCGCGAAGTTGCTCGAATGCCGCGGCGCGATCGGTGCTTAAGATAACTCGATTGCGTGAACGGTCATATGTATTGGTCCGCATCTCACGAATCAGGCGAGCCTTGAGCACGGCCTGCTGGTCAACACTCAACGCGTCGAAGCTTGGCGCACCATCTCGGAGAGCCCACGTGTTGAGCAGAATCTCTGATTCCCGGTGCAGCCAGTCTGCACTCCAGTCAGGCGCGACATAGGCGCCGTGACCCCAGACTGTACCGATCTCCTGTCCGCCGATGGACTGCCAGACTCCTTGTCCATCAGTGATGGAACTGCCGGTGAAGAGAAGCTGCCCGTCAGTGTTGTACACATCTGGGATAGGCGGAGCTTCGCTGATCATCTTCCTGCCGACTCCTCCGAGAACGGCGAAAGATCCAATGATGACGATGGCGAGTGCCACCCAATAACGATTGTAGGACATGATTTCTCCTCGATGAATCGCGCGCTTTGTTCCGCGCTAGAACCACCGTAGAGACTCCCTGTAAGCAATGCAGGGACTTTGGTCACTGGAAGGAGATTCATTTCAAGAATTTCTTGAGAGGCTGGCTCGATGGCCATGCCCGATTGATGCTCATCGTCTGCCACTCCTGCTACAGTTGGCATTGGTTCCGTCCAGCACGTAAACGCGAGCCTCCATGGCGGCACTTAAGGCCATTTCCCCCGGGGGTCCATCCCATGTCGTTTCGCTCAGTCTTTCTGGCTGTCGTCATAGCTTTTGCGCTCATCGTGTCTGCGTTCCTGATTAACCGGCAGCGTCCTAGCGTTGAAACGGCTCAGCCGACGGCCGACTTCGTCCGCGCGTCAGGAAAGTGTGCCGAATGTCATGCGCGGCTTCAGTACTCAGTTGTCCATGAGTACGAGATGTCCGCCCACGCGAAGAAGGGTGTAAATTGCCTCGACTGCCACCAGCCGGGGCCGGGCCAGCAGAAGGTGGATCACCATGGCTTTACCATCAGCACACATCTGACAGCTGGGAATTGCCGTTCCTGCCACGAAGGCATCTATCAGGAATTTCTTCGCAGCCGCCACGCCGCCCCCAGTTGGGCCGCCGTGCGCGGCGAGAAGGGCTTGAGTCCGGAGCAAGTCTCCTTCAGCGAACAGTTCCAACCAGGAGGTACGAAACGCCCTCCGAATCCTCTCGTGATTCCGGAAGGTCATCCTGCAGCCACGTCCGGCTGTGAGCAGTGCCATGCAGTCGGCAAGCCCAACGACGACGGAACGATTGGCACATGTACTCAATGCCACTCTCGGCATACGAGTTCAGTGGAACTTGCGCGGCTGCCGAGCACGTGTGGGCAGTGCCACATGGGTCCCGATCACTCGCAAATCGAGATTTACAACGAATCGAAGCACGGGGTTATGTTCGCCGCCCAGCGCAATCTGCTGAAACTGGATGCCGATCCGCGCACGCTTACGACTCGCGACATGTTTGTGCCCACTTGCGCCACGTGTCACATGAGCGGCATCAACGGCCTTAAGGTTACACACAATCCATCTGACCGGCTCGGCTGGTACCTTGCCGACGCAATTACGGCTCATCGTCCGAATTACCTGCAAGCCCAGGTCAACATGAAGCAGGTTTGCACACAGTGCCACACGCAAGCTCTAGTGGACCGCGTTTATGAACAAGGCCAACAAGTCGTAGAAAGCACCAATGCAAAGATCCTGGCTGCCAAGGCGATCATAGACGACCTTCACAAGGATGGCTCGCTCTCCGGACCGCCATTCACGCACACCATCGACTTCACTTACTTCAATCTCTGGCACTACGACGGCCGAACATCGAAGCACGGTGCATTCATGGGCGGCGCCGATTTTGTGCAGTGGCATGGCAATTACGAGCTTCTGTCGAAGACCGTTGAGTTACAGCACGATGCTGATGAACTGCGGAGAGAACATGCTCACAAATAAGGTGTTGAGGCGCTTGCAGCGCATCCTCGCAGGCCCGCGCCTCAATTGGATCCCCGACCCGCAGCTTTGGGCCGAACTCTTTGTCACAGCAAATCTCGCCATTCTCGCCGCGGACATATACATTGCGCACTCGGTGAATCATTTCCAGAAGGCCGCCGAGTATATTCCGCTGTACTTCTCTATCGGAGCGCCGCTAGTCCTGGCTTTGATCATCGGCTTGCGCTGGATGGGCCACTTTGAGGCACCGTGGCGCGATGTCGGCTCTATGGTCGGCTGGCTCTCTGTCCTGGTTGGGTTAGGTGGGGTCCTCTACCACCTTGAGAGTCGGTTCTTCCTTGATCGAACGCTCAAGAGCCTTACCTACGCCGCGCCTTTCGCCGCACCGCTGGCATACACAGGACTCGGCTTCCTGCTTCTGATGAATCGAATGGTAGAGGCTCGTAGCGCGGAGTGGGCTCGCTGGGTGATCTTTCTGGCGTTAGGCGGCTTTTTCGGAAACTTTGTCTTGTCTTTAACCGACCACGCTTCCAACGGCTTTTTCGCGAAGACCGAGTGGATTCCTGTTATCTCCTCCGCGTTAGCAACGGGTTTCCTGGTTGTTCCTCTGGTACTTACAGTGACCAGGCGATTTATGGACATTTGCTTGATCGTGATGTTCACTCAAGCATTTGTCGGCGTGCTGGGATTCTGGTTTCATATTCAGGCAAATCTCGTTGAACCTGGTCACAGTCTATTCGACAGGCTGGTCAATGGCGCTCCGCCGATGGCGCCCTTGTTGTTTCCTAACCTCGTAGGGCTGGCGCTGATTGGAATGTGGGCTCTTCTCCCTCATCTTGAGGAAGCCACTTCCGGAAGGTCGTGGCTGGGAGCAACCTATGATTGGGCACACCCTGAAGAAAACTCAGGCACCGCCGTCTAGAATGAGCAACTATGCTGCAGCTCGCTGATTCGCTTTGTTCGTAGCAAAGGCTGATCGTCCGATCAGGAATGTGAGTGCCAGGTTTGTCGCGAAAATTAACACTCCAGCCAATTCCAGCATGCCGGACGCCGGCAGAAGCTTCCATGCGAACGAGACCAGACCCTCATAGGCGAGAGGTTCAGAAGAAACACGGAGCAGGCATCCTGACTGAAGACACAGCAGACTCAGGAGCATCAAACGCTTGCTGAAGATCCTCTCAATACCGGCGAAGTGAGGCAGGATGCGCGGTCCAATTGCAAACACCATGGTTGCCGCAAACCCGACCGTAAGGGCGTGACGCGAGGCGCCCCAGATGCCACCGTGTACGTCGGCAAATGCAGCCCAGACACTCATCGATCCCGCCACAATCAACCATGCATACGACAAACGAACGAAGACCGGGAAACTGGGATGGATACCCTGAGTTTTAGCCGCCCCGTGTGGCCGTTCCCAAAAGCGCAAGGCAAACCCGATCGTCGCAGCACTTATTGCGAAGAGGATAGTGCCGGACCTCGGTGACCCTGCCACTCCGAAGAGAACGCCCGCTACATCCAGGCACAACGCAGCCCGGAATAAGCGAACGTTGGGCTTCGTGATTGCAAGAAAAGCTGGCAACCATCGTGCCGAAAATCCCCATACGACTGGCACGAAAATTCCCCAACCAAGCACCACGAGATATTTCTGGTCGAGCGAGTGAGGAAATGAACGGAGGCCTCCCTCGAAAGCCAATCGAACACACTCGACGAAGTTGAAGATCACAGCGGACGCAAGCCCCGCAGTCCCTATCAGGACGGAAACCATCCAGAGTTCCATTGGAGACTTGGCCCTATTTCCCTGAGTTGAAGCAGGCAGCTTATGGTGCGACGCCGCATAGAGAAACAGAATGACAGCGACGAGTTCAAATCCCGCGGAAACCGGATAAAGCGTGCGCCAATGCCATCCGTAAATATTTGCAACCCAACGCATCGCAACGCCGGATTCCCAAAGAACGAAGCTGGATGAAGGCAGACGAACCACAGATCGTCCATGGGCGGGCTGTGAATAGAATCCGATCCCAAGAATGAAGCTGCCAATCCAGCCAAATACTTGGGCGTGGCCGTGGCCTTCCATCCATGCGGCCGGCAATGCACCGAGACCGTGATGTGCACTGATCGCCATCAGGTTCGAAAATCCCAACAGTGTCCCAGGCAGCGCCATGAAGAAAAGGCCGACCAATATCCAGGCGCGGAGCATCAGGCTCTTCACGCGCTCACGGGTAATGACAGCCGCACTCTCCCCTATGTGGGCTGAGGAAGCCAAAGGTTCAAACAATGGAACCGTAGCCATAACTAACTCCTTGCCCTGAGTTCTGTCTCCAGTTGAATGGCGCGGGGAAACAAGACATCATTCTCTAGATGAACATAGCGCCTGAGATCGGCCTCGAAATCGCGGAGCCCTGCAAAGAGCGCTACATGCGTAGCGCAGGCCCATGAGGGTGGCTCAAAATGGTTCGTCAGCCGGATGAGCTCTGCCACAATGTGGTCGGCAGACTCGTGATCCTGCTCCATCATGAAGATCGGATGGGAGACTGAGCGAAAGCACGCATGGGTAGGTGGATAGGCGATGATCGATTCCTGATCCATTTGTGAAATGAACGGAAAGAGAACCTGCTCTTCCTTCTGGATATGGGCATACATTTCGCTTCGCAGCTGCTCAATTAGCTGGGCAACCTTCGCGAGTTCAGGCGCACGATCTCCTCGCGTTGTTGCCACCTTTGAAGCCATCTCCGCAAGCCGCGGAAGCTCCTGACGAACACAATGGTGGTGAACGCGGACGATGTGCTGGATCAGGCGCGCAAGGGGAAGGGTTGCCGCATCTATAGCCGAGCCGCCGGGCTCCTTAGCCTCAGAATCCGCGAGGTTTTCAAGGACTTGATCTACCGAGAGCTGCAGTTCCAGGCACGCTCCTTCGAGCGAGAGGTCCGCCTGCAGGCAGAGGTCAATATCGAATCGATGAAAGACTTTGGCCGAAGATGGATGTTGCGTTACGATTTCGCGGATGGACTGAGTTGAAGTTGGCATAAGCACTCTCCACCTGCAACCCTAGCGATATGCCGAGAGTCGAGCAGTAACTTATGTCACTCAGAGCGAGAATCGTCTAAAAAGTCGTTCTTATGAATTCGTTTCCAGGAGAGACTTCAACCCGCCGACATCCTTCACTACGATTTGTCGTGCATCAACGTCCAGGAGCCCCTCGGCCTGCAGACGCATAAGGTTGCGAGAAACTAATTCGCGCACGGTTCCAAGTTGATTTGCAAGTTCCTGATGGCTTGCGGGCAGTTGAAACTCGATTCCGCGTGCCGTCTTCTTTCCCTCGCTATCAGCGAGCTTGAGCAATGCCGAAATCAAGCGTTGGCGGATGGTTGTGAACGACAGTTCTTCAATGATCCCTACCAGGCGGCGTAACCGAGCACCAACCACCTGAAGCACCTTGAGTGCAACTTCCGGATGGTCCATGCAATACGCTTGGAAATCGCGGCGCGAAATGAAAGCAATTTCTGCGTCCCCAATCGCCAGCGCGGACGCGGGAAATGGACCACCATCGAAGACAGGCAGTTCCGCGACCGATTCGCCCGGAACGTTCACTGCCAGAACTTGCTCGCGGCCACCCACAGAGGTCTTGAATATGCGGACCTTTCCTTGAGCGATGATGTGCAGCCCGTTGCAAGGCTCGCCTTCTGAAAACAGCAACTCACCTGTACTGAATAGCTTGCGCACTGTACGGGCTGCGAGGGTCTTCAACTCTGCCGGAGTCAGGCCCGACAACAGTGCTGTTTTCCCGAGGGCGATTGCAAGGTCAGTTCGTTCGGCGGTCACTGAGAGATTCTAGCAGCCTGGGACTTTGGTCACTGCATTAGGCGGGCGCAAGCTGTCTGATGAATCTATGAATCCGCAAATCAACACCATCGACTTCAACGAACGCCCATTCATCGCCATCTGGGAAGTGACCCAGGCTTGCGACCTCGCGTGTGTGCATTGCCGCGCTTCCGCCCAGCCGGATCGAGATCCATTCGAACTCAGTACCGATGAAGGCAAACATCTCATAGATCAAATTGCGGCTTTGAAGGTACCGGTCTTCGTGTTGACAGGAGGGGACCCGATCAAGCGGCCCGATCTTTTTGACTTGATCGCCCATGCGCGTTCCGTCGGAGTCAGGGTTTCCCTGACTCCGAGTGCTACGCCTTTGCTCACGAGGGATATTGTCATCAGGCTCAAAGAGGCGGGACTTGCCCGGCTCGCGGTGAGCTTGGATGGCGCAAGTGCGGCGACCCACGACGCATTCCGCGGGATGAGTGGATCCTTGGCGCGAACCCTCGATGCCGTTCGCTGGGCCAACGAAATCGGCCTGCCGGTCCAGATCAATACGACGTTCAGTCGCAGGAATATTGATGAGATCGACGAGATCGTCGCATTGATGGAAAGCCTGGAGATTACTCTGTGGAGTGTCTTCTTCCTCGTACCTACGGGACGAGGAAAGCTCAACGATCTGTTGAGTGCGGAAGAGTTCGAGTCGGTCTTTGCAAAAGTGTACAGCCTATCCAAGACCGCGAGCTTCGATATCAAGACGACGGAGGCGCAGCATTACAGGCGCTTTGTCCTGCAACAGAGAGTCGCCCAGCGAAAGTCAGGACTGGGTACCGATAGCGTGCATGAGAGGTCCGTCGATGCGGTAGGCCGTGCGCCGCGCGGTCTTAACGACGGCAAAGGGTTCGTATTCATTTCACACATAGGAGATGTCTTCCCAAGCGGTTTTCTACCGCTGTCGGCCGGCAACATCCGTGAGCAGGAATTGGCGGCAATCTATAAGGATTCCCCACTCTTCCGCGACCTGAGGGATACGTCGAAGCTTGAGGGGAAGTGCGGATCTTGCGAGTTCAAGGAGATTTGTGGCGGATCGCGGGCTCGCGCACACGCTTTGACGGGCAACCCGCATGCCGAGGAGCCGTGCTGCTCGTACGTTCCGAAGGGCTTCTTACAACCGCTTCCACAAGTGAAAACAGCATCGACTCTTCATGTTCTCCAGGGCGCATAAAGCCGAATAGGCGCTGAATGGACGACAATCGTAAGAACGGTGGGAATTGAGGGAAAGCAATGGCGATTCAAATCGGCGCGAGGCCGGACAGTGGTTTTGACGATCCGATTGGCATGCTCAAGGACTGCCACAGGCGCATCGAGAGCTTCCTCGGTATTCTTTGCGTCGTGGCTGATCGGGCGCAAGGCAGAAGTCTTTCCGATGAGGAACGCGATGCGATCAAGGCTGCGCTTCAGTACTTCCGAACCGGCGGGCAACGTCACACAGCGGATGAGGAAGAATCACTCTTTCCAAGGCTGCGCGAATCTGATGCACACTCCTTCGAAGAGATCGATCGGCTTGAAGATGATCACCACGAGGCAAGCGACTTGCATGAAACGGTCGAGGGGATCTATTCAACATGGATTGAGTCGGGCGTCCTACGATCAGAAGAAATAGAACAGTTGCTCTCCCAAACCGCGCGTCTCAAGCAGCTCTATTCCGACCACATCCAAGTTGAGGAAACGATTGTTTTCGTCCGCGCGGCTCAGGTATTGGACAGTCACGCCATCGCGGCGATCGGAACGGAATTTCGTTTTCGACGTAAGTAGGCTGCCGCGGTAGAGGCGTCCCTGCCGACCAGCTGTACATTACAGCGATGGTTTGCCGTGATATTCACCTCTAGTTCGGCTCCGGTTCATTCCAAGCCAGGGTGGCTGGCCTCCCTCGCATGGGAAACCAGATCCATGTACATTTCCTTTGGCAAGTCAGTCTGCCAATGCCCGCTCGCCTTCGCTGCTGCCACCATGCCCAGGAAGAGAAAAACTATAACGGCCGCGACGGCAACAGGTGAGAGTGTACGACGACGCCATCTCTCCGCCGGCGTTGCTGCCTTTCTCGGCACCAACGAAAATTGCAGAGCGCCTTCGGCTGGGCAGGAGGCGACACACGCCATGCAAGCCGTGCATTCAACAGATCGAATTTGCACGAGCTGATCGACGGCAAGGCTGGAAGGACAGGCTCGCGCGCATTTTCCGCAACCGATGCACGCCTCGACGTCGCGGCGGATCTTTACCGGACTGAGGAGCGATGTGATTCCGAGCAGCGCACCATAAGGGCAGAGGTATCGGCACCAGAAGTTCTGAATGAGCATGGACAGAAGGACCAGCAAACCAATGACGATTGCCGCTGTTTGCCCGATATCGCGAAAGAAGTTCAGCATCTTCACATCAGCAACCAAGCCATAAGGCGTTGACATGAAGTCGTGGATTGCCTCGGCGGACATGGTGCCGATCAGGAACACAAAGAAGCCAAGAAGCAGATACTTCAACCCTCGAAGCGGCATATCCAGCCATTTCGGTGGATGCAAATTGCGTCCGAATACGCGCCTTCCGAGCTTCCAAAGATTCTCGGAGAGGGTTCCAACCGGGCAGAGCCAGGAACAAAACGCCTTCTTGAGCAGAACGCTCATGATCAGGAACGCGATGAACAGAACCATTGCAGCTGGATGGACTTCCGGTACGTGTCCTGTCATCAGGAGATACTTCGTGTTCATCAATCCTGCAATGGGCAGCCAACCCTCGGCTCCTGCAGGCCTCGACACACTTAATCCAGAGCCTCCGCGCTCGCAGTAGCGGACCCAGAGAAGAAATTGGATTCCCAACCAACCATTCAGAGCCACGAACAGCCATTGAACTACTCGCCTGACCCGTTGCGAGCCATCGGGGCTTGTGCGGCGGACGAGCTTTTTCCTGTCTTCTTGGTTGTGGGTTGGCGCGATCGTTTCCATGTTCATACCAACTTGCCCCTTTTAAAAGGGCGCACTTCTGCAACTCCGATTGGAAAGTGCCGGGCGAAATGTTCATCGCCCGGCCGGCAACAGCTCATACAAGCATTGCTGCGAGATCCTCTTCCGCAGTGCCGATTGCCATAAGGTTGAATTTCTCGTGAAGAAGATTGAGCACGCCAGGCGAGAGAAAAGCCGGGAGTGTCGGTCCGATGCGAATGTTGCGAACTCCGAGGTGGAGGAGCGTGAGCAGGACGGCAACTGCTTTCTGTTCATACCAGGAGAGTACGAGCGAGAGGGGCAAGTCATTCACGCCGCATTCGAATGCCTTGGCAAGAGCCAGTGCGATCTGTAACGCCGAATAAGTGTCGTTGCATTGCCCGATGTCGAGCAGGCGGGGCAGGCCGCCGATCTCTCCAAATTCGAGCTTGTTGAAACGGAACTTTCCGCAGGCCAGCGTCATGATCAGGCAATCAGCAGGAATGGTTTCCGCTAGCTCCGTGTAGTAGCTCCGGCCGGAACGTGCACCATCACACCCGCCGATCAGAAAGAAATGACGGATAGCGCCCGCCTTTACCGCATCGATCACTCGGTCGGCAACACTGAGCACGGCATTGTGACCGAATCCCACGGTGATCTCTTCGCCGGTGCCATCTTCCGCATAGCCCGGTGCCTTAAGTGCAGCGACGATCAAGGGGCTGAAGTTCTGATCTGCGATGTGCAGAACGCCCGGCCAAGCGACTGCGCCGGATGTGAAAATGCGTTCTTCGTAGCTGACTTTGGGTTGCTGAATGCAGTTTGAGGTCATCAGGATTGCACCGGGAAATTCCGAGAACTCATCGGCTTGGTCTGTCCAGGCTCCGCCGTAATTGCCGGCGAGATGCTCATAAGCTTTGAGCTTTGGATAACCGTGCGCAGGCAGCATTTCGCCATGCGTGTAGATTTGGATGCCAAGCCCTCTGGTCTGTTCAAGGAGCGCGTAGAGGTCGTGCAGATCGTGGCCGGACACCAGAATGGCCTTGCCTTTCCGCGCATGAAGCCTGACTTTTGAAGGCGTGGGATGGCCAAAAGTCTCGGTATGGGCTTTGTCCAAAATCTCCATTACGCGATAGTTCAGCTCACCCACGGCAAGCGCGTTGGCCAGGAGTTCGTCCGCGGTAGGCGCCGGATTGGTAAGGAAATCGAGTAGCTCGTGAATTTTTGCAAACGAAGCCGGATCTCCCGCGCCCAATGCGAGTGCATGGGCCGCGTAGGCAGCCACGCCTTTGAGGCCGTAGAGAACGAGTTCCTGAAGGTTCGAGATCTCTTTGCCCTCAGTAAGGAACCGAGTCGGCAACAGATTCTGTTGCCCCTGAACAAGCAGGCCTTCCAACGAGGAGGCTGGAATCCAGGCCGCCGGGCCACCGAGGTAGGCCGGCGCAATTCCCGACATAACGCTGGCGCGCTCATACATGTCGCGTGCCGCGTCACGGGTTTTGATCGCCTCATGAATCAACCCAACCAAGCGGTCTGGATCGAAGTTCACATTTGTCAGTGTTGAGAAGATGGCTTGGATTGTGAAGGCGTCGACTTCTGGATCTGACGCTCCTAGTTGGTGCGCCCGATGCGCGTACATCGCAATGCCCTTGATGACGTGGATCAGGAGATCCTGTAGGGTCGCTGTTGTTTCATCTTTCCCGCAGACGCCGAGGGTCTGGCAGCCTTCACCTTTTGAGGTTTGTTCGCATTGGTAACAGAACATCGAATGCACCTTCTCCGTTCAAATTGATTGCATGCCAAGCGTAGGCCGGCAGAACGGAGACCACAGCGACTTTAGTCACAGCTGTACCCAACTTGCAGTTTTTTGCGCTTTTTTGACTCCGAGTGACCAAAGTCGCTGTAGGGGGTCCGGTGCAATCTCTAATGTGTGGTTCAAGGGAGATCGATATGACCGCAACCACACAGACCGTTCGCGAAATCGCACTGGAACAGCCTTCTTCAATACGAGTGTTTGAACAATTTGGAATCGACTATTGTTGCGGAGGCCGAAGGCCTCTTGCGGATGCCTGTGTTGCGGGAAACTTGGAAATTGATAAGGTCATTGCCGCGTTGGAATCTGCCGCAAAGAAGCCCGGCCCAGACGTCGAGAATTGGGCAGATAAATCATTAGAGAGCTTGAGCTCGCATATCGTTGCTACACACCATGCATACGTGAAACGAGAACTACCACGGCTCGCCCAGCTTGCTCAGAAGGTCGTTAATCGTCACGGCTCGACGAAGGCGGAGTTGCCAGTTATTGCTGCCACGCTCACGCAGCTGGACGAGGAACTTACTCAACATCTCGCGAAGGAAGAAGCGGTCCTATTTCCATATGTATCCAGTCTCGAGCAATCAGTGTCCCTTGGAACGGCCAAGCCGCGGAGTTGCTTTGGAACCGTTGCCAATCCCATCGCGATGATGACTCGGGAGCATGACGCTGCGGGCACTCTGATGGCACAGATCCACCGTCTCAGTGGAACCTTTACCACTCCAGAAGATGCCTGCCCGACCTTTCATGCGTTCTATGACGGGTTGAGAGAATTCGAACAGGACCTGCATCAACATATCCACCTTGAGAACAACATCCTCTTTCCGCGTGCCATTGAACTGGAAGAGTCTAGCAGCTAACGTGTTGAGCCCAACCAAAAGGCGGGCGAACATGAGACTTGCGGGAGCTTCAAAATCAATGCTGGGCGGACCGATTATCCGCCGCGCACTCCGTAATCCAGCGAAAGTAGGAGAAACTGAACGCATCTCTGCAACGCCATGAAAGCCTCGTTGCCTCTAAATCCCTCAAAGTGAATGGGATGCGCACCGTACCTGTATTTGTACCCGAAATTGGACACTCCATCGCTCTGCGGCACATTCGCGATGACCGTAAGTAACTAGGGCCTGTTCACACTATGAGTTAGATTTCTGTTAAAATGTTCTTACCGATGGAACTGACAGAAGCGCAGTACGAGCGGATCAAGGAAGCGTTGCCTGTGCAGCGTGGCAACGTTAGTTTGAGCAACCTTCAAGTGCTC
>JANYDG010000009.1 GCA_025359885.1 Acidobacteriota bacterium
ATGGGCTATGGAGATGTGGAAAGCAAACGACGCTTCCCACATCCCCACAGCCCCGACGACGGCGGCGAGATCAACACCTCAAAGCAAAACCAAACCCGGAAAACTCCAGTTATAAATGGATGAGAAAAAGGGGGCACGTCATCCGCGCCTCCTCACAAATCATGATCGACAAGGCCCACACCATCCCTCGTGAAAAAGCCGGAATCCCTTTCGGGGCTCTCGAATCTGATACGCAGACGGCTGTCAACAGAGCCCTCGCCATCTTCCTCGGATTGGGCCAAACCAACTCCACCTTCACAAATCCTGAACCCGGAAACCAATTCCCAATTCCCTGCGTATACCCTGCATCGCACCACCAATCGGAACTCCACGTCCCCTCCATCCGGTACACTGAAAGCCTGCCAGGGAGAGCCCGCAATGCCGACCAATATCCCCGCCTCCATGTTCGCGGATCCACCCTCCCCCATCCCCATCCTGATGGCGGCCATCGAAAAGATCGCGCCCCTCCACGGCCTGCCCGCAGCAGACTGCGAATGGCTCGCCCGCCATGGCCAAGAGATTCACATCCAGCCCGGCGAAGTCCTCTTCGAAGAAGGCGACCCAGCCGAGCAGATGATCCTAATCCTCAAGGGCGAGCTCCACGTCCGCCGTACGCGCTCCGGCCCCATGGCCCTCTTCATCGGCCGCAGCGGCCAGATGACCGGCCTGCTCCCCTACTCGCGCATGACCAGTTACGGAGGCCAGGGATTCGCCGCACAACAGTGTTGGGGCCTCATCTTTCACAAATCCATATTTCCTGAGATGCTGGCCGCCATCCCCTCCTTCGGCCAGCGCGTCATCTCCACCCTCCTCGACCGCGTTCGCGAAGTTACCCGCATCGAGCAGCAAAGCGAAAAACTCAGCGCATTGGGCAAGCTCGCCGCCAACCTCGCCCACGAGCTCAATAACCCTTCCTCTGCCGCCCAGCGAGCCGCAAGTGGCATCCTTACCGAGCTGCGCGCCGTCAACGAAGGCCGCTACCGACTCGTCGGCCTCTGCCTCACCCAGGATCAGGTCCGCGCTGTCGAGGCATGGGAACGGCAAATCCGCGCCAAATCCCACGAAAACCTCCAGCAGAATCCGGTCGATGTCGTCGCCCGCGAAGACGAAATCACTCAATGGATCGAACGCCACGGATTCCAGAGGGCCTGGCAGATCGCTCCCGAGCTCGCCGACCTCGGCGTCGAAGCCACTGACCTTGACCCTCTCGTCCAGTTCCTCGATGAGGCGGCAATCCACGTCGTCCTCGAGCAGTTCGCCTCCACCCTCCGCGCCGAGCTCAACGCCCAGGCCATGCTCCACGCCACCGACCGCATCTTTGACCTCATCAGCGCCATCAAGACCTACTCCTACATGGACCGCGCACCCATCCTCGAGATCGATGTCCCAGCCGGCCTCGACGCCACCCTGCAGATGTTTCAATCGCGCATGGCAAAGGTCAATATTGTCCGTGAATATGAGGCAGAACTGCCTACCATCAACGCCTACGGCAGCGAGTTGAACCAGGTCTGGACCGCGCTCATCGAAAATGCCCTCGAAGCCCTCGCCCTCGTTGACCGCTCCAGCAACCCGGATAAGAAGGGCTGCCTCCGCGTCGTCTGCCAGCAGGAGGCGGATATGATTCTTGTCGAAGTCTGGAATGACGGTCCCGATATCCCCAAAAATCTTCAGGACCGCATCTTCGAGCCGTTTTTTACCACAAAAGCCCCGGGCCATGGCCTCGGCCTCGGCCTAGACAACGCCATGCGTATTGTCCGCAAGCATCGCGGCCACCTCGGCGTTCGCTCCGGAGAGGGTGCCACCTGCTTCCGCGTCCGACTTCCGCTCAACCAGCTCCAGGCGTACTAAAGCATTTTTATCAATCGCGTAAAGTCTGCGTGCCCAACCCTCGCCGGGTTTTTGTCTTTCCGGCTCGGGTGCGATAGAGCAAATCCAGCTCTATGGAAATAGTGAAAATGCTCTAACAGTCCGCGATCGGCGTCGTGCACAGCGCCCGGAAAAGCAGCGCCTCATTCTCTCGAATCGCCTCATCTGCCCGGCTCCGCTCCAGAGACATCTTGATCATCGCATGCAGTTCCCGGTCGAGAAACGGCTTGATCAGATACCCATACGGCCGCGTGTCCGATGCCCGCTTCAACGTCGTGTCTTCTGAATACGCCGTCAGGTAAATCACCGGAATATGCAGGTACCGGGGAATCCGCGACGCCGTCTCGATCCCATCCATCTCGCCCTGCAGATGAATGTCCATCAGCACTACATCCGGAAAAACCTCCTCGATCATCTGCAACGCCTGTTCCCCGGTCGTTGCAATCCCGGAAGCCGTGTACTTCAGCTTGGTCAGCTCTCGACGTAGGTGCAACGCCACCACAGACTCATCTTCGACAATCATCACCCGCGTTCCAGAGACTGCTCCCAATGCTAACGGGTCGTTCCCAACATTTTTTGAAAGTGATCGACCTATTGATTCCATCGATGCACCCTGAACCTTTCTCGGCCCTCATGCATATCAGCCGCGATCACGATCTCGTTGTCACTTGAAGGCACCGATCACCCGAATCAGCCCTACTACCTCTCATCGGCCATGGCAGCAAAAGGATGAAGGCTTTCTGCCAGAAGTTTTCCACGCCCTTGGCCATCAAGCCCCCGGCTCACACCGCCAGCGGAAAACGCACCACAAACCGGGTCGGCGAAGACTTGCTCACATTCAGCGTTCCGCCTATCTGTCCGCTCAGTAGATGCACCAGTTGAAGCCCCAGCGTCTCCCCCAATTCAAAATCCACCTCCTCCGGAATACCAATCCCATCGTCGGCCACCGACAGCGATGCGTGGTTGTACTGGTCATGCGAAAAATCAATGCGGATCGTGCCCTTCCGACCCTCAGGAAAGGCATGCTTCAAGGCATTCGAGATCAGCTCGTTCACAATCAGTCCGCAGGGAATGGCAGCATCAATCGGTAACCGCACCTCCCCAACAGCAATTTCCAACTGCACCGCTTCCGGATGCGTACTGTATGCCTGAATCAGTGACGGCACGAACGACAACAGAAATTCCTTGAAATCAACGTGACCAAAATCCTTCGATTGATACAGCGTCCGGTGAATCGATGCCATCGACCGAATCCGGTTCTGCGTACTCCGCAGCATCTCCGTCATCGAGGGGTCCTTGATCCGAGTCGCCTCCAGGCTGATCAGGCTCGAAACCACCTGCAAGCTGTTCTTCACCCGGTGATGAATCTCACTCAGCAGTAAGTCCTTCTCCCGCACCCGGCGCTCCAGTTCCATCGTGGTCAGCGCCGCCCTGCTCACCAGGCGAAATCGCTCAATCGCATACCGCAGCGCCCGCGGCAGTGCACGATTCTCAATCTGACCCTTCACCAGGTAGTCCTGCGCACCCTCCAGCATCGCCTCCGCTACCGCCTCATCGTCGTCCCGGCCCGTCAGCACAATCAACGGAACGTCCGGCGCCAGCTTCCGTACCCGCCGCACCGTTTCGATGCCTTCCTCATCCGGCAGCCCCAGATCCAGCAGCACAATGTCTACATTTCCCTTCGCCAGATGATTCAGTGCCAACCCCAGCCGGGGAAGACTAGTGATCTCATAGCTCCCCGCCCGCTCCGTGGAAAACATCTCCTGCAGCAACCGCACATCTCCAAGGTTGTCCTCCACCAGCAGGATGCGCAGCGGCCCGGCGATCACAAACGCCCCCCGGATGGCAGCTTCACCACCGTCAGCCAGAAATCGTCAATGCTCCGCACCACCGTCAGAAAACCCTCCATATCCACCGGCTTCGTGATGTAGCAGTTGGCGTGCAGCATGTAGCTGCTCTCAATGTCCACGTCAGATGCCGAAGTCGTCAGAATCACCACCGGAATCGTCTTCAGCCCTGGATCGCTCTTGATCTCCGCCAGCACCTCCCGCCCATCCTTTCGGGGCAGATTTAAATCCAGCAGAATCAGATCCGGCCGCACGCTCTCGCCAAAGCTCCCCCGCTGAAACAGGTAATCCATCGCCTCCGCGCCATCCCGCACCACAAGCATCTCCAGGAAGACCTTCGCATCCTTGAAAGCCTCCTGCGTCAGCCGCACATCCCCGGGATTGTCCTCCACCAACAGCACCACCATCGCCGCCTCCTTGCTCTTGCGCTCTTTAATCTCGTCCAATTGCATAGCCCACTCACCTCACGGGCTGGGAAAAATAGAAGGTTGAGCCCTTGCCCGGCTCTGATTCCAACCAGATTCTCCCGCCCTGTTGTTGAAGAATTCGTTTACAGATGGCCAGGCCTACCCCGGTCCCCTCAAACTCGCCCCGGCCATGCAGTCGCTGAAAAATTACAAAAATGCGATCAAAGCTCTCAGGGTCGATGCCAATCCCGTTGTCTCGAACAGAAAAAATCCACTCGCTTTCCGCCAGCCGCGCCTCAATGTCGATCCGCGGCGGCTCAACCCCCCGATACTTGATCGCATTCCCAATCAGATTCTGAAAAATCTGCACCAGTTGCGATTCCGCTGTCACCAGCGTTGGCATCGGCCCATGCGTAATCTCTGCCCGGCTCTCCCCGAGAGCAGCCTGCAGATTGCTCAGCGCCTCGTTCAACGCATCTCCACTCCGCGTCAGTTGCTTCGGCGGCGCGCCTTTGCCCGCCCGCGAATACATCAGCAGATCCTCAATCAGCTGCTTCATCCGTCGCGTGCCGTCTATCGCAAATCCAATGAAGTCGTCCGCATCCGCATCCAGCCGCCCCTTATACCGCTTCGCCAGCAGTTGCGTATAGCTCGCCACCATCCGCAGCGGCTCCTGCAGGTCATGCGAAGCCATGTGCGCAAACTGCTCCAGCGCCTCATTGGAGTGGCGCAGCTCGGCCAACTTGGCAGCCAGTTGCTCAACCGTCCTTCGGCGCTCGGTCGTATCGCGGATCGCCGCCGTCAAGCATGTTCCTTGAGGGCCGTCCAGTGGGCTGAATCGGATCTCCACCGGAAACTCGCTTCCATCCTTCCGCCGGGCGCGCAACTCCATCCCACTGCCTATCGTCTCCGGCGGTGCGCCCCGGAAGAAGCGCTCGGCGTCCACCTGATAGCTGCCATGCAGGTCCGGCATGATAAGAGTCTCCACCGGTTTACCAATCAGTTCCTCCCGGGAATAGCCAAAGACCCGTTCCGCCTCCAGATTTGCAAGCTGAATCAGACCATCGACTCCGGAGATCACCATCGCATCCGGTGCCGAATCGAGCAGTGCCCGGAAACGAGCCTCGACCCGCCGTCGATCAGTCACGTCCCGAATCGAAACCAGCGCCACCAAGCCTTCCGATGAGGGATACGGCCGGAAATTCGCCTCCACAAAAAACGTGCTTCCGTCCTTGCGCAGCCCTGACGCTTCCCCGTCGTGCTGCAGCGAAAAGCTCTCCGGGTCGCGAAAGAACTGCTCATGGCGCGACCGCTGGGTGGCGCGCAGCTGTTCAGGGACCAGCATCGTCGAATCCATGCCGATCAGCTCTGCACGCCGGTAACCGAACAAATCCTCCATCCGCTGGTTCACCAGCAGAATCCGGCTCGTACGATCAAGAATCACGATTCCGTCCGGCACCGCCTCAATCAAGGCACGGAATTGCGTTTCCGTCGTCTTCCGCTGCGAAACATCGCGCCCCATCGTGAGCACCATGGTCCCGTTTTTGGTTTCAAACCGGCTCACACTGATCTCAAAGGGAAACTCCGTACCATCCTTGCGCAGCCCCTCAATCTCCACACTATTGATCTGAAAGTCCTCGGAAGCAGCCAGATAATGGGTCAGTCCCTCCCTTTGCCCCATGCGATTTCGTTCAGGCAACAGCGCAAAGACCTGGCTCCCCAGCAACTCTGACCGGCTGTAGCCAAACATTGTCTCCATCCGCTTGTTCGACAGTTGAATCACACCCTGGCTGTCGTGGATGATAATCCCGTCCGGAGCCACCTCAAGCAGCGCATCAAAGCGGGCTTCGGACTCCTTGCGTTCGGTGATATCTCGAATGGCCGTAAGCAGCAGCGGACCATCAGGGCTCGCGACCGGGGAGACGCTGGCCTCCGCGAAAAACTCGCTGCCGTCTTTGCGCAGACAGAGATACTCCCGGCCAGCCCCCATGCCTACGAGCTTCGCCGTGCGGAAAAGCTCCTCCCGCAGCCGCCTTCGCTCCTCACGAAACCGCTCCGGCACAATACATTCCACTGACTTGCCCAGAACCTCCGATCGCGGAAACCCGAACATCTCCTCCGCCCGCTGATTGAAATACACGATCCTGCCGGAATTGCTGTACATCACAATCGCGTCCGGCGCCGCCTCCATCAGCGCGCGGAAACGCTCTTCCGTCCGCCGCTGCTCGGTCAGGTCGCGCACTGCAAACAGAAGCAGCCTCCCAGCCGCAGTCTCCAGCGGGCTCACGCTGAACTCCAGCGGAAAGCTCCTCCCGTCCCGGCAAAGCCCTCGAACCTCCCCCGGCAATTCCGGTGCAGGATGCACTGCTCCGGCAAACAGCACCTTCACATAATTGGACTGGCTCTCCCGATTCTCCCCGGGGACCAGCATGTCTACCGGCTTCCCAACCACCTCAGCACGCTTGTACCCAAAAAGCTGCTCTGCCTGGGCATTGATCAAGTCAATGCGTTCGTCCTCCGTCACAATCACAATCGCATCCGGCATTGACTCCAGCAGTATCTGATATCGCGCCTCGCTCGCGAGCTGCTCCGTCATATCCCGCGTGATCTTGGCAAAGCCTCGCAAGTTTCCAGACGCATCCCTTGATGGGCGCAGCATCACCCGCGCCCAGAACTGGCTCCCATCCTTGCGCACCCGCCAGCCCTCAATGTCAAACTGTCCCGTCTCGATCGCCACCCGCATCGCCCGCTCCGGCTCCCCCTCCCTCACCTGCTCCGGCGAGTAGAACACCGAAAGATGCTGACCGATAATCTCCTCCGCAGCGTAGCCCTTGATTCGCTCTGCCCCCCGGTTCCACGTCTGAATCCGTCCCTCCAGATCAATCATGAAAATTGCGTAGTCCTGTACCCCCTCCACGTACGTCCGGAAACGTTCATCCTTATCCCGCGCCTCGTCCTCCGCCCGACGCCGCTCCGCAATTTCCCGGTTGAGATCATCGACACTCGGCAGCCGTCGGAACGCCGGAATCGATCCCGCCAGCGCCAGCGCCGTCGCCAGCGCCAGCAACGTCGTCACCAGCCGAAACCCCCAGTTCAACTCAAAGCTCGGATGAAGGTCCGTCCAGATGCCCAGCAACTGCGTCAGCGCCCGGAACCCAGTGAACAGCGCAAAAAACCAGAGCACAACCCGGAACTGGCGACTCTTCCGCCCCTGCAGCGCCGTCATCAGCACCACCAGGATTGCCAGATGCGCCGCCGCAATCCCTACATTGGTCGTCACCTCAACCCAGTGACTTTCCGAAGCACGATGCGGCACAAAAATCTGGGGAACCGCTGCGTCAACGAATATCGGGTAAAGATTTGCCAACATGCCGCGTTCCGGGGCAGTCAAATGACCAACGGGGTAGGTTGGAATCTAAATAAAATCTATAAGGAATGCGCAAATACAAATCAGGGCCGGGAGACTCTGCCCCCCAGCCCTGATTCTCTGCATCGACTTGATCCGGCAATCGCTACTTCTTTACCGGGTCCCCGCTCTCATCGCGAATCTCGATCGGTCCCAGGTTCATCTTTGCCAGGTCCGGCTCAATCTTTGCCCGGTCTCCCACCGCCATCACAATTTGGTTCTCCGGATGAATATAGTTCTTCGCCGCCTCGGCCACTGCCTCCGGTGTAACCGCCTCGAACTGCGCCGGCAGTTTCTGGAAGTAGTCATTCGGTAGGCCGTAGACAAACAACTCCGCCATCAGGCCCGACTCATTGCCCACCGTCTCAAACGAGCCCGGCAGCGAACGCAGCGCATTATCCTTGGCCAGCTTCAACTCCTCCGGCGTCGCCGGATCGGTGTGAATCTTGTTCAGCTCAGAGAAAAGCTCCTTCAACGCCGGTGCCGTCACATCTGTCCGTACCTGCGCCCCGGCATACGCCGGCCCCCCGCCACGATAAAAGAAGAAGCCCGAAAATGCCCCATACGTGAATCCGTTCTTCTCCCGCAGGTTCATATTGATGCGGCTCGAGAAAAGCCCCCCGAGGATGCTGTTCATCTCGGTAATCGCCGCGTAATCCGGCGAATTGCGCTTCACACCCAGCCCAAACGTAATCAACGTCGTCTGCGGCGATCCCGGCTTGTCCACAATCACAATCTTCCGCGCCGGTGCCGCCGGAGCTGCGGGCAGCGTTGAGACTGCCGCCCCCGAACCACCACTCCAACCACCAAAATACGTCTCCGCCAGCTTCTTCGCCTCTGCCTCAGAAAAATCTCCGGCCAGAATCAGCGCCGAATTTTTTGGACCATAGTGAGCTGCCCAGAACGCGGCCAGATCCGCGCGCGTCGTCGCCTTCACTGACTCCGTCGTTCCAATCGCCTGATAGCCATACGGCTGGTCGCCATAGAGCACCTTGCTTCCCACTCTGAGTGTGGCCGCAATCGGCGAGTCACCCTCCTGCAAGATCGACACCAGCCGCTGCTTCCGCACCCGCTCCACTTCTTCGTCCTTGAAAACCGGATGCAGCACCACGTCCGAGAGCAGTTCCATCGCCGATGCACTGTTGTTGCTCAGCGCGCTGATCGAGGCCGATGCATTATCCATGCTCGCCGAAGCGCCCAATCCGGCTCCGATCTGTGCCACAGCATTGGCCAGCTCCGTCGAGGAACGCGTCGTCGTGCCCTCCGTCAACAGCCGCGCCGTATACGACGCCAGGCCCGGCTTGTCCGTCGGATTCACCTCGCCCCCGGCCAGCGTCACCAAAGAAGCGCTCATCACCGGCAGCGCGTGCTCCTCGATCAGGTACACCTTCATCCCGTTGGCCAGCGAAAACGTCGTCGGAGCCGGCAGATGCAGTTTCGGCTCCGCGCCCGGCTTGGGAGCATCCTTGCGCCAGTTCTGCGCCGTCTCAAAGTCCGGCTGGTACGGCGGCACTACCTTGACCGTCGCATCCGTATCCTCCGGGCTGCGCGGCACATCGTCGGTCACCTTCTTGCCCGGCAGGCAATAGATCACCACCCTCTGATTCTTGCCAAAGACATTCTTCGCCACTTCCTGAACGCTTGCCGTCGTCACTGCCTCATACCGGGCAACATCCTTCGGCAGATATCCCGGGTCACCCTGGTACTGGTTGTAGCGGTCCATCATGTCAGCAACGCCGCCAAAGCCGCCCAGCCGCTGCAATCCCTCGATCAGGCCGGTCAGGTCCTTGTTCCGCGCCCGGTCCAGCTCCGCTTGCGTCGGCCCATTGCTCTGTAATGCCTCAATTTCCTTGTCAACAGAGGCTTCCAGATCCTCCAGCTTTACCCCAGGACGCGCCGTAATGTCGCACTCCGCCATCGAAGTCACCATGATCGACTCCAGGTTGCAGCTCACGCTCTGGGCAATCTGGTCCTTGTACACCAGCTTCTGGTACAGGCGGCTGATCTTCCCCTCCCCCAGAATGCTCAGGAAAAGATCCGTGTCCGCGTCCCCCTTGGCAAAGGCTTCCGGCGCCAGCCACGCAATCGAAAGCCGCGGCAGTTGCACCGTATCCGTCACCGTCTGGCGGCGCTCGGTCGTAATCGCAGGCGTTTCCACCTTCACTTTTTCAACTGGAGGACCAGCCGGGATCGGTCCAAAAAACTTCTCCAGCTTGCCCTTGATCGTCGCCGGGTCAAAGTCACCTACGACGGCAATGCTCGCATTGTTCGGGGTGTAGAAATGCTGAAAAAAATCACGAACATCCAGGAGCCGCGCTGCCTCCACATCCGCATGCGAACCGATCACATTCCCGTAATACGGATGCCCTTTGGGAAACAGCAGATGTCCCACCGCCTCGTCCGCCACGTTGTACGGCTGCCCCTCGTCCTGCCGCAACTCGTTGCGCACCACGTCCCGCTGGTTGGTCAGCTTTACCCGGTCCAGCGTCTCCAGCAAAAAGCCCATCCGGTCGCTCTCCAGCCACAACGCAAGGTCTAGCTGGTTCGACGGCACCGTTTCGAAATAATTCGTCCGGTCGTAGCTCGTCGTCCCATTGATGCCCGTTGCGCCCGCGCCCTCCAGGTACTTGAAATGCGCCTTCTCACCCACATGCTCTGAGCCCTCAAACATCATGTGCTCAAACAGGTGCGCAAACCCTGTCCGCCCTGCCTTCTCGTTCACCGGGCCCACGTGGTACCACAGGTCTACAGCCACCAGCGGCAGCCGGTGATCTTCCCGCAGGATCACTTCCAGGCCGTTCGGCAACGTGTACTTCTCAAACTTGAGGTTCGGCACCTTTAATGGAGCCGCAGCCTCCGCAGAGCCACCGCAAAACGCACCCAAAGCAAGAACAGCACTCAGAGCAAGCACGCTGCGCCGGAAGGAAGAAGACAAATTCATCATGGAATCTCCAAAATCAAATCGTTAATTACGAGCAATCAGACAAATACGAAAAGGAAATGAAATGGACGGCAGCGTTGAGATCCTCGTGAGGCCGAGGCTTGGAGAGACGACCGTAGCGAAGAAACCAGGTCAATCAACGGTCTCCTCGTCCCTACTCCCTACTTCTCAACTTCCACGCCCCGCCAGAATGCCACGTGATTCTTGATCTTCCGCGCCGCCGGCTTAGGGTCAGGGTAATACCACGCCGCGTCAGGATTTTCCTGCCCCGGTGCTGCCAGCGAGTAATACCGCGCCTGACCCTTCCAAGGGCAAGTTGAGGTCGTCGAACTGGGGCGGAAATACTCCCGCTTCAAGGCCGCTTCAGGGAAATATACGTTCCCCTCAACCGTCTCGTACGTATCGCTCTCGGCAATCACTACGCCGTTCCAGACTGCTTTGGCCATATCGAAATCTACGCCTGTCCATGCTCTGTGGTTCCCGATACACACGAATTTCAGAACGGAAAAAGGGGCAGATGCCCCTCTCCGTCTGTTTCGCACAACTCCCAACCCGCAATGCACGCCCCTGCAACTGACGTCGCACGACCGTCAAACCGGAATCCCAGCTTATTCGGCGATGACCGAAACAGCGGTAATGTGTACGCTCTTGGCGGCCGCATCCGGCGTCGCCGTGATCGCAACATGTTTGCCGTATGCATCCTTCACGGCTTCTGGATTGTCAATCGACCACACTTCCTTCTTCGATTCTTCAACGAAAACCGGCTTCTCACCGCCCTCGATGCACTTCTTGGCGCAGGCTGCACCGGTTCCGGCATGCTTCGCGCCGCACATGGCGTCGGAAATATACCCATTCAGCTTGGCAGACGAATCAGCGGCGTAGGCTGCAACAGAAGCAACCGAGACCAGTGCGAGAGCAACTACAGCAATTTTCTTCATTGAACATCTCCGGGAAACGAAATTTACTCACAATCACGACCTCTGAGAGCATGCGCTATATCATCCCGCTTTGGCAAGCTGACTTTGTCATCCCATCAATATTTATTAGCCTGGCCACTAGTCCTGCGATGCCTGACGCGCCGCCACCATCTTTCGCACCGCCTCATAGCGCGAGGCAGCCGCTTGCGACTTCTCAATCAACTGCTGCGTCTTGCCCATGTAACCCGGCTCCTGCGCCTGAATTTCCGTCAGAATCGGCGCAAACTTCGCCAGAATGAAAAACGGCTCAGGGTTGCAGTCCACAAACAAATCTGAAGACAGCGCCCCATGCAGCACCATCGACGCCGCCATCTCCCAATACGAAACCACCTGCCGCAAATATGCGCTCTTCTGCGAACCAAGGTCGTTCTTCACCGCAAAAAACTCATCCGCTGAAGTGGGCCAGAACTCTCCACCCACCCACGCCCGAGCCGCACGCAAGACCGTCTCCGTGCGTAACTCGTAAAGCTTCAAAATCAACTCCCCATCCGCGTGACTTGCAATTCCCTGCTGCATATCTTCTCTCCGGCCTCAATCCTATCCCATCCCGGTCAACCTCACAGCGCAACCGAGCACTCCGCATTCCGCATCGGTGGCATCGGATCAGTTTTCGTAGCTGCAGGAAGAATTCAGTACATGCGCGAACTTCTGATAGACTTCAGCGGCCATGAAGACCTTCGCATTTCGAATTCTCTGCCTCCTCCTCGCCCTCTCCGCCATCGCCGCCGCCCAGGAAGTCCTCCCGCTCTATCCTGGCCCAGCACCCGGCTCACCCAAAGCGGTCTATCCAGAGAAGGCATATTTCTCCAAGGCCTGGAACACCGACGTCGTCACCAACGTCACCCAGCCCACCCTCACCGTCTACAAGCCCGTCCCGGGAACCGCCAACGGCACAGCCATCGTCATCTGCCCCGGCGGCGGCTTCATGGCCCTCTCCATCACCAGCGAAGGCTCCGACGTCGCCCAATACCTCGCCGCACGCGGTATGACTGCCTTCGTCCTCAAGTACCGCCTCGCACACACCGGCGAAGACGGCACACTGGAATTCACCACCCTCTACGCCGACAAGGCCAAATTCGCCGAAACCATGAAGACCGTCATCCCCTTGTCCATCGCCGACGGCCAGGCCGCCGTGACGTACGTGCGCCAGCACGCCTCCGAATACGGCATCGCCCCTGATCGCGTCGGCATCATCGGCTTCTCCGCCGGCGGAGCCGTCACCGCCAGCGTCGCCCTCCACTACACCCCCGAGGGACGACCCGCCTTCGTCGCACCCATCTACGCCGCCGTCACCGAAGAGATCAAGGTCCCCGCCGACGCTCCGCCCATCTTCATCGCCGCGGCGACCGACGACTCCCTCGGCCTGGCCCCGCAAAGCATCACCCTCTACCAGGCATGGGCCGCCGCTAAAAAACCAGCCGAACTGCACATGTACGTCAAAGGTGGCCACGGCTTCGGCATGCACACCCAGCACATCCCCACCGACCACTGGATCGACCGCTTCGCCGACTGGCTCCAACAGCAAGGCTTCCTGAAATAGCAACAACCCATTCACAACAATGCCCGCTCAAGCATGAGCGGGCATTGTTGTGTATTCAGGCGAAAGGCTAAGAAACCGGCTCCAGTTCCTCGTCCTCTTCCTTCACCGGCCCATGCGTATTCACAGTCGGCAAAGCCGGAGGCGGCGGAGCATCCCCAATCCGCTTCTCATATTCGCAAGGCTCCGTCACCACAACCCTGGCCGCAACCTTCACGGCCGCCTTCTTGGCCGCGCCCTTTTTTGCCGCCGTCTTCTTGGCAGCCGTCTTCGGGGCTATTTCTTCCTCCGCCTGGGGCTTTGAATTCGGGCAGAACAGGAACACCCCTGACTTCAGCGTCTTCTCCAGCAGGTAAGGGCTCTTGCACTTCGGACACTTCTTCGCCACCGGCTTGTAGTTCGACGTGAAATCGCACTTCGGATAGTTCGTGCAGCCCCAGAATATATTCCCCCTGCGCGCCTTCCGCTCCGCCAGGTCGCCGATCTCGCACTTCGGGCACTTCATGCCTTCAATCAGGTTCTGCTTCACGTACTTGCACTTCGGATATCCCGAGCACGAAACAAACTCGCCATACGACCCCTGCCGCAACACCAGTTCCTTGCCGCACAGCGGGCAATCCTCGCCCGTCGGCTGCGGTGCACTCAGCTTCTGCTGCGCCTTCTGCGTCAGCTTGCGAATCGTCTTGCACGGCGGGTCCTCGCTAAATCCAGGGCAGCTCATAAACGGACCAAACAACCCCCGCTTCAAAATCATCACCCGACCGCAGTTGTCGCAGTACTCGTCGGCGGCCTCGGCCTCCTGACCCTCCGGCGTATTCAGGTCCGGCTTGCCCGCGGTATTTTCCTTCGTGAACGTGCAACTGTTCTTGTCCTTCTTGTTGTACGCGCTACAGGCAAAAAACGTCCCAAACTTGCCCCACTTCAGCAGCAGCGGCGACCCGCACACATCGCACTTCTCCCCCGTCCGGATCTCCATCGCCTTGATGCTTTCCATGCTCTTTTCGGCGTCTTTCAGTTCCTCCTCAAAATGCACGTAAAACCCCTTCAAAAGGTCCGTCCACTTCTCCTTGCCGTCCTCCACCTCATCCAACTCGCGCTCCAGCTTCGCCGTATACGCCGTGTCAAAGATGTACGGAAAATTCTTCACCAGCAGGTCACACACCACCACCCCGATTTCCGTCGGGTAGAACGGCCCGCGCGGCCCGCCAGGCTTCACCACGTACTCCCGGTCCTGAATCGTATTGATAATCGAGGCATAGGTCGAGGGCCTGCCCACCCCGCGCTCCTCCAGCACCTTCACCAGCGAAGCCTCGTTGTACCTGGGCGGTGGCTGCGTAAAGCTCTGCTTGCTGTTCAGCTTGTCGTTTTCCAGAGTTCTCACGCCATCCAGATTCGGCAGAGCCTGCGAAGAACCCTCCCCGCTCCCTTCTCCGCCTTCCTGCCCATCCTCTTCCTTCTTTTCTTCAACGACTTCGTAGACCTTCAGAAATCCGTCAAAGCGCAGCACCGACCCGCTCGCCCTGAAGTCATAGGTCTTCCCGTTCTTCGCCGAAACCGCCGCAATCCTCGCCGTCGTCACGTCATAGACCGCCGGCGTCATCTGCGAACTGACAAATCGCCTCCAGATCAGCGTGTACAGCTTCAACTGCTCGTCGCTCAGGTAGCGCGCAATCGACTCCGGCGTACGGGCTACGTCGGTCGGACGTATTGCCTCGTGCGCATCCTGCGCATCCTTTTTGCCCTTGTATGAATTCGCCGTCCCAGGCAGATACCTCGCCCCCAGCGTCGTCTTGACCCAGTTACGCGCAGCTTCAATCGACTCCGGCGAACAGCGCGGCGAATCGGTACGCATGTACGTGATCAGACCCACCGTACCCTCGCTTCCAACCTCAACACCCTCATACAATCGCTGGGCAACGCCCATCGTCCGGCGCACATTAAACCCCAGCTTCGTCGAGGCTTCCCGCTGCAACTGGCTCGTGATAAACGGAGATAGCGGCCTCCGCTGCTGCTCCTTCGCCTGCACGGAACTCAGCGTCCACCTGGCCTTCTCCAGAGCCGTCACCACTGCGTCCATCTGCTTCGCGTCCGGCAATGCGTTCCCGATGAACTGGGCCTTGCCCTCTTTATCGACCCCGTTATCCACCCGCACCGGATCGCCGTCCACGCCGACAAATCGTGCCGTAAAGGTCTTCGCCGCCTGCTTCTCCGGATGCAGCACAGCCTCGAGCGTCCAGTACTCCACCGGCTTGAACGCCCCAATTTCCCGCTCCCGCTCCACGATCAGCCGCACCGCCACCGTCTGCACGCGCCCCGCCGACAGCCCCCGCCGTACCTTATCCCACAGCAGCGGCGAAACCTGGTACCCCACCAGCCGGTCCAGCACCCGACGCGTCTGCTGCGCATCCACCAGATCCTGGTCAATATCCCGCGCGTGTTTGAAGGCTTCCTGTACCGCCTTCTTCGTGATCTCGTTAAACGTCACCCGCTGGATCTTCTTCCGCTGCATCGCGTTGATTCCCAGCTGCAGCGCCAGGTGATATGCAATCGCTTCGCCTTCGCGGTCAGGATCAGGCGCCAGGTAGATATGGTCCGCCTTCAACGCGGCCTTCTTCAACTGATCGACCAGCTTCTCCTTGCCCGGAGACACAATCAGCGTCGGCTCAAACGTTCGCTTCTTCAACTCAACGCCAATATCGTTCTTGGGCAAATCCATAATGTGCCCAATCGAGGCCTGCACCTCAAAGTCCTTGCCCAGATATTTCCCAATCGTCTTCGCCTTCGCAGGTGATTCGACGATAACCAGTGATTTGCTCATTCCCATCCTTATATCAGGTGCGCCTTCGCATACCCGCCCAACCGCGTCCAAACCTTGGACCATCGCGGCTCAAAAACCGTTACGCCGATCGCTCGGCAAAATTTTGAAAAATGGAAGCGGCTTCCGCCCACCATGGGGTCGCTACCGAAAAAAGCCCTATAGTCTCAGGACGCTACCACGGAATGCCCCTCCATTGCGAATCGCCAGGAAGAAATTCCCTCCATCCCGTCCCCAAATTGGAAGCAAATCCAGGTACTCCACATCTCGCTTCTGAAATGTGGGAGATGGAAATCCGGGCGCCCCACCCTCCCGGGTACCTGTTTTTCCGGCTAGGGTGGGCTTCCCGGCGTCCTGAAAAATCCCGGGTGCCCCATCCTTGCCGAAGGCATGGGTGGGAACCACAAATCCCCCGTCCTCCACCCCGCCGCCTGATCTCTGACAACTGATCTCTGGCAACTGCCTTCAAAAACTCCGCACATAGTTCTTCCCCGGCAATGACCGGATCCGACCCGCCAGCTCCAGCTCAAACAGCGCCGTAAATACCTCAGAAGACGTCAGTTGCGCCTCCAGCAAATCCAATATCTCGTCCATCTGCAAAGCCGCATCCTGCCGCAACACCCCCAGCACCATCGCCTCCTCGGGCCGCAGCAACGGTTCCGGCAGTAGAGATGCACCCGCCTCCGCTTTCGATTCACGCGCCCAGTTCGTCTCCAGCTCCAACCGCACCTGCGACGGCAGCGTCTCCCACACGTCTTCCCACGTCGCCGTCAACTGCGCCCCCTGCTTGATCAGCGTATTCGGCGTCCATGAGTTCTTGCTCGTCACATTCCCGGGAACCGCATACACATCCCGCCCCTGGTCGGTCGCACACCGCGCTGTCACCCGCGTCCCTGAGTTCTCGCTCGCCTCCACCACCAGCACCCCGATGCTCACCCCTGACAAAATCCGGTTTCGCCGCGGAAAATTCTGTGGCGCCGGAAACGTCCCCATCGGCAGCTCTGACGCAATCGCCCCGCCCAGCGTCAGGATGTCCTCAGCCAGCTTCTTGTTCTCCTTGGGATAGATCACGTCCACTCCGGTCCCCCATACCGCCAGAGTTGGCCGCCCCGCCGCCAGCGCCCCCTTGTGGGCCGAAGTATCAATCCCCCGCGCCATCCCGCTCACCACCAGCATCCCCCGCAACGAAAGGTCCCGTGCAAGTTGCTCCGCTATCCCCGTCCCATACGGCGTCGGATGCCTGGTGCCCACAATCGCAATCGAATACCGCCCCAGCAGACTCGCATCCCCCCGCACCCAAAGCACCGGAGGCGGGTCGTAAATCTCCTTCAGCCGCTCCGGATACGCGTCGCACCCAAACGTCACAATCTGCGCCCCATGCGCACAAACCTGTATCCATTCCGCCTCGGCAGCCGTCCGCGCCTTGCCCTCAAACACAAACTGCGCCGACTCCGCAGGAAATCGCAGCCCCTCAATCTCCGTCAGCGCCATCCCAAAGATCCGGCTCGGTGTCTCCAGTTGCCGCATCCCCTCAACAATCCGGCGCGGCCCCAGCCCCGGCGTCAGCGTCAACGCCAGCCAGGCCAGCCGATCCTCATCCAGAGCAACCACTTCCACGGTTTGATTCAGATTCTGACCCAAAGCAATCCACCCTCTTTTGCGAAAACGCCCTTACTTTGAAAGAGTCCCCCACGTCTTCGGCCGGCCCACAAGGAACGAACGTCCTTGCCCCTGCCCTTGCTTTTGCTTTTTGGGTTGTCATTCCCGCAGGGAATCTGATTCTGCCCATACCCTCGCTTCAACCGACCGATAAAACCTATCCAATCAACGAGGCCCGCGAGCGACGCTTTCTGTCAATTACACCCGACATTTCACGCATTTCCGCCGCCTTCTGAGCCCAGGGGAAAGCCTCATGGAATGGTCCGTTCTTTCGCCTCTGGGAACTTGTTCGAAAACTCAAGATCCAAGCGCTTTGAAGCAGGGCACGACTTCAGTCGTACCGATAAAGACAATGAAAACAAGGGGGCTTTAGCCCCTGGAGTATGTTTTTCGCAGCGATTTCACGCGAATCCAGACTCTTTCAACAAGCTCCTCGAACCGGGAGTTCCGCTGCATATCGATCTTGGCAATTCCATGAACGTTACCCGCAAGGCGTCTTTGAAGTCAAGGCCGTTCTCTCTGAATTGCGTTACGAGGCAGCAGACTTGCTCTTCCCGGGCGCGGATTTCAACTCCCCCCGACTCGATTCCCCCATCTCCGCCCCAAACTTCCCCGCTGCCGCTCGGATTAGCTTCCACGCCGCATCCTTCTCGCTCTCACTCACACCCGTCACCGGGTTGAAACGAGCAATCGCATTCCGAACATGCGCCGCATCCTCCAGCGGCTCCTTCCACTCCTTCGCAAACGCAGACTCCTCCGCCGGAATTTCCTTCCGCTCTTCCGTATCCAATTTGCCCATGACCTTCCGCTTCCTCGCACCATCCTCGCGCAGTGCGCTTCGCCCAAGGGTGCAAAAAGAAGCGCTCCAGAGCGCCAAAGCTACTCCGCGATACCAACCCTGCCCATCGGCCTCGGTCGCCAGCAAGGTCGGTTAGTTCAGGATGCGACCCACCACGTCGTAGCACACCTTCTGCGGCGAATCCAGACCACCCCGCGAATTCATCGCAACCGTCGTAAGACACATCTTGCTGTAGGTAATGTCAATCGTCTCCGCCGCCTGTACAGTCGTCGAACCACTCACCGTGTAGCTCGCGATATATGCGTTCGTCAGCGCAATCGTCACCGCCGCATACATCCGCTGGCCCTGGGGCTGGTATTGAATCAGAGTCATATTGGTGATCCGCGTCGCCGAGAGAAAGCTCTTGATTACCCCCGCACTGCAGCCATCCATATCCCGCGTAATCACCAGGTCCTGCAAGGTTGGTGGCGGCGAGTTAAGCGAGTTCCCACCCACCTTCAACGTCGATGCCCCGCCAATCGCCCACGTCAGGGCATTGAAACCAGGTTCACCGCTCACAATCGAGCAGCTGTTGTCCCCGGGAATATTCACCACAATATTGCTCTGCGCAACACAAGTCGTGGCAAACAACAAACATGCAGCTAAAGATAGGTACAGCTTCATGGAACCTCCTGTAAGTGAGTGCGCGTCAGCGCGGATTGTCGTGCAGGGGGAAAGGCCCACGAGGATTAACACGACCAACATCAACCCATCCGCAGCAGCCCGGTCAGCCAGGCAAACTTGCTACTCTGAAGAGGTGAACTCGCGCCCCCTCCGCATCGCCGCCATCCGCTTCCTCAACCCCGCTCCCCTCATGTGGGACTTCGAGCACGAACCGGGCAAATCCTCACTCGCCCAACACTACGACGTTGAATGGATGCTCCCCGCCGCCTGCGCCGAGCGTCTCGCCCTACCCGCCAGCCATCCCGACGCAGCCGACATCGGCCTCATCCCTGTCGCTGCCCTCGCCACCACCCCAGGCCTCCGCATCATCCCCGGCTGCACCATCGCCTCCAAGTACAAGGTCCGATCCATCCTCCTCGTCCGCCGCACCTCCCAGCCCCTCGGCAACATCCGCACCGTCGCCGCCGATACCGCTTCCCGCGCCTCCCTCGCTTACACCCAGGTATGTTTCCACCTCTGGGGCAACCCCAACGTCGCCTTCCTGCCCCATTACCCTGACCTCGACCCCATGCTCGACCACGCCGACGCAGCCATGCTCATCGGCGACCCCGCCCTCTACGCCCTCGAGGAGCGCCAGAACCGCGAAGAGCGATCCAGCGAACCCCTCGTCTACCACGACCTCGCCGAAGAATGGATCAAACTCACCGGCACACCCTGGGTCTCCGCCGTCTGGGCTATCCGCGACACTTCCCTCCAGGCCTCAGGCCGTCCACTCGATAAAATCGCCGCCGACTTCACCCAGTCCCGCGACCACGGCCTCGCCAACATCGACGCCCTCGTCGAAGAGTGGAGCGCACGCCTCCCCATCCCCGCCATCACCATCCGCGCCTACCTCACCAGCAACATCTTCTACACCCTCGACGAAGAGTGCCTCAGCGGCCTCCGCAATTTCTATAAGCTTGCCGAAGAAACCAACGTCCTGCCCCCCTATTCGTTGAATATCTAACCTCATACAAAAAATAGCCCCTTGCATGAAACACTTACTGCCACTCCCGCACTATCAGGTAATTCGTCAGTTCGCTGCGAGTCAAAGATAGGCGCACCAGCACCAGGGCTCAAATCAATCCATCGATGCGACCATTGACTGGTTGTATCTTCCTCGGATCGCACCTATCTTTGACTTGCAGCACTCTGCCGACAACTTAGCCGCAAGGCCGTACAGAAAGGGTTGTCATGTCCAGCAATCTCCCCCAGACAAATCACTCCTACTGTCTCCAACCGTCGTCTCCAACCAATCCCCATCTAACTAGCAAGCTGCTCGCACTAAGCGCCTGCGCTTTCCTGTTTGCTCCCATCGCCGCCCAGGCAATCACGCAGCCTGAAACCGTAAAATTCGTCCCCTTTGAGCAGTTCCTCAACAGCACCCGCTCCTCCTCCGCCGCCGAGCTCATAGGCCGCCCCGAAAGCAAAGTCGCCGCCGCTCCCGCCGTCGAAGAAATGCGCAAGGCCATCCTCGACCGCTATGAAGGAGTCACCGTCTCCCATAGCTTCCTCCTTGATAACCAGCACTATGACTGCGTGCCGGTGCATCAGCAGCCCGCCTTCCGCACCTATGGCCTCAAAGCCGCGGCCCAGGCCCCTCCCCTGGAGTTACTCACCCAGCACCAGCCAGTCCCCAACGCCAGCCCAAGCGCACCCAGGTCTCCTGAAGTCGCTTCCTTTGATGCCAACGGAAACTCCACCCACTGCGAAGCAAACACCGTGCCCCTGCTCCGCACCACCCTCGAAACCATGAGCCACTTCAAGTCACTCAATGACTTCTATCAGAAGAAGCCAGGCAATGCAGTCCACGTTGCCCAGGCTAACTTCGCCACACCCGGCGGTGCAGCTCATAAGTACTCCTACACCTATCAGTTCGTCAATAACCTCGGCGGTAACTCCAACCTCAACCTGTGGAGCCCCTACGTCAACACCGCCTTCGGTGAGATATTCTCTCTCTCCCAGGAGTGGTACATCGGCGGCAGCGGCGCCGGCACCCAGACTGAAGAGGTAGGATGGGTCGTCTACCCGGCTATGTTCAACGGTTCAGAACAGGCCCACTTCTTCATCTTCTCAACCGCCGATAACTATGCCTCCGGCTGCTGGAATAACACCTGCGGCGACTTCGTTCAGGTCGCAAGCTCAGGCCTGCTTGGCAATAGCTGGTCAGACTATAGCTCTCCCGGCGGAGCCCAGTATGAGTTCGCCGCAAAATACTATCTCTACCAGGGTAACTGGTGGCTCGGCTACGGCAGCACCTGGGTCGGCTATTACCCCGGCGCCAAGTATCACGGTGGACAAAACTCTCGCTATGCCCAGATCATCGAGTTCGGCAGCGAGAGCGTAGGCTCCTGGATCTGGCCCCCCGAGGGCAGCGGCGCATGGTCAAACTCCGGCTGGTCGCACGCCGCCTACCAGCGCAACCTCTACTACATCAACACCTCGGGAACCAGCCTCTGGGACTCCCTCAACAGCGCGCAACCCTCACCCGCCTGCTACACCATCACCGGACCCTACAACAACACCGGTGCCTGGTCCCGCTACTTCTACGAGGGCGGCCCCGGCGGCTTCGGCTGCTAACCCTACACCATTTCAAACGCAAATAAGAGAGGCCCGCCAACCAGCGGACCTCTCTTGCTTTCCATACCTGAAAAAATTCGGGGTGCCCGATCCTTGACCAGCTTCATCGGTCCAGGGTAGTTGGGATTCGAACTTCTAAATCTCCCACCGCAACAGCGCAGCCCCCACCGTAAATCCCGCCCCGGCAGCCGCCAGCAACACCAGGTCGCCCTTCTTCAGCTTCCCTTCTTCCACCGCCGTACCCATCGCCAGCGGTATCGTGCCCGCAGAAGTGTTCCCATACTTCTCGATATTGATAATCACCCGGCTCGGGTCCATTCCAATCCGGTCAGAGGTCGCGGTAATAATCCGCTTGTTCGCCTGGTGCGGAATGAAACATCCCAAATCCTTGCCCGTAACCCCATTGCGCTCCAGCACGCGCGTCGTCGCGTCCGCCATCTTGCGCACTGCAAACTTGTACACCGTCTGGCCATCCTGGTGAATATAGTGCTGCTTGTTCGCCACCGTCTCCGCCGAAGCAGGATGCAAACTCCCACCCGCCGCCAGATTCAGCGCCGGCCCACCCGATCCATCCACTTCGCACACAAAATCAATCAGGCCAACCTCGCCCTCTTCCGCCGGCTCAATCAGCACCGCCCCCGCTCCGTCGCCAAACAGAATGCACGTCGTCCGGTCCGTATAGTCCACAATGCTTGAATTCGTGTCCGCGCCAATCACCAGCACCTTCGTGTGAGCCCCACTCTCCACCAGCCGCACACCCGCCTGCAAGGCAAACACAAACCCCGAGCACCCCGCGGAGACATCAAATCCCCACGCGCCCTTGGCCCCGATCTTGTCCTGCACCAGGCATGCCGTCGAGGGGAACATCATGTCCGGCGTCACCGTACCCACCAGGATCGCGTCCACCTCGCTCGCCTCAATTCCTCGCGAAGCCAGACACCGACGCGCCGCCTCGGCCGCCATATCGCTCGTCCCCAGGCCCTTCTCCAGGATGTGACGCTCCTTGATCCCCGTGCGCTCCATAATCCACGCATCATTGGTCTCGACCATCTTTTCGAGGTCTGCGTTGGTCAGCACTTTGGGGGGAACATACGTGCCCAGCGCGCTGATCTTCGCACGCGTACACTTCAAACTGCGATAGCTGGGGGAGACTACAGGGGCTGCCACTGCCGTTACTTCAGAACTCAAAGCCAGCTTCTCCTTCGCGCGAGACCCCAGCTTTTCGCCTGCCAGACCCCTCGATTGCCAGGAATCCAGTGCCACCGAGAAGACCCGCTGCCCCGGTCGGCCGGGGCGCCATAAAAAGTACCGGGTGACCTACTGCGCCCACACGAGCCCGTTACCGTTGCTTCCTTCCGGACCTGGCGGGGTTGGCGGGATTGTGTCGCGTAGGGCCCGGCACTGCTTGATGATACCACTCCACACCTGCCCGCCGCCCTGGGAACAGCCCCAATCCCGGCCCCCCCCAGCCGCCCTTCCGCAACTTGCACCCGGCCCCGTTTTTCCGCTTCAACTCCGCTAAATCCACTATCGCAAGGCCGCGCACTCATGTAGACCCATTCCTTCGCCTTTCTTCTCGCCCTCACCCCACATGCTCATCACCGCCAGCGACTCCGCCTGCAAGCCGGCCCCCTGATCCTCAATCGCCACCCACAGCAAGGGAGCAACAAAGGGAACTCCGACGACCTCGAAATTTCCTGCGAACTTAAATCCTGCAGGCCACGTCCTATCAATCAGTCACACGCACTCAGTCACATGCACTGGCGGCTTCCGTCCTTCGCCCGTCCGCCTACATCCATTGTTCACCCCGTAGTAAAGCGATACAATCCGTTCGCACAGTCCGTGCAAAAGGAAGACCACATGAAACGTCTCGCCCTTGTCCTCGCTCTTGCCTCGATAACTACCCCAGCGTGGTGCGCCCAGAAGCAGCTTTCCGTCAGCCAACTGATGGACCTCGCGAAGTCGCTTCAACCTGCCAGCAAGCCAGATCACGACTTTGCCACCGAACTCAAGCAGGTCGTCCTCACCGAGCAGCTCTCCGCAGCCAACCTGAATACCCTCGCCCAGTACTTGCCCGGCGCAGAATCCACCGAGCAGGCCTACGTCCTCGAAGCCCGCAGCGCAGCCCTGGCACCTCCCGCCAGTGAAATTCCCACCACTGCGGCCCTCGACCCCGCCGCCCAAACCGCTCTCCTCGCCAAGGCCCAGGAATACGTCGCCAAAACCTATTCCGCGTTGCCTGCCCTGGTCGCCAACAAGCAGGTCGCCCGCTTCCAGGATGGCGTCGAAGCCGTGCACGCCCTCACCGGCATAAATAACAACATGAGCCAGGAGTCGGACCCCACCTTCCAGCAAACCAAGCTCTATGTTCGCCTCGTCGCCAACGTCATCAACCCGGCCCAGTTTGCCGGCGGAGTGGAGAAACTCGCCGTCGACAAAACCAAATACGGCCCAAACAACATCGTTGCCTCCGTCGGCACGCCCCTCGCCCTGCCCACCATCGTCCAGGAGGCTACCGCCAGCGGCAGCCTCAAGTTCGCCCGCTGGGAGACCATTGCAGGGAAGGCCTCGGCCGTCTTCACCTTTGCCGTCGATAAGAAAAAGACCAAGTACAACGTCCTCTACTGCTGCTTCCCTGACACCGACACCCTCGGCGTCATGAGCACCGGCGCAGGCATCGGCAACGCCCAAAGCGGCGCGGGCGCAGCCGCCAACGGCAACATGCAAACTGTCTCCGAGTTCAAGCCCTTCAAGACACAGGTCGGCTATCACGGCGAAATCGTCATCGACCCCGACACCGGCATCATCGTTCGCACCATCACACAGGCCGACTTCAAAAAATCCGACTTCGTCCACAACGAGTCCATCCGCACCGACTACGGCCCGTTTCAGATCGACGGCAAGGCCCTCGTTGTCCCCACCCAGGTCTTTACCGCGTCAGAAGTCGTCCCCAACGGCGACTCCTTCGCCAGCCACTATGCCGTCCGCCAGACATTCACCATGACCGACTACAAGGACTACAAGGCCGGCCAGTAACCGGTTTCCATATCCAGCATCACCAGGCGGGGAGGGCAATTTGCCCTCCCCGCCTTTTTTGCGTGCCGCAAAGCACAGTCCCCGCCCATCCGGGAACCGTCCACTCGCTCGGCGCGTTACCGTCCTTGAGACCCCCTCACAAAGCGTATGGATTCAATCCCTTTACTTCTCACTTTTGCCCTTCCGTCCTGGTCGGCAGCAAGGTCCTCGTCCTGCCCATCAAGAGCTTCGTCGCAGCAGACCCGGTCCCCAACGGCGACTCATTCGCCGCACGCTGCACCGTCCGTCACGTGCTCCTCACCAGCGAATTCAAAGACCGCGCCGAAGCAAAATAGCCCCTCCTCCACCCCAAAACAAAGCGGCCAGAATCTCTCGATTCTGGCCGTCACTTTTTTGCCCTTCATTCCATTCGCGAATCATCTTGCTCGCAGTATGTTCCTACTTCTCCCGCGCAGGTGACCAACGCAATCCAAAAGAATACGTCGGACGATAATACTCGCGCTGCACCGGATAGATCCCGCTGCCATTGTAGAACCCGAATACCTCGTTGCTCAGGTTCAACCCTGACGCTACCGCTGTGATTCCCTTGTACAGCCGGTAGCTGCCCTGCAGGTCAAACTGCGTGTGCGCATACAGATAGTTGTCGCCTGCAGGCCCCTTCAATCCAAGAATCGGATCATTCGGTGTGCCATTGTTGCCATACTGATACGCAAAAATACTCGCGTCGTTGTGGCTGATCGCAAACCGCGATGAGAATCGCGATTTGTCATACGTCAGGTTAAAGTTCCAGTTGTTCGGCGCCGTCCGCTGCAAGGTCGGCTGGTCCGTACGATCATTGTTGAAGCCTGTCGGAAACTTCACCTTCGACGCCACATGGCTGTAGTTCGCCGCCACGCCAAAGCCGTTCAACACGCCCGGCAAGAAAGAGAAGCGTTGCTCCCAGCTCGCTTCAATCCCCTGAATGTGCGCGCTTGGTCCGTTAATCGAGTGGTAAAGCGTGTACCCAGGGTAGTCCGTCGAGGGCGAGGCCGTCGGATAAATAGGGTCCGAAAGCTGCTTGTAAAAATAGCCAGCCTGCAACACTCCCAACGGCTGGAAGTAGTGCTCCACCAGCACATCAAAGCTGTTCGCCTTGGTCGGCAGCAGGTTCGGGTTGCCAGTGTTCACGCTCTTCGGGCTGGCATTGGGATCGACAATCGTCGTCGGCACCAGGTCGCCAATGTTCGGACGCGAAAGTCCTCGCCCGTAGTTCACACGCAGATTCGTATCCTTCTGCAGTTGGTACTGCACCTGAACACTCGGAAGCACATCCAGATACCCCGTATTCTGGCGGTTCGGCACAACCTTGGGAAGAAGCGAATTCCCCTGATCGTCATACTGAGCCGTCACCGTGTAAGTAAAGAAGTGCGTGTTCGTTCCTTCAAACCGCAAGCCACCCTGAATCCGTAGATTCTTGATGAAGATGACGTCTTCCAGATAACCGGCAAACACCTGCTCATTGGCATTGAAAAAAGCCTGATCGCCCTTCGTAACACTCTTGACCTGGTTGAATTTGAAAGCGCCCGGATGCGATGCAACCGCGCCCAGAATCTTGTTGTAATCCGTGGCCGTGCCGTAAGCCTTGCCATCGATTGCAAACGATTTGTCGTAGTAAGTCGGGTTCGTATAGCTGCCCGCAACATCGGCAATCGTAAAGCTCGGCTCTGAACCGCTCCCGTAAATCCTGTCGCTTTCCACCTGCGAAGAAGCCGAGTTGCGCCCCTTGAAGCCAAGCGAAAACGTGCTCGGATGACCCTGAATCGTGTAGTTATGAGCCAGCGTCGCCGATCCTTGAAAGTTCAGCTGCGTCGCGTGGTAGAACGTGTAGTCCGTCTTCACTGCCGTATACTGCGACCCATCAAAACCATTCGAAGCATCCGTCGCCACAAACGTCGGCCGGTAAGGATTCTTCACACTCTGAGTAAACGTCACAGCGCTCAGAGGCCCGGTTCCATTGAAATTCGTCGTCTCAAAGTCCTGCCCACCAATGTTATGACCCCGCGATCCAGCGATGTCATACGTGATGATGTCCTTTGAAAATTCATGACGAACCCCGGTCAGTATGCTGAATACCTGCTGGTCTGGCCGACGGATATAGTGCCGGTACTGCCAGTTGCCTTGGTTATCAAACGTCACATCCGTCCCCACCTTGTCCAACAGGTTCCCCGAGTTCGGCGTGTATACATGCGTATCACCGTAATCGTGGAAGTCGGCAAACAGCCCTTTGGCATACACCGACATCGTCGACGAAACCTTATAGTCGATACCTGTGTTGAATCCATAGCGAGTCCGATAATAATCGTAGGAGCGGAAATCCTCCGTCGAAAAATAAGCGACATTCTGGCCCGCCTTGTTCACGCCAATCGATGGAGAAGGCTCCAGATCGTCAATACCACGGTTGGTCTTGTCATACGTCCCACCCAGCAAAGCGCCAAATCGCTTGTTGCTAAAGAAACGCTGCCCCACCGTCGCATCAAACCCACCTCGCCAGAATCCCTGCTGCAGCGGGTTATACCCCATGGTCCCACTCAAGCTGTACGTCGGCTTATCACCAGCCGCACTCTTGGTCACCATGTTTACCGTGCCGCCAATACCATCGCCATCCTGGTCGGCTGAAAGCGTCTTGTAAACTTCAAGCCGTTCCACTACGCCCGCAGGCACCACGTCCAGCTTGATATTCCGCACCGAAACTTCCGGCGAAGGCACCGTCACCCCGTTGATCGTCACGCTGTTCAAACGCGGCTCCGTGCCACGAATCTGAACATACTTGCCCTCACCCTCATCCCGCTCCAAAGAGACCGAAGGCAACCGACCTACCGCATCCGCAATGTTCGTGTTCGGCAGGCTCGTGATCGTTCCCTCAGGCAATACCTGAACGATATTCGCAGACATGCGCTCGATATTGACCGCCTCCGCATCGCCCTGCAGCCGCTCCGCCGTCACCATCACGCTATCGGCTTCAGAGGCCACCGGCAGCACCGCCGTCACCGTCGCCGTTTGCCCTGCCACCACCGTCACCTTGGCCTTGAACTCAGCAAAGCCCACATACGTGGCTTCCAGCGTGTAATCGCCCGCTGGCAGGTTGGTGAAGCGAAACTGGCCCTGATCGTTTGAAGCCGTCGACCGGTCCATCGGATCAATCGAAATCTTCGCGCTCACCAGCACCGAGCCGGCTGCATCCTGAGTCGTTCCAGCAATGGAACCGACTCCCGTTTGGGCTATCGCGTGCGATACAAAAACTACCAACGACAGCAGTGCCAACAGCGGCAGTCGTATAAACTTGTGCATAAATTTGTGGACTCCTTCGTGCTGCTGACTTGACGGCTTCTGCGTTTCAAGAGAACGTCTGAGCCTCTGAGTCAGGTTGATTCGGCTCTTCGTGCTCCCATTCCAGGAGCCGCCTCTTCACCGGTTTGACGGTCGAGCCAATGCCCTTTGGGCCGCAATTCCCACTGCGTCACGCGAACTGTCGATCCTGTCCAACCTCAAGGCTACGGTCCCTAACCTGAAGCGAGCCTTAAGACTCAGTCCAGGTCCCGCTCAATTAATCCTCCTGTAACCTCAATTCACAGGCCGTTCACAAAGCACTGCGGACCCCAGTCTCCCGCCCCTTCCAACCCCTCGGCCTATCCCCCAAATCAATACCTCGCTACAATCAAAGAGTGACTACAGCATCCACCCTCCCAGCCCTTGAGCTGGAACTGACCGCAGCCCAAAC
>JANYDG010000011.1 GCA_025359885.1 Acidobacteriota bacterium
ATGGGCTATGGAGATGTGGAAAGCAAACGACGCTTCCCACATCCCCACAGCCCCGACGACGGCGGCGAGATCAACACCTCAAAGCAAAACCAAACCCGGAAAACTCCAGTTATAAATGGATGAGAAAAAGGGGGCACGTCACCATCAGGTCTCCTGAAAGTCTATCGGTTCGCGAACACCCAAGCCTTTGGTTTTCCATTTGAATGGGCAGTTCGTGGTTGTTTCATATTGGAGCAAGGCGAGTCGGGGCAGTGTTGCTGGTGAGGAGTTGTTCGTAGAGGGATTCCCATCGGTTCGTGACGGCTTCCATGCTGAATTTCTCTTGAACGAGCTTTCGGCCTCGGTCGCCCATAGATTTCCGTGCACTCGGGGACAGCGTCATGATTTGGCCCATGGCCGCGGCGAGAGCGCGCGAGTCGCCGACAGGTACCAGGAAGCCGGTCTGGTTGGGGATGAGAGCTTCTCGTGTTCCTAAAGCGTCGGTGGCGACGACGGGGAGGCCGGCAGCGGAGGCCTCGAGGACACTGACGGGAAGGCCTTCCCACTGCGATGAGAGGACGAAGGCATTGGCGGATTGGAGAAGGGGCTGAATATCGGAATGGAAGCCGACGAAGTTTATGTGATCGGCAATGCTGAGTTCTAAAACGAGCGCTTTGAGATTGGATTCTTCGGGGCCGGAGCCAGCGATCGTGAGTGTGGCGTGTGGCGGCAGAAGGGCAAAAGCGCGAAGAAGGGTGGGGTAGTCTTTGACGGGAGCGAGACGGCCCACTGCAATCCAACGAAAACTGCCTGACACGGATATCTGTCTGAAGTCATTGAGCGAAGGCAAGTCGACGCCGTTGGGCAGGATGGAGAGCCTGTGCTTCTGGACCATGCGGGCGGCGACTGCGGTTTGCGCAACGGCTTCGCTGACACAACTGACGTGGTTGGTAAGGCTGCTTGTGGCGCGGTAGAGGAGTCTCCTGGCAGGTGTACCTTTGTTACTTGTATGGATCGTGTCCACGAGGACGCGGACCGGGCACAACGTGCGGACACAGCGGGCGAACCAAGTGGCATGGGGCAGGTGTGCGTGGACAATATGCGGCTGGTTCTGCCGATGCCACGTGAAATAAAGTTGCCATCCCTGGGGGTCAATCCATGCCTTACGCATCTTGAGGGACAAAAATGCGATGCCACAGCGGATGAGTTGGGGAGCTTCTGTGCCACCAGTACCAGACAAGACAATGACCGTGACGAGCCATCCACGTGCTGCCAATTCACCAGCGAGGAGCAGGACTTGACGTTCTGCGCCACCGATTTGGTCGAGGGTGGGAAGGATCATGGCGATCCGTGGTTGGTATTCGATCATCGCTTTGGTCATCGTTTTCGTCCGGGCTGTGGTTCTGGCTTTGGTGCAGACTTCGGTTCTCTGGTATGGCAGAGGATAGCCGCCTCATACCCGGCGATGGCGCGTTTGAGTTCAAACGGGGCAAGAAAATCGTGGCTGTAGCGGGCAGGCTCGGTTTGAATCTCTGCCAGCGCCTGCAGGATCGAGGCAGCCAGTGCCTTTGCCGAGATGGCTGGGGCGATCCACGTACCTGGTGATCTCTGGAGAAGGTTGACGAGACCTTGACTGCATGGGGTGGTTACGAGGGGCAAGCCTGCTGCGGCCGCTTCCAGAAGGGCATTTGGCATGCCCTCGTGGAGGGAGGGCTGAACGTAGAGCGTCGCCTCAGAATAGTACAGGGTAGGGTCAGTGTGGCCAGCGAAGATAACGGAAGAGTTTAGGTCGAGGTCGAAGGCAAGCGAGTGTAGGCGCGGCTCTTCAGGACCTAGACCGAGAATTGCGAGTTGGAGGCTGGGATGGGAATGACGGAGGATGGCCGTCGCGTGGAGGAGAATGTCGTAGCCCTTTTCTTTGGCCAGCCTGCCAACAGTCAGGATCCGCGGAGATGCGTCACTCCGCCAGAGGGAAGGTTGTTCGGCGCAGGCTTGGATTGATTCAATGTCGATTGGGTTTTGAAGGACATAGAGCAGCGTTTGTGAGATACCAAAATGTCTGAAAAGGTCGTCGGCCATTGAAGGCGATTGGCAGAGCACCGCATCGGCATGGGGGTACAGCACGCGGTAGAGCTGGTGGGTGATCCAGTTGGCAGTGACCGCCGAGGCTGTCGTGTTTTGGCGCACAAGAACACGAGTATGTCTGGGGAGCAGGGGTTTGAGAAGCAGGACCAGGAAGTTCAGGTGGGCCATGTTGGAGAGAATGACCTGAGGCCTGATGGCTCGACAGAGACGCAGGAGCGGAAGCCATGCGTTGCGAACACGCTTCAAATTGAGACGGTGGACTGTGACCCAGGCAGGGGGTAGTTCGGCACCAGGGCCGTCGCTGGAAATGAGAGCGAGGTGAATTTCGAAAAGCTGGGGATTGAGGTGGCGTGCCAACTGGGCGGTCACGCGCTCGGCTCCACCTCCGCCGAGATGGGGGACGACGAGGAGGAGCCTGGTACGGGTGTTCATCAGGGCGTAAGCCTAAACTTTTTGGTCACGGGTTGGGTTAGCTGTCCAAGATTACTCCGAAATGGAAAAAGCTGCTAGACGGGTGATTGCCCTTCTGGTACCGTTGTTTTTTCTGTAACGAAGACGGAGTACTCATCTGGTATTCTGCGCGTGGCTTTTTCCTTTCCCAGGCTGCATCGCATGTTGAATGAGGACTGCGCGATGACGGCAATCTCACATGAAAACCTGGTTGAGTCCGACTCCTGCGAGCGCTTGACGTTATTGACCCACAAAGGGGCAGCGGTGCGCCTGGTAGTTGGGATAACCAGTGATCAGACCTGCTTGGTGCTCGCCGGGCGGTTGCGCGCGTTGCGACTCGCAGGATTTCAAGTAACCGTAGTTTCTTCGCCAGGCAAGCTTTTAGAGCAGACCGTGGTGGCGGAAGGCGTCGCGGGGTATCCGATTCCGATGGTGCGGGGAATTGCGCCGTTTGCCGACGCATGGTCTTTGCTGTGCATCATAGGGATGCTGCTGCGAGTTCGACCGACTATCACTGATTTCAGTACGCCGAAAGCAGGGTTACTTGGGAATCTGGCGGCTTGGGGGCTGCGCGTACCGCATCGGGTGTACACGCTTCGAGGTCTGAAGCTGGAATCCTCTCAAGGGCTCAAGCTGCTGCTTTTGCTGTGGTCGGAACGACTGGCAGCACGGTGTGCACATGTGGTGCTGTGCAACAGTGTGAGCCTGCGAGAAGAGGCAGTAAAGCTGAGCGTTGCGCCGAAGGCAAAGCTGCGGCTGCTGGGAGATGGCAGCAGCAATGGAGTTGACATTGCGCGATATTCGCCCGGAAGCAGCGGAGTTCGGCGAGCGTTGGGCATTGCTGATGGGGAGCCGGTGCTGGGCTTTGTGGGACGACTGACAAGCGATAAGGGAGTGCCGGAGTTGCTAGTGGCTTTTGAGTCGATTCTGCGCGCGGTACCGGATTGTTGGTTATTGCTGGTCGGATGGTATGACGGATCAGAAGATGCTCTGGAGGAAGGTTGGAGGGAACTGATAGCAGGTCATCCACGGATTCGCCATACGGGGTATGTGAAAGATACAGCGCACTATTACCGGGCGATGGATGTGATGATTTTGCCGACGCATCGGGAGGGGTTTCCCAATGCCGTGCTGGAGGCGGCAGCGTCTGGAGTGCCGGTGATTACGACGGAGTCGACGGGGGCCAGGGATGCTGTATTGCCGGAAGTTACGGGGCTGCTGATTCCTGCTCGGATACCGGAGGCGATTGAAGAGGCGGCACTTGAGTTACTGCGGGATGACGGAAAGCGCAAGCGCATGGGGGAAGCCGCGCGGGCATGGGCGGTGGAGCGGTTTTCGAATGAGCGGGTATTGGGGTTGGCTGTAGAGTTTTATCGGGGTTTTTTGAAGGACAGGGAATAGGGAGTAGCCGGGTCTGTTGTGGTCGTGGCTTTGGTGTCTCCCAGCCTTGTCACCAGGAACGTGACAAGGGCAGGGCAGCCAGATCTGTTCGGGATTATTTGATGGCGGAGATAGAAGTGGCGAAGGTCTGGGCGCTGGCTTTGGCGGCACCTAGAACCTGGCTTGGGGCAATGCCAAGGACCAGAGTTGCAATGGTTGCGAAGGCCAGGGCAGCGCCGGCGGCGACGCCGATCTGAGGCTTGGGAGCGACGGGAGAGTTGGCTGCTGGTGTCTGGGCGACACTGACCACGAGCTTGAGGTAGTACGCAGCGGCGAGACCAGAGTTGAGCAAACCGATCAGAGGGAGCCAAACAGCTCCGCCTTGGGAAGCGGTGGTGAACGAAAGGAATTTGCCGAAGAACCCACCGGTAAAGGGGATGCCAATGAGTGAAATGAGGAAGAAGAGTATCAGGCCGCCAAGCAGCGGCGCGCGGTGGATGAGTCCGCGGAAGTCGCCAATGAGGGGGAGCTTTTCGTCGTAGCCGCTGGCTACCGTGATGACGGCAAAAATGCCGACATTCATTGCGGAGTAGGCGGCGGTGTAAAAAGCGGCGGCGGCGATGCCCGATGTGCCTGCACCAGCGAAGGCAGCGAGCAAGTAGCCAGCGTGGGCAATCGAGGAGTAGGCGAGCATGCGCTTGACGTTTTCCTGCCTGAGCGCGGCGAGGTTTCCGACGGTCATCGAGAGCACGGCAACGGCCCAGAGCAGCGGCAGCCACATGGGCTTGAGCATGGGAAAGCCGCCGTAGACTATGCGAATAAGAAGTGCAAAGGCAGCGGCCTTGGGCGCAGTGGACATGAGCGCGACGACTGGCGACGGAGCGCCCTGATAGACGTCGGGGGTCCAGACGTGGAAGGGCGCGGCAGAGACTTTGAAGAGGATGCCAACCATGAGCAGGGCGAAGGCGATAAGTACCAGCGAGGGCGACTTGGCGACGGGGATGAGGGCGGCGATGTCGTTGATCTGTGTCGTTCCAGTGGCACCAAAGATCATGGCCACGCCGTAGAGTAGAAAGCCAGTGGCGAAGGAGCCGAGCAGGAAGTATTTAATGGCGGCTTCGGGGCCCTTGCCGGTGTTTTTACGGTAGCCAGCGAGGATGTAGGTTGAGATGGAGGAGATTTCCAAGGCGATGAAGACGACCAACAGTTCGACGGCGGAGGTAAGCAGACACATGCCGACCGCGCCGAAGACCATGAGGGCGAAGTATTCGCCGCGATGGTGTTGATCGGCCGGGAGAGTATCGAGTGAGAGCAGCAGGGCGATGAGGACGATGCCGCAGATGAGGACGTGGAAGAAGACAGAGAAGGCGTCGGTCTGGACGGTGCCAAAGAAGGCCGTGCCGGCCGGCATGGAGAGCTGTCCGAGACTCGCGTAGAGGGCAGCGGTGACGCCAAAAGCACCGACCCAGCCGAGGCTGCGACGCGACTTCGAGGGCTTCATGGCTGCGTCCATGAGCATGATCCAGACGCCGGTGAGGGTGAGAATGACTTCGGGGAGGATGCGGTAGATATCGGGAACAGATTGGAGAGCGGTGTTCATTATTTGCCTCCTTTGCGGACTTCTTGAGCAATCACGACGAAGGAGGATGCGTTGGACTTCATCTGTTCGCTGAGTGTCGGGTAGCCAGCGGATTGCTGGACTCCGGATTCAATGCCGTTGAGGAGAATATTGGGACAGATGCCGATGCCAAGCATGATAAGGGCCAGGTACCAGAGGACGAGTTGTTCACGAAAGCCGAGGTCTTTGCCGGGATAGGCGATGACGGCCTGCGATTCAGGTCCGTAGAAGATTTTCTGGACGAGTGAGAGCAGGTAGGCGGCGCTGAGGATGACGCCGATGGTCGCAGCGGCGGCCCAGCCTTTACTGACCCCGGTGAAGGTGCTGGAGAGGACCAGGAATTCGCCGACGAAGCCGTTGAAGAGCGGAAGGCCGACGAGGGCGAGGCCTGTGATGACGAAGAGGTTGGCGAGGGCTGGGGTCTTTTTGGCGAGACCGCCGTAGTTGGCGATGGTGCTGGTGCCGAAGCGTTCGTAGAGGGCGCCGAGCAGAACGAAGAGGGCCGCGCCGATGACTCCTTCGTTGATGGTCTGGAGGACGGCACCGTCGAACCCAGCGAGGGTGAAACCGTAGATGCCGAGGGTGCAGAAGCTGAGACTTGCGATGGTGCCGTATGCGAGGACCCTCCAGAAGTCTTTCTGAACGAGAGCGAGGCAGGCTCCGTAGAGGATGCCGATCGCAGCGAGGGCAATCATCCACGGGGCAGCTTGGCGGGCCTGGACGGGGAAGAGGCCGACATGGAAGCGGATGAGGGAGTAGAGTCCAAGCTTGCCAGCGACGACCATGGCCATGGCTACGGGAGCTTCAGAGAAAACATCGGGAAGCCAGCCGTGTAAGCCAAGGACGGGAACCTTGACGGCAAAGGCGACGAGGAAGGCGAAGGCCAGCCAGCAGAGAGCCGCCGTTGAAAATGCGTGGGTTCCAATGGCGACCTGGAGGGTGGCGAAGTCGAAGCTGCCTGTTTTTGCGTAGAGCCAGAGGATGGCTACGAGGAGTGGTGCGGAAGGAACGAAGGTGTAGATGAAGAAGCGGAGGGCTGCCTTCGGGCTGCTATTTTCGGTGAGGTTGCGGCCGTACATAGCGATGAGGATGGCCATAGGGACGAGCGACAGTTCCCAGAAGCCGTAATAGAGCATGAGGTCGAGCGAGACAAAGACGCCGAGCATGGCGGTCTGCTGGACGAGGAAGAGCGCGTAGTAGACCTTGGTGCGCTCCTTGATGCTGTTCCAACTGGCGAGTACTCCGATAGGGGCGAGCAGGCCGGTGAGGACGACGAGCCAGAGGGAGAGACCATCAACGCCGACGTGGTAATGGATGTCGGGGCTGGCGATCCAGGTGAACTCCTGAACGAATTGGAAGCCTGCTGCACCGGAGTTGAAGTGGGCGGGGAGATGCAGGGTGCAGAGGAACGTGAACAGTGAAGTGATGAGCGCCACGATGGCGGGCAACTTGCCTTTTTCAGGCAGCAGCAGAATCACAGCTGCGCCGACCAGGGGAGCGATGAGGATGAGCGAGAGGATGATGCCGTTCATAGAGTCCATTTAGCGCACCATCCATGTGAGATATTTAGCGAAGATGAGCAACGCGGCGGCTCCGGCGGCGAGCCAGGCGGAGTAGCTGCGAAGATTGCCAGACTGCCAGCGGCGAAGCAACTCGCCCAGCAGAGTGGCGACGCCAGCAAGCAGCCAGGCCGATCCACGAATGATGATGCCTTCGCCAATCCAGCCGAGGATGAACTGGGAAATGAGCATGAGTGGCTTGACGATGAGGCCGCCGTAGAGTTCGTCGATCCAATACTTGTTTACCAGAAGGTTATAGGCGCCGGGGACCGCTGCGGCGACCTGACCGGGGCGCTCGCTCTTGCGGCCGTAATAGAGGCGGGCAGTGAGCCAGCCGAGGACTGCGATACCGACGGCGACGATCATGAGGGTCCATTCCAGATTTTTGCCGCCGGGCAGCGAAGCTGAATCGGCGACCGGGCCGAGGACGGGGGACAGGAAGGAGCCGAAGTGCTCGATACCCATCACACCACCGATGAGGGAGAGGATGGCGAGGATGACCAGCGGAGTGAGCATGGACCAGGGGCTCTCGTGGGCGTGGTGATGGTGGTCGTCGGAGCGCGATTCGCCGAAGAAGGCGAGGTAGAAGAGGCGGAACATGTAGAAGCTGGTGAGCAGGGCGGTGAGGAGGCCGACGAAATAAAGGCCGCGACCGAGTACGCCGTGCTGGAAGGCCTCATAGAGGATGGCGTCTTTGGAGAAGAACCCAGCCCAGGGCGGGATTCCGGCGATGGCGACGACGCCCATTGCCATGGTCCAGAAGGTGACGGGCATCTTTTTGCGGAGGCCGCCCATTTTGAGCAGATTCTGTTCCCCGCCGAGACCGTGGATAACCGAGCCGGCGGCCAGGAAGAGCAGCGCCTTGAAGAAGGCGTGCGTCATTAGATGAAACACAGCTGCCGAGTAGGCACCGACTCCGCAACCTAGGAACATGTAGCCGAGCTGTGAGATGGTGGAGTAGGCTAGCACCCGCTTGATGTCCGTCTGAACAAGGGCGATGGTTGCTGCGAAGAGCGCCGTGCCTGCGCCGATGATGGCAACGACCGCCAGTGCAAACGGCGACCGGTCAAAGATGCCGTGAGTCCGGGCGATCATGTAGACGCCTGCGGTGACCATCGTGGCTGCGTGGATGAGGGCGGAGACGGGGGTCGGGCCCTCCATCGCGTCGGGGAGCCAGACGTAGAGGGGAATCTGGGCGGATTTGCCGCAGGCTCCGACGACGAGGCAGAGGGCGATAGCGGTGAGGATGCCGCCTTGAAGGCCGGGGGTCTCGGCGAGGCCGACGCCGATTTTCGAGAAGCTGAGAGTGCCGAACTGGGCGAGCAGCAGGAACATGCCGAGAAGGAAGCCGAAGTCGCCGATTCGGTTGACGACGAAGGCCTTTTTGCCGGCGTCTCCGGCGGATTTCTTCTGGTAGTAGAAGCCGATGAGCAGGTAGGAGGCGAGACCGACGCCTTCCCAGCCGACGAACATGAGGAGGTAGTTCTCGGCGAGAACGAGGATGAGCATGAAGAAGAGGAAGAGGTTGAGGTAGCTGAAGTAGCGCCAGTAGCCCTCTTCGTGGGCCATGTAACCGACGGAGTAGAGGTGGATGAGGAAGCCGACGCCAGTGATGATAAGCAGCATGACGAGCGTGAGCTGGTCGAGGGCGAAGCTGAAGTCGATGTGGAGGGGACCGGCGTTGATCCAGGAACCGACGGTCTCGACGTAGGGCAGGTCGAGCGAACCGGAGAAGACGGCCTGTGCGGCACGGGCAACCAGTCCGAAAGCAGCCAGCGGAAAGGCGAGCGCAACGGTCGAGACGACGGCCTTGGGCAGACGCTTGCCGAGCAGGCCGTTGACCAGGAATCCGGCGAACGGAAGAAGCGGAATCAGAAATAGGTATAGGTTCATAGCTTCATCAGGTCGATCTGATCGACGTTCAGTGTGGCGCGGGCGCGGAAGATGGAGATGATGATGGCGAGTCCAACGGCTGCCTCGGCTGCAGCGACCATCATGACGAAGAAGACAAAAATCTGGCCCTTCACCGCGTGCCAGTCGTGGGCAAAGGTGACAAACGACAGGTTCACCGCGTTGAGCATCAGTTCGATGGACATGAAGACGGTGATGAGTGAGCGCTTGATGAGAAATCCGATGACGCCGAGTGAGAACAGGAGCGCCGAGAGGATGAGATACCAGGAACTGGGGACGACATCAAAATTCATCAGGAGTGGCCTTCCTTTCGTGCCAGCGCAACCGCGCCGAGGATGGCGATGAGGATGAGCACAGATGTGAGCTCGAAGGGCAACAGGAGTTCGTGGAAGAGAACGCGGCTGAGATCCTGCGTGGTGGTAACACCGTCAGACAGAGAGACGCCGGCGAGATGCTTTTGCGTTTCAAGCACAATGGTGGCAACGACCCCGAGAATCACAGCGACGGCCGGGAATCCGATGACCTTGGCGACCCGGCTGCCGTGGGTCTTCTCTTCTTCGCCGACGTTCAGGAGCATGACGACGAAGGTGAACAGGACCATGACGGCACCCGCGTACACGATGATCTGCGCAGCGGCCAGGAATTCAGCGCCGAGCAGCAGGTACAGCACGGCAAGCGAACTCATGACCACAATCAGCGACAGGGCGCTGTTGATGGGGTGGGACTGGAGCAGGAGATTGATGGCTCCCGCCAGACAGAATGCCGCGAAGATAAGAAACAGGACTAAGTGCATTTCGCCTTCACTTGAGTGCGATTCGACTTGGATGATCCAGGGTTGGAGACAAATGGTATCCGTCCGGTCAGCCCCGATTGTAAACGACTGTTGGGTTAGGTCTTACGGAAAGACAGCCATAATCAGGCTGGTTCCCACAATGTTGAGCATGGCGGCGGGGACGAGATATTTCCACCCGTAGCCCATGAGCTGGTCGTAACGGAAGCGTGGCACGGTGCCGCGCACCCAGATGTAGAGAAACAGGAAGCTGAAGACCTTGGCGACAAACCAGAGGATCGGCATCAGGGCATGGATGAAGAAATTTTGGGGTGGCGGTATCAGATCGCCGAAGGGGCTGGTCCACCCACCAAGAAAGAGCAGCGTGGCAACGCAGCCGACAGTGATCATGTTGCCGTATTCAGCCATGAAGAACATCGCAAACTTCATCGAGCTGTACTCGGTGTGATATCCGCCGGTGAGCTCGGTTTCGGCCTCAGGCAAATCGAAGGGGGCGCGGTTGGTTTCAGCATATGCAGCCGTCAGATAGATGAAGAATGCGAGGATCTGGCCACCGCCGAAGATGTTCCAGCTAGCGATGCCGTGGACTGACTGGACCTTGACGATGTCGGTCAGGGAAAGTGAACCGGTGCGGAGGACTACACCGACGAGCGAGAGACCAAGAGCTAACTCGTAGCTGACCATCTGCGCCGAGGAGCGAAGGGCGCCGAGCAGAGAATATTTGTTATTCGAGGACCATCCGGCGAGGGCGATGCCATAGACCGAGATTGACGTGACACCAAGGATGATAAGCAGGCCGATGTTCAGGTCGGCGATTTCAAAGAGCTTGACACCGCGCCAGGTGATGGGCTCCCCAAAGGGAACAACCGCAATGGAAAGCAGCGAGCAGCCCAGCGCTATGAGCGGCGCAAGCAGATAGAGCGGCTTATACACGCCTGCCGGGATCATGTCTTCTTTAAGGAAAAGCTTGGCACCGTCGACGAGTGGCTGCAGCAGACCAAACGGGCCGACGCGACTGGGCCCCCAGCGGTTTTGGATGCGGCCGACGAGCTTGCGCTCAAGCAACACCGTGTAGGCGACCGAGGTGAGGAAGACGACCAGCACCAGAGCCACTTTAAGGATGCTCAGCAATAAGAAAAACCAAAAGTTCACGGCGATCAGACCTTTCTTGCGTTTCTAGAGCATTTCCCTAAACGTTGTGAACTTTCTGAAGGTGGAAAGTGTTGATTTTCCTCGGCGAAAATCGACACTTCATTCGTGGTTCCGGCCTAGACCCTTCGGAAAATGCATTAGTCGGCGGCGACTTCGGCGACAGCCTGATTTTGATACTGATTCAGTTCGGTGAGGGCAGCAGTGTGCGCACCCAGAGTTCCAGAAGTAAAGAGGCCATCGTGGGCGGGCAGGATGAGATCGCGGGTCGTGATGCCATTGCCGACGAGGCTGCCGACCGGGACGAAACCGGGTTCTGTTGCCGTGTCATTTCCCCCGAAGAGATTGAGTCTGTCCAGTTTATAGGATGGGACGAGGCGCTCGATTTCGTCGAGGACGGCAAGGGGATCAAACGGGCTGAGGCGTGGCTCGAGACCATTGGCGGTGAGCCAGACGGCGTGCCGGTCAGCTTCGCCAGATTGCGCACCGCGGGATTGGCCCATATCTGCAGAGACGCCGTTGCCCGTCTTTCCAATTTGTCCAAAGGGAACGAGTTTCCTGACGTCGACCCCCATCGCTCCAGCGAGGCGGACGAGAATCTCGAAGTCAGGCTTGACGCCAGCCTTGTCGGCCGCTTTCTTAACCAGTTGGACGTCGCCGTAGGTGTTGGTGACCGTTCCGGTCTTTTCGTAGAGACTGGCGGAGGGTAGGACGACATCGGCCAGGGCTGCGGTTGGGGTAAGGAAAATGTCCTGAGCGACGACAAAAGTGTTTTTCAGAGCGGAGGGGTCAACGCCGTATGCCGAGACTGGGTCGGAGCCAACAACGTAGAGTGCGCCCAGTTGCCCCGCCGCTGCGCTATCGAAGAGTTCCACGGCGTCTTTGCCTGCACCTGAAGGCATCCCAGCGTATTCATCGACAAAAGCATCGGCGTTATTCACGGAAACATAGCCAGGCAGCAGGTCAGGGAAGAGGCCCATGTCTGCTGCGCCCCGCGAGTTGGCGTAGTCGCCGAGATAGGCGAACTTTACGCCTTCCTTGCCAAGGCCCCACTTGACGAGGGAGTCGATTGCAGCGCCACGAAATTCTTCGCCAAAGACGACCAGGAGGGATTCTTCCGCAAGAATCGCATCGCGGAACATGGCGGATTGTGGGAGGCTGTCGAGTTCAGTCGCCTTGCCGGAGAGCAAATCCGCGAAAGCTTCATAGCCGTCAATTGGAAGAAGTAAAGCCCGAATAGCCTGCCGCTCGAGCTTGATGGGGCTGTTGGCCGCGATGTAGATGCGGGCCTGATTGTGGCGGAAGTTGGTGCGGAGATTCCAGGCGAGCAGCGGATGTTCTTCGGTGGGGTTGCCGCCGATGATCAGTATGGCCCTCGCTGTCGTCGTGTCGTGGAGGCTGGCCGCGCGGCCCGTTGTTCCTGCGAGCGCGTGCGCGAAGCCAGCGTAATCCGTCGAGCGAACGTGGTCTATGTTGTTCGTTTGGAGGACGGTTCGGGCAAACTTCTGCAGGAGGTAATTCTCCTCGTTGGTGGTGGTGTTTGAACCGATCACGCCGATACCTGTGCCTGTGTCGCGCACTTCCTTGAATTTTCTGGCGACGAGGCGAAGTGCTGCTTCCCAGGTTGCAGGTTCGAGCTTGCCAGCGGCATTGCGAACAAGCGGCTTGGTGAGCCGGTCTGCAGATTCAACGAAATCAAAGCCAAAGCGGCCCTTGGCGCACAGAAAGTCGCCGTTGATGCCGGATTTGTCGCGGTTGTCGGCGCGCATGATTTCGACGCCATCGTTTGCCTGGCGAACGCCGAGGGTAACTTTGCAGCCGTCGGCGCAGTGGGTGCAGACGGTCGAGACGTGATTCATCTCCCAGGGGCGGGTCTTGTAGCGGTAGGTATCCGAGGTCAGCGCGCCAACCGGGCAGGCGTCGATGCACATGCCGCATTGTTCACAGTCGAGGTGGTCGCCGCCGTTGGGCGCAATAGTGGCTGAGGCGCCGCGGTTCTGGATGCCGAGGGCCCAGACGTCCATGCCTTCGCCGCACATGCGGACGCAGCGGTAACAGAGGATGCAGCGGGGGCGGTCGAAGTAGACGGCCGGGGACCACTTCTGCTCTTCGCGATGCTGCTTAGCCTCGACGTAGAGGCTCTCGCCGGCTCCGTACTTGAAGGTCATGTCCTGAAGTTCGCACTCGCCGCCGGCGTCGCAGACGGGGCAGTCGAGGGGGTGATTTCCCAGGAGAAGCTCGATGGTGGCTTTGCGAGCCTGTGCGATTTCAGGCGACTCCGTGACGAAGACCTGGCCCTCAGCGACGGTAGTAGTGCAGGCGGTCTGAAGCTTTGGCACCTTTTCCTGGCGGACGACGCACATGCGGCAGGCGGCCTGGAGCGACAGACCGGGGTAGTAGCAGAAAGCCGGGATCTCGATTCCCGCTTTGCGACAGGCATCGATCAGGAGCATTCCTGCGGGTGCGGTGAGCTTTTTGCCATCGACTGTGAAGGTTGCGTCTGCCATTGGTTTCCTTATGCTGCTTTCTTGGCTCGTCGTGCTGCCTCGATGATTGAGTAGCCGGGTTCGATTTTCCGCGCGTTCTTGTAGACGCTCTTTCTTACCTTGATTTCAAGCCAGTCCACCACACAGTATTCCACGAGATTATCGTCCGCTTCGACTGCGAAATCCACTTGCGTCGTGGTCCCTTCCGGGATTGCTTCTCCGTCGCATAGCATTGAGGAAAGGTGGAACTCAAGAGCTTCGGTCATCATCGCACGCATGTTTTTGAGAGAGCTTCCTGTCGAGATGCATCCTGGTACGTCCGGCGCATGGCCGCAGAAGTTGCGCGGGCATTTTTCGTAGACAACCAGATAGGTCCTTTTCACTCCAACCTCGCTTGCTTAAGGATACTGCTCAATCACTGATTCCCATTGTCGAACCTACTCAAGAGATTGGTTCACTGAGGAAAGACGAAATAGGTAATCCCAACCAAACAAATCAAGCCGCCAATCACTAAAAACAACAGTCGTCCCTGCCAGCGGGGGATGGGTCGACCGAGCGTCACGCCATACACCCCTTTCGCTGCGTAGAATTGCTTAATCGTGAGCCCTAGCACGATCGCGATGACCCCGACGACGATCGCCAAAATAGCTTTATTCGTGCTCATGCAAGCTCTCCTACACCACCGTAAGCTCTGGAGCATTGTGTTTTGCAAACGGGCAGGGTTTGCCGTCGAGGTGGTCTTCGAATTCCTTTCGGAATTTTTTGACGAAGCCCAGGGTTGGCATTGCTGCTGCATCGCCTAGCGGGCAGAAGGTGCGGCCCATCATGTTTTCGGCGAGGTACTGGATATTGTCAATGTCTTTCATGGTGCCGAAGCCGGCGTGGAAGCGGGTGAGCGACTTCTTGAGCCAGTCAGTGCCTTCGCGGCAGGGAATGCACCAGCCGCAGCTTTCATGCTGGTAGAAGCTGATCGTACGGAGGGCAAATTCGACCATGCAGACCGTGTCATCGAGGACGACCACGCCGCCCGAGCCGAGCATGGAACCAGCCTTGCCGACCTGATCGAAGTCCATGCCGAGGGTTTCGATTTCGTGGGGCAGCAGCACCGGGGTTGACGACCCGCCGGGGACGACGGCTTTCAGGGTGCGCCCGCCACGGATGCCGCCTGCGACTTCGTAGATCATCTTTTTGAGGTTGTATCCCATGGGCAGCTCGTAGATGCCGGGGTTGTTGACGTGTCCGCTGATGCCGAAGAGGCGCGTGCCGCCGTTGCGCTCCGAGCCAACCGCCGCGTAGGCTGGGCCGCCCATGGCGAGGATGTGAGGGACAGAGGCGATGGTTTCGGCATTGTTGATGACGGTGGGACCGCCGTAGAGGCCGACGACGGCAGGGAAGGGCGGCTTGATTCGGGGAATGCCGCGCTTGCCCTCAAGCGACTCCATCAGGGCTGATTCTTCGCCAACTTCGTAGGCACCGGCACCGGTCTGAACGATGATTTCAAATTCCGTGTCGCTGCCAAAAATGTTTTTGCCCAGGAAGCCCTTGGCGTAGGCATCGGCCACAGCCTTTTCGACGATCTGGATGAGGTAGCGGTACTCGCCGCGCAGGTAGATGAAGCCGGTTTTGGCCCCGATGGCGAGGCCGGCAATGATGGTGCCTTCAATGACCGCGTGCGGATCGTGCAGGAATATCAGGTGATCTTTGCAGGTGCCGGGTTCGGATTCGTCGCCGTTGACTAGAACGTACTTGGGCTTGGCCGAGACTTTTGGAACGAACGACCATTTGAGTCCGGTGGGGAAGCCTGCGCCGCCGCGACCGCGAAGCCCCGAGGCTTTCATCTCGTTGATGATCCATTCGGGACCCTGGGCGAGCGCTTTGCGGGTGGATTCGTAGCCGCCAAGTTCGAGGAAACGGTCAATGTCGGCGGCACCTTTGCCAAAGCGGCTTGTGACGATTTTGACTTCATCGGGATGAGATACGAGCCTGGGCATTAGCTGACCCCTTCCTTGACTTTGGCGCGATAGGTTGCAAGCACTGCGTCTACCTTGTCGTTGGTGAGGTCATCGTGGAAGTCGTAGTTGACCTGGATGGCCGGGGCCCAGCAGCACACGCCGATGCACTCGACCTCTTCGAGAGAGAAGAGGCCGTCGGCAGTGACACCCTTGTGGCCGATACCGAGCTTCTCCTGGAGGTGGTCAAAGAGGTCGTAGGCGCCACGCAGCATGCAACTGATATTGGTGCAGACCTGGACGTTGTATTTGCCCGCCGGCTTGAAGCGCAGCATGGAGTAATAGCTGGCCACGTTCTTGACATCGAGCGCGGTGATGGAGAGCCGCTCAGCAATCTCGGCCATGACGGCGTCGGAGACGTAACCGACTTCGTCTTGCGCATAGAGCAGCATCGGGATGAGGGCGGAGCGTTTCACGGGGTATTTCAAGACGAGCGCATCAAAGCGAGCGGCCAGTGCGGGTGAAAAGATACTCATGGTTTCGGTACTCATCGCATCAACTCCCGTGCCCAGGCTTCGGCTTGCATGTCCATCTCTTCTTCTGCTCCTAAGGCTGCTTTGAGCTTGCCATCAACGGTGAAGTGCATCGTGCCGGTGGCTTCGTTTTCTCTTGCCCATTGGACCTGGGCTTCGGTGCGGTCCAGTTGTAGCCAGCGGTCTCCGGCGCGCACGATGATGTGGTCTTCGCCGAGCTCGACTGTAGCTTGCTGCTTGCGGTTGAGGCCGTGGACGGCAGTGTAACTGCGCAAAAGGGAAGCGAGCGATACCCAGAACTCACGCCAGAGCTGGCTCGTCCCGTCGGCAATGAGGGCGGTTGCCATTAGCGGTCGATTTCTCCGAGGACGACGTCGATGGAGCCGATGACCGCAACCACATCGGCCAGCATGCGTCCTTTGCACATTGTTTCCAGAGCTTGCAGGGATGCGAAAGACGGGTTGCGCATGTGGACGCGGTAGGGCTTTGCTGTTCCGTCGGAGACAACGTAGTAACCCATCTGGCCGCGCGACGATTCAATGCCCTGGTAGACCTCGCCTGCGGGCACGGCGAAGCCCTCGGTGACGATTTTGAAGTGATGGATGAGCGACTCCATCTGAGTTTTCATCTTTTCGCGATCGGGCAGCACGATCTTCGGAGCGTTGGCTTTAACGGGCCCCATGGGCATGCCGTCGAGCGCCTGCTGGATGATCTTGACCGACTCGCGCATCTCTTCAAGGCGAACGAGGTAGCGGCCCCAGACATCGCAACGATCAGAGGTGGGCACCTTGAACTGGAATTTTTCGTAGCTGGAGTAGGGCATGTCTCGACGCAGGTCAAAATCCACGCCGGAGGCGCGCAGCGGAGGGCCAGTTACACCGAGCGCGATGGCGTCGGCCGCGGAAAGGTGACCGACGTTCTGCAGGCGATTGACGAATATCGGGTTGCCGGTAAGCAGGTTTGAGTACTCGTCGATCTTTTCCGGGAAAGTCTTGATGAAGCTCTGCACCCGCTCGAAAAAGTCGAGGGGTGGCTCCATCGCGAGGCCGCCGATGCGGAAGTAGCTGGTCATCATGCGCTGGCCAGCTACCAGTTCAAAGATGCGCAGAATGTCTTCGCGTTCGCGAAAGGTGTAGAGGAAGACGGTGAGCGCGCCAATATCCATGGCGTGGGTGCCGAGCCAGACAAGATGGGAATTGAGGCGGGTCAATTCTGAAAGCAGCACGCGGACCCATTGCGCCTTGTCGGGAATTGGGAGTTCGAGGAGCTTTTCGACGGCTAGACAGTAGCAAAGATTGTTGTGCATCGGACTGAGGTAGTCGATGCGGTCAGTCAGGGGTACAACCTGCTGGTAGAACTTCGCTTCGCAGGTCTTCTCAATACCGGTGTGCAGGTAGCCGATCTCGGGATAGAGCCGGACGACGATTTCGCCGTCAATTTCGAGCACCAGGCGCAGCACGCCGTGGGTCGAGGGGTGCTGCGGGCCCATGTTGAGGACCATGGTCTGGTCGGCGGAGCCTTCGGCTGTGGGCGCTTCCAGAATCGGTGTTTCTGTGAACTGGGCCATTGGAACCTGGTCTCCGTTGAGGGTTGCTTAGGCAAGTGGACTTTTCAGGATACAACGGGGAAGGGCTGGTCGTGAGTGGTTCGTGATCAGTCATTGAAATGCCTTTAACCACTGACCACCCATCATTAACCACTACCTCACCGGTAGCCTTCGACGGGGTAGTCCTTGCGCAGGGGGTGGCCGGACCATTCTTCGGGCATCATAATGCGGCGCAAGTTAGGATGGCCATCAAAGCGGACGCCGAAGAGGTCGAAGACCTCGCGCTCATAATAATTTGCCGACGGCCATACGGGGATGATCGAATCGACCGATGGCGAGGCTTCGTCCAGCATCACGCGGAGACGTATACGCTCCTTAAGGGTGTGCGAAACAATGTGGTAGCTGATCTGAAAGCGGGGCGAGGCGGGTAACCAGTCAACGGCGGTGACGTCTTCAAGGAAGTTGTAACCGGCACCCTGAACGGCGAAACCCGCGCCGACGATCTCTTCACGGGCGATGGTGAGGGTCAGTTCATCTCGATCCCAGCGGGCATCGACCAGGGAATCTGATTTCCAGTTTTCGATAGCTGCGACAGCCGGATGATCGGCTTTTTCGCGCAGGACGGATTCCTTGTCAGCCAATGTCACGCTCATTTAGAGATCACCTTTGTCGTTCGACCAGTCGAGGATGCCTTTTTTCACAATATAGAAGAGACCGACCGCGACGAAGCCGAGGTAGACCAGCATCTCCCAGAAGCCAAAGAATGCCGAGCCGGTGATAGCCGGTAACTGCTTGTAGATGACTGCCCAAGGCATCATAAAGACAACTTCAACGTCGAAGAGGATGAACAGCATGGCCACCATGTAGAAGCGCACGCTGAATCGTCCGCGGGCATCACCGACTGCTTCAATGCCGCACTCGTAGGTGGCGAGCTTGGTCTTGGTATTGCGGTGCCGGCCAACGAAGTAGGAGCCGACGGCCATGCCTAATCCCAGCCCAAACGCGGCTAGGATTTGCAGCAGCAGTGGCAAGTATTGCCAAAAATACGGAGGGGTCATGGTCGCTCTCGTCAGCGGCGTGGACGCAGGATTGCCTGGAGCAAGGTCGCTTCTGGTCATCCTGTCACGGAACCGCTTTCTTGAGCTTAGGTTTTCACCCGCGCTGCGTCAAGCCCGACTCTTGTCCAACACAAGATGATCCTGAAGTTCAGGATTGATTCCAGCGCAAGATGAGCCTGAAGGAGTCTGAGCGGTCAAGCTGAGGATTGAAGATCAGCGTGCACGAAGCCGAGAAGTTGAGTTTGGAGCAGATTCGTT
>JANYDG010000022.1 GCA_025359885.1 Acidobacteriota bacterium
CTTCGGCCTCGGTCTCGGCGAATACTTCGTCTACCAGTCGGCACTCCTCGCCGTAGCCTCCGTCAAAGCACTCAACGCATACTTCCAGATGCCTTTCTCCACCGCCGCGCGCATCACCGTAACCAACCAGGGGCAAGTTAAAACCGACGCTCTCTACTTCGCCATCGACTACGTCACAATGCCCGAAATCCCCTCCGATCTGGGCCGCTTCCACGCCCAGTACCGACAGGCCGCTCCCTGCAAAGGCATCGTCAATGACTGGCAGGTCAACTGGGATAAATCCGTCGACGCCCTCAAAAACCTCGACGGCAAAGACAACTACGTCTTCGTCGAAGCCACCGGCCGCGGCCACTTCGTCGGCGTCACCCACGCAGTCCTGCAAAACCAGGAAGGCTGGTTCGGCGAAGGCGACGACATGATCTTCATCGATGGCGACACCCTGCCAACGATTCAAGGCACCGGCACCGAGGATTACTACAACGGCGCATGGGACTTCAACAGCAAGCCCTTCGCCTTCCAGCACAACGGCGCACCCTACATCACCGGCGACGAACGCCTCGGCAGCCGCTACTGCCTCTACCGCTGGCACACCGAATCGCCCATCACCTTTGAAAAATCCATCCGCGTCACCATCGAGCACGGCCACGGCAACTCCCGCTCAGACGATTTCTACTCCGTCGCCTACTGGTACCAGACCGAGCCCCACGCGCCCTTCCCCGAGCTCCCCGCTCCACAAGCCCGTATCCCACGGATCTACCAGGCTGGCGCCGCAGGTGCCGCTCCACCCCCTGGCAAATAAAGCTGCTTTACCTCGGAAAATAAGAGAGGTTGCCGATGCGAGTTCTCATCTTTGGAGCCACAGGAATGGTCGGCCAGGGCTTCTTGCGCGAGTGCCTGCTCGCCAAAGATGTCGAGCACGTGCTCGCCGTCGGCCGGACCGCGACCGGACTCCATCAATCGAAATTGCGCGAACTGGTCATTGCCGATCTCCACAACGTTGCTGCCTATGAAAGCCAGTTGCGCGGCTTCGACGCCTGCTTCTACTGCCTCGGCGTCTCTTCGGCAGGCATGACGGAAGCCGCCTACACCGCACTCACCTATGAACTGACCTTCGCAATTGCTTCAAGACTGGCCCTGCTCAACCCCGCCATGACCTTCGTTTATGTTTCAGGCCAGGGCACCGACAGCTCCGAGCGCGGCAGAATCATGTGGGCACGCATTAAGGGCCGCCTCGAAAACGCCCTCCTGCGCATGCCCTTCCAGGCCTGTATGTTCCGCCCCGGAATCATCGTTCCTCTGCCCGGCATCCGCTCTAAAACCAGGGCCTATCGCATCCTCTACACCGCCATGAAGCCCCTGCTCCCCCTGCTCCACCGAGCCTTCCCCAACCACGTCCTCACCACCGAAGAACTAGGCCAGACCATGCTCACCGCAGCCCGGAACGGCGCCACCAAAACGATCCTCGAAACCAAAGACCTCCGGGCACTTCTGTCGTCCGCAAACTAGGCGTTCTCTTTTCCCAGCAGCACATCAATCACCTCAGCCGCCCCGTAACTCGACTCATCCGACGCCAGAAACTCGCTCACCATGCCCAGATCATCGCCCGCCGTCACCAGAGCTGGTTCACGACTCCCGTCGGCCAAAATCTGCGCATAGCCTACGTTCGCCAGCAAAGCATTGCACAGGCACTTGCGGCCCACCGTATCCTCCAGCGCACCACCCTTGGCAAGATACGATTTCACCGGCTCCGCCGCGCATCGGTAAGCAATCGTGCCGCCCGGCGCAACGTATGCCTCGCGCAAAAATCCCAGGTTGCAAAGCCTCGGCCGGGCCTCATAGACACTCGTATCGGACGAAGTACCCTCAAGATGCGCCACCTTGAACGGGAAACCAGTCGGCGATGCCAGCGGATCAGTAAACACCTCCGCAGTCCCGGTTCGTGCCTGCTTCAGCAAAGCCTGCTTCAAATCGCCGCGCAGCCCCGATTCCTCAGCAAACTCAAACGCCGTCCCCACCTGAATCCCTGCCGCTCCCTGTTCCAGCGCTTCAAGCAGCTTTTCTGCGCTCGCATAGCCCCCGGCCAGCCAGAATGGCACACCAAGCTCGCGCAGTTGGGCTATGTTCACATGATCGCGCTCTCCATAAACCGGCTCGCCAGACTCCGTCAGTTGCAGCTTGCCCCGCGGTGGAGCATTGTGACCGCCCGCCGTTGGCGTCTCAATTACAAATCCATCTACCCGCCCACTCGCCCGCTTCAGCATCGTCGATGCCAGGGTGTTTGAAGAAACAATCGCCAGAAACCGCGGTCGCATCAGCTCCGGCAGCGGCCCCTCAACGAAATCCGAAGGGTCAAACCGCATCCAGGTATCCATCTCCGGTGCTGCGCCCGTCACTGTAAGCTTGTACCGCGCCGGCTGGTGCGCAGCAAACGCGTCCAGCACCCCCGGTATATGCAACGGAATGCCCGCGCCCATCAGCACATAGCCAACCCCGGCCAGCATCGCTCCATAAATCGAGGGCAGATGCACCGTCTGCACCTTCTCCAGAAAATTGATTCCGACCGGATTCTCATGCCCTTCCCGCGCCAGAAAAACCTCAACGAAGTTGCTGACAATGCACAGCTCCACAATCTTCCGCGAGTCGTTCAACTGGTGCATCGCCGTCGCCGGATACGGCGCGTCAGGCGCCTTGCCTCCCGCAACAAAATACTCCTGCCAGATCCGGCGCGCCATTTGCTGAAAGGGAAACGCATCGAAGGCCCGTCGCATGTTGCCAAAGCTCTCGCCCAGCCGGTCGCCATCTGCCAATCGACGAATCAGCAGTTGATCGAGTGCCGTTCCAGACACAACACCAAGCTGGCCAAGGCGCGAAACGGTCTGGGCAAGGCGCCAATTGGATACGCCGACACCCATCCCTCCTTGAATGATCTGCGGAAATTTTTGGGGAAACTGGGTCACTTAGCAAGCATTTCACCTCCCCAGCAAGCGGTATGTGACGCAGCGCACGCCAAAAAGCCGCAATCATCCCACTCCCAGCCCTCAAGGATTCAGCCTTGCAGCCGATACATCCGGCAGGGGCACCAGAAGTCTGTCCACCACTCGTCCGGTATGCAAACGAGCGCCACCCAAATCAGGGGAACGATGTCTCGAATCTGGACCGGTTCAAGTGGGTGGATCAAACCTGCGGCCGCAGGCACCACCAGGAGATCCCATGCCATCGATCAATTTGAACGCAGCCCTCAGCAGCCCGTCCAGCAACGCCGCATCCATCGCAGCGCCCTCACCCGCAACATCCGCCAGCGACCGGTCCGCGTCCACCATCAAGCCGGCCACACTGCAACCCGATACCGTCAAGCTATCCGTAGCCGCCCAGGTCAAGCTGCTCCACCGTCAGGGCATTTCCATCTCCCGCATCGCCTCGAGCCTCGGTACCAACGTCGCGGCCATTGACAAGTATCTCGGCATCACCATCGCTCAGCCAGCCGCAGCCACTGCCGCAGCCGTCAAGACAAGCGCATCCACCCCTGCGGATACCGACTCCGACGCAGGCACCAGCAAATCCAGCCCGGCCGCTCAGCCAACGGCAGCCGCCCCGGCCAGCACTGCATCCGACACCGCGGACGCACCCACCAGGTCTGCTGCGCCAGCAACACCCCAGCCTGCCGCTCAACCCACCCAGACCCCAGCCGCCCCAGCTACCAAATAAGCCTCAAAGCTTTTCGAGAAGATAGCTGATCACATGGTCGGCATGCACCACGCCGACCAAACGACCCTGCACATCCACCACCGGCAGCGAACGAAGATTATATTTGTCAAAAACCTCCGCGACATCTGACTGATGCATTTCCGCCGGGCAAGAACGCACCCGCGCTTCGGCCAGCACGTTCAGATGGCTCCCAGCCAGCGCCATCACCATCCGCGCCAGCGGTACTGACCCACGCAACACCCGGCCAGCATCCGTCAGGTAGATCTCAGACAGCGTTTCCGGGTCCCCATCAAACGTGCGAAGGGCCTCCACCGCATCGGCAACCGTTGCCTCCCAGGCCACCGCCACAAACTCCGTCGTCATCCGCCCCGCCGCAGAATCCTCGTGGAACTCCAGCAGATCCTCCACCTCCTGCCGCTCCTCCGGATCCATCTCCTCGAGAATCGCCTCTGACCGCTCATCTGAAAGCTCGCTCAGCAGGTCAGCAGCCGCGCCCGGGTCCATCTCCTCGACAATGTCCGCAATCCGATGCTTGTCCATCCCCTCCAGCAGCGACTTCTGCAGCTTCGGATCAACCTCTTCCAGCGTCTCCGCGGCCACTTCCTCATCAAGCGCCGTAAAGATTGCCGCACGCTCCGCCGGCGCCAGATCCGCCAAAATCTCCGCCAGCTCCGACGGATGCATCCCCGCCAGCCGCTCATGGTCAATCTTCAGCTTCACCCGCCGCGCCGGATCCACCTCAATCACATCCACAAACTGCCACGGAATCCCCCGCGCCGCAAAACGACGCGACAGCGCCTCCAGCGTATGCCGCGGCAGCAGTCCCTTGAAAACCCGCTGCACCGCCCCCCGCAACCCAACCTCTACCTCTGAAACCCGCAGCAGATGCACCGACCCATGCCCCAGCCACTCCAGGTCCACGTCATTCACCCGCACCACCTTGCGCCCATGAATGTCGATAATCTGCCGGTCAATCAGGTCCTGCTGCAAAAAGAGGTAATTTTCATCCCCGCGCAGCGGGCTCAGCGCCGTCGGCGTTCGCAGCTCCAGCGTCCCCGCCGGCGTCTCCATCACCTGAATCGATGGCACGATCTGCAACCCCTGCCGCGTCTTCAGCACCAGCCCCGCCACCCGCCCGGCATCCGCCCCGGTCGCCACAGCAATATCCTTCAGTCGCCCACGAACCACCCCCTGCGCGTCCGTAACGGGCGTGCCAAGCATGGCAGTAAGGCTGACGCGTGATGTAGTCCTTGGGCGCATAGTGTTCAATTGCAGCAGACTGAGTTTAGCCTGACGCCCCACCCGCTGGCGAGCGAGCAACCGTGTTCACTGAAACCAACTGGTAACAAAAAACTGTGAGTGCACCCGCTGAACGAATCGTCTGCAGATTGCCCCGCGCAACTTCAGTCCACGCGAAAGCGCCTCGACTGTGTCCTGACCTTCTCAGTTGGAAACACATAGCCAGCCTGCCGAAGCTCGCTCTGCTCCTGTTGGCTCAAAACAGGCGGCACATACTCAACCCAGTACTCCATCGTTCCTCGCCTGAACTCTCCAAACGTCGAACGAAGCGATTCCGTGACCGTGATAAATTCGCCGGGCTGCAAGCGAAGCCATTCATTTTGTGCACGTGTCATCAATGAGGGGCGGTCACCAAATCCCCTTCCGCATCCTAATCCAGGAGTCGGGTATTTCGTGTCGTTCGGATGCCAGTCCAGTTTCAAGTCATATCCACCATCCTCTCCACCGCATCCCATCTCCAGCATGGGAAGATCAACCGCAACATTCCCTGCATTCTTCAATGAAATGCGCAGCGCCGCCGGTTGCCCCTGCTCGTTGGTCGCCGCAACTTCAGCGGTCAACTCCAGTTGCGCCGGGCTGGCCTCGACGACCGGCTTCACCTGCGCCCACACTGAAGCAGCACAACAAACCGAACCGGCCAGAACCACAGCGCTTCGAAGGACTTTCACAGTTTTTCACCTCGAGTGTTCACAAACAGTAGACCCCCCCAAGGCTACTTTGGCGAGCGCGAGCAAACGCGTCTTGACAGACCGAGGCTCAACAACGAAACTGCGATGGAGGATTCAAAACGTCCGGCCCATGCGGCAAACCTCGCGTCGCATCCCCGTCAACGTACCGTTTCCACAAACCAGACCGCCAGCACAGAGAGACCTCCATTGACCGGACCACAAACAGGGCGACTCAGCTTCAAACTGGCCTCCACCATGGATAGCGTGGCAGAGATTGAAGCAGCAGCGGAAAAGCTTACCCAGGCCGCCGGCATGGACGAGGACGAAAGCTTTCGCGTGGTCATGGCCGTCCGCGAAGCAGCCGTCAACGCCGTCCTCCACGGCAACGGCTATGATCCCAATAAGCAGGTCAGCGCCAGCTTTGAAAACACCGGAAAATCCCTGGTTATCTCCATCGCAGACCAGGGCGAAGGGCTCGACCCGGATACCCTTCCCGACCCCCTCGCACCGGAAAATTTGCTTCGCGGCACTGGTCGCGGCATCTTCCTCATCCGTTCCTTCCTGGATGAGGTACACTTTCGACAATTGCACCCCGGAACGGAACTGACGCTGATCAAGCATCTGACGCCGGCGGCGACCCCGGATGACGTGACCCAGAACGACAAAGATCTGGATACGAATTAACCGATAACGACGAAAACCCCAAGGAGGGACTTCTGTGGCACTTACCATTGCAACCCGGCAACTCGACGGCGTAACTATCCTGGATCTGAGCGGGCGCATCACGCTCGGCGAAGGCAGCGTGCAACTCCGCGACGCCATTCGCGATCTCATCGGCAAAGGCGTCAAGCACATCCTGCTCAGCCTCGGCAACGTCAACTACATTGACAGCTCCGGTCTCGGCGAGTTGGTCAGCGCTTTCACCACCGCCAAAAATCAAAATGCCGACGTGAAACTGCTCAACCTGACCAAAAAGGTCAAAGATGTCCTGCAGGTCACCAAACTCTACACCGTGTTTGATATCTACGACGACGAAGCCCACGCAATCGCCTCGTTCAAGTAAATTCCAGCTAAAGCTCCACCAAAATCAAAAGGCCACAGCAGAGTTCTCACTCCGCTGTGGCCTTTTCACGCTCACAACATTTTCATGAACATCGCAGAATCTGCGTGCCCCAACTCCGGATTTTCAGACCTGGGTGCGAGCCGCGGGTTCCTCTTCCCTTGCCGCAACCTCTTCGCGGCAGGGGAGAGATACGCCAATGACCGTGTCAACCGTCATCACTGCAATCAACCGTGACCGTGTTGACTAAAACTCATCCCTAAAACTTCACCGAAGGCACCGTCCGCGCCGCTGCACTCGCCTCGAAGTACGCATCATTCACATGAAAGCCCAGGATCCCCGCCCAGACACTGTTCGGGAACGACCGCACAAACGTGTTGTAATCCCGCAGCGTATCGTTGTACCGGCGGCGCGCCACGCTGATCCGGTTCTCCGTCCCCGATAGCTCGTCCTGCAAGCGCATGAACTGCTCATTCGACTTCAGTTGCGGATAATTCTCCGTCAGAGCCAGCAGCCGGCCAAACGCCGAATCCAGCGTCCCGTTGGCCGCAATCTTCGCCTTCGGGTCCCGCGCATTCAACAGGCCCGCCCGCGCGTTGGCAATGTCGCCAAACACCGTGCTCTCTTCCTTCGTAAAGCCCTTCACCGTCTCCACCAGGTTGGGGATCAGGTCAGCCCTTCGCTGCAACTGAACATCCACCTGCGACCAGCTCGACTTCACCTGCTCATCCTTCTGCACCATCTGGTTCTGCGCAGACACAAAGCTGCCATAGATAAACATCCCGATGACAACAAAAACACCAACGATTCCCAGCAAGATCCAAAGTCCACGACGCATTGAGTGATTCTCCTTTGCCTTCAATCAAGAAGGCCCCGTTACAAAAAATGTGCAGTCAAAATTGCAAAATTACCAGTCTCCGCCAGCACCACCGCCGCCGGATTCACCACCACCAAATCCACCAAATCCATCGCCGCCGCTGCCCGAGTCTCCGCCGCCACCGCCGCCAAATCCTCCGCCGCCACCCCAGCCGCCGCGTCCGCCGCCGCCAAACAGCATGCCCAGGCCAAATCCAAGCAGCCCCCGCACCCCAAAGAAGGCCAGCACCAGCACGATGAGAATAATCCGGAAAATCAGCCCAATGGACGACCCGTGCCGCTGCGGCACTCGGCTCTGTGTTTCGCTGCTCTCAGGTCCGCGGTCCTCCTCCTGCAAACTAACCTTGGCATCCGCCGCAATCACATTCGCAATCTGCACCAGCCCTGTCGTCACCGCACCGTCGTAATCCGCCCGCTTCAGGTCCGGCACCATCAGCCGCCCAATATCGCCCACCCGGGCATCCGGCAATATGCCCTCAAGCCCGTAGCCAACCTCCACCCAGTAGTGGTGGTCCTCGACCGAGATCAGCATCAGAATGCTCCGGTCGCTGCCCTTCTTCCCCACCTTCCACTTTTCTTCCAGCCGATTGGCAAAGTCCGCCTTGTCATCGCCGCCCAGGTTCTTCAGCGTGACAATCGCCACCTGCGTATTCGTCGCCGAATGGTCAAGCTGGCCGCACAAACGCCCCAGCCGCGCCACCGTCTCCGGCGAGAGCACGTGCGCAAAGTCAGAAACATAATCTGTAGGTTTGGGCAGGTCTTCCACGCGCTCTGCAACTCCACAGAGGCAGGAAAACAGAACCACCAGGCCCACAATTGGAGGCAGGAACCGGTGTAAAACCGTACGCGTGCGGCGGTCTGGCATCTCCCCTATTGTACGCACTCACCGCCCCATAAGTTCCACCCCCTCGCACTTACCCGCCCCAGGCGACTATCCTGAAAGGGATGACTATTGAATTGAAAACACCCTATCTCCCCATTCCAACCCCGCCCGTCGCCCGTATAGAAGCAAAACTCACCCCCCTCCACGGCACTGTCCTCGTCGACAACTACGCCTGGCTCCGCGAAAAAGAGAGCCCCGAAGTCATCGCCTACCTCAACGCCGAGAACGCCTACGCCGAGGCCGCCACCGCGTCCCTCGCCCCCCTCCGTAGCCAGCTCTACGACGAAATGCTCAGCCACATCAAGCAAACCGACATCTCCGTCCCCTATCGCGACGGAGACTGGTGGTATTACCTCCGCACCGAAGAGGGCCTCCAGTACCCCGTCTACTGCCGCAAAGCCGACTCCCCAGACGCCCCCGAACAAGTCATCCTCGATGGCAACGAGCTCGCCAAAAACCACCCCTTCATGTCCATCGGCAGCACAGACATCACCGACGACGGCCGCTGGATGGCCTACAGCGTCGACCACACCGGCTTCCGCCAGTACACCCTCCACATCAAAGACCTCCAGACTGGCTCAGTCCTCCCCGGTCCAGAAAACTCTGTCGAGCGCGTCGGCTCCGTCACCTGGGCCGCCAAAGTCGGAAATGGCAACCAAACCCTCTTCTACACCATCGAGGATCAAGAGCAGAAGCGCCAGTTCCAGCTCTGGCGTCACACCCTCGGCACAGATTTCGCCTCCGACCATCTCATCTTTGACGAGCCCGACGAACGCTTCAACCTCGCCGTAGGCCGCACCCGCGACGGCAAATTTCTCATCATGGAGGCAGGCAGCCACACCACCACCGAGTCCCGATTCCTCGCCGCCGATACCCCCGACCGCCCCTGGACCCTCGTCGCCCCTCGCCACGACGAGCATGAATACTCCATCGACCACCGCAACGGACTCTGGTTCATCCGCACCAACGACCAGGGCCGCAACTTCCGCCTCGTCACCGCGCCCGTCGCCACCCCAGGCCGCAAACACTGGACTCCCCTCCTCGAACACCGCCAGGACATCATGCTCGAAGACATCGACCTCTTCGAAAAATTCTTCGTCTGCTGCGAACGAGAAGACGGCCTGCCCCGCCTCCGCCTCTGGAGCTTCACCGAAAACGACCGCGCCATTCAGTCCAACGAAATCCTCTTCCCCGAACCCGTCTACAGCGCCTTCCCCCACACCAATCGCCAATTCTCGACCACCCAATTCCGCTACGCCTACCAGTCCCTCGTCACCCCCAGCTCCGTCTTTGAATACGACCTCGCCACCGGCAACTCCTCCCTCCTCAAGCAGGTCGAGGTCCCCGGCGGCTACGACCGCGATCAGTACGCTTCAGAACGCGTCTACGCCACCGCCCCCGACGGCGTCCGCGTCCCCATCTCTCTCGTCTATCGCAAAGACAAATTCGCCCAACGCCAGGCCGCCAAAAATCCACTCTACGTCTACGCCTACGGCTCCTACGGCTACTCCCTGCCCATCGGCTTCAACGCCAACCGCCTCAGCCTCCTCGACCGCGGCATCGTCATGGCCTACGCCCACATCCGCGGCGGCGGCGACCTCGGCAAACCCTGGCACGACCAGGGCAAAATGCTCGTCAAACGCAACACTTTCACTGACTTCATCACCGCCGTCGAAGAGCTCACCAGCAGTGGCTACGGCGACCCCGCCCGCGTCGCCATCGAGGGCGGCTCCGCAGGAGGCCTCCTCATGGGTGCCGTCGTCAACTTCAAACCAGAAATCTTCCGCGCCGTCCTCTCCCACGTTCCCTTCGTCGATGTCATGAACACCATGCTCGACGCCTCCCTCCCCCTCACCGTCCCCGAGTACGAAGAGTGGGGCAACCCCAACGAACCAGAGTATTTCCACTACATGCTCACTTACTCGCCCTATGACAATCTCAAACCCGGCACTTACCCCGCCATGCTCGTCAAAACCTCTCTCCATGACAGCCAGGTCATGTACTGGGAACCAGCCAAGTACGTAGCCAAACTCCGCACCCTCAAAACCGACACCAACCCCCTGCTCCTCGTCACCAATATGGAAGCAGGCCACGGCGGCGCCAGCGGCCGCTACGACTACCTCAAAGAGATAGCCTTCGACTACGCATTTCTTTTGCATGAGTTAGGAAATGCATGACAATCAACTCAACCATGACAATGATTCATCGAATCGTCTTTTATTCGGTTGCAATGAGCCTCGCCTGCGCCACCATCAGTTACCCATCCTCGGCTTCTGAGGCTACAAAAGCCGACGAGCCACCGGCATGTCCAGCACAGTCTCAATTGATTACCGGCGGCTCGGAGACTGCGGGAGTCACTCCCCCCAAGCTCATCCACGTTGTTGACGCCAGATTTTCCAAAGAGGCTCGCAAGGCCGGGAGAAAGGTTATTGATAAGAATTTTCCGCACAACATCATTCGTCTCACTGTTGATAAACAGGGCATGCCCACAAACCTCTGCCTGCTACAGTCCGTCGGTTATGGTCTCGATGCTGAAGCCGGCAAAGCTGTACGTCAATACCGCTTCAAACCGGCAATGAAGGATGGTCTGCCCATCGAGGTTCCCGTCACTGTTCAAGTATCTTTTCGTTTGTACTAAGCAGCATCGAATAATCCCTGGCAGGCTTGACCTCGGTCTTGATAGAGCAGGATCTAAAACGCGCTACGCCAGATCCACATCCGTCCGCGCAAAGTCATCACCCTTGAATAACAACGGCTCACCACAGATCTTAGCCAGCGCATAACTAAAACAATCCCCACAATTCAGCCCCGCCGGATGCCGCCCCGTGCCATAGTTTCGGAACGCTTCCAGTGCGAGTTTGGCTTGGGCTGCGTCGAGCGGATGAATAACAATTCTTGCTTTCGCCAGAATTCGATCCAGAGCTGCCTCAGCTTGGCTACCAAAGCGCGTAGTCAGTACCATCCCAGCTTCCATGTAGGTAACGGCAGATCTCCGGCTTACTCGCGACTCCGCAATCGCATCCTCAAAAGAATGCCGGTCTGGCTCCTGCAACAGGATTGCCACCAACACCGAGGTATCGATCACCATCAGTCAAAGTACCCATGCTCGTTATAGCCCAGAATTTCATCCGCTGAGCGATTGTCAAGTACCGGAAGTTCGTTGAGTCGAGCTGCGATTTCCTCCATAGCCGCGACCATCTCTTCCTTACGTCCCGTTTTGGCCGAAGGAATCGTCTCCATTCGCTCCCGCAGCGCCGTCTTCACCGCCACAGTGATCGTCTCGCCCGTCGCCGCACTCAACTCCCGCGCCAGCCGGTCCGTCTCCGGGTCCTGAATATGCAAAGCCATGGACACTGCATACGCCTGATGTACTTCGCCCAAGCCCAAAACTTAAATATGCATTATGCCACTCACCTCTATGGCATAATGTCCGTAGAGGTGCCCTATGGCCACTGAAGCTGTCCTGGCAGTGCCCCAAATCATTACGGAATTTCCTCCTCTCGGGACCTACGAACTCCTTCGCCTCGTAGAAAAAGGCCTGCCCACCGATTGCCTGGAGCTACTCAAGCAACGCGGACTCACCTTCACGGAAATCGGTCAACTCGTCATACCTCCACGCACACTCAAGCACCGTAAAGCCCGCGGGGAGCGGCTCAACATCATCGAATCGGAACGTTTTCTCCGCGTAATCCGCGTCCTCGATTTCGGATTGCGCGTCTTCGGAAACTCCACAAAGCTGCTCAATTGGCTCCGTGCGCCCGATGTCGAGATGGAGAATCGACCTTCCATGAGTCTGCTCGGCGATGAGGCCGGTGCGCGGCTGGTCGAGGGGCAACTCTGGGGAATAGCGGACGGTATTTTCTCTTGAATGTCTTCTGGAGAATCAGTTCTTACCTCGAACTGTCAGGTATCGGCGGTGAATTCCGATCTGGCCGATGGCATACCGCCCGTAAGGGCGTGCCTGTCGTGTACATGACCGAACATCCCGCTGTTTCTTTACTTGAAGCACTGGTCAATCTGAAGATCGACACGGAAGAGGTCTTCCCAGAAACCTATCAGCTCCTTCGCATTCAATCAAAGGCAGTGATTGCATCAGAGACAGTATCGAATGAATCGCTCACATCAGATTGGAAGGATGATCTCGACGCTACGCGAAGCATCGGCGATAACTGGCTCAATCGCAAAGAGACGGCGCTTTTGGCAGTTCCTTCAGCGCCGTCACCGGAATCCACGAACTATCTCTTGAACCCGCTTCATCCGAATGCGGCAGACCTGCAAGTCGAGTGGGCCAGACACATACGATACGACCGTCGCCTCTTCCGGCTTAGCATATAAGGCACTCCAACGACCTAAGCGACAAAGGTGCGAATCATCGCAGCCCAGGCCAACGGCCTGGGTCACCGTACAAGAGCAACATGGAGAGGGCTGAAGGCCCGATCCATGCTTTTGAACCCACACCGTCCCCTAAAATGCTTTAGCCTCCACCACTGCATCCCCCTCGCCAGGCGCTAGAAAGAGGTTGGTCTCCAGGCCATGCTGCCGCGTATAAAGGTCGTAGTAGCGGCCCTTCATCGCGTATAACTCATCATGGTTGCCGCGCTCAACAATCCTGCCGCCTTCGACCACCAGAATCTGGTCCGCGCGGCGAATCGTCGAGAGCCTGTGCGCAATCACAAACGTCGTCCGGCCCAGCATCAGCTGGTTTAGACCATCCTGAATCATCGCTTCTGATTCCGAGTCCAGTGAACTCGTCGCCTCATCCAGAATCAGGATCCGCGGCTGCGCCAGCAGCGCCCGCGCTATGCTCAGCCGCTGCCGCTGACCGCCGGAAAGCTTCACGCCGCGCTCGCCAACAACCGTGTCGTAACTCTCCGGGAATCGCTCTGCAAACTCATCCACGCGCGCCGTTCGGCAGGCAAAGAGGAACTGCTCTTCCGTCGCCTCCGGCCGCGAAAACATCACATTGTCCCGAATCGACCCATCAAAAAGGAAGGAATCCTGCAATACGACCCCCAGTTGCGAGCGGTAGCCGTTCAGATTCACCGTCGAAAGATCCTGCCCATCAATCTGCACCCGGCCAGTCACTGGATTATGAAAGGCACAGATCAAGCTGATCATCGTCGACTTGCCCGAACCCGACGAACCAACCAGCGCCGTCACCGAACCCGGCTCAGCCACAAAATCAATCCCATGCAACACCGGCTTATCAGCCTCATACTCAAACTGAACATGTTCAAATTCAACGCGTCCAGTGATGGGAGGCATCTGCCCGGTCCGCTTCGGGTCGGCATTCTCTTCCATTTCACTGAGAATTTCAGTCGTCCGGTCCAGCCCCGCAAACGCCTCAGTCAACTGCGTTCCGATATTCACAATCTGAAAGACCGGCGCAATCATGAACGCAAGAAACATGTTGTAGCTGAAGTAGTCTCCAACCGTCCACGTATGCTGCAAAACGCTGTGCCCGCCAAGCCACATCACCAGGCCAGAAACCAACCCCAATACGGTCGTCGAGGCAGCGCCCAGCGTACTCGTCATCGTCAGCGAGCTGACAACGTTCTTGAGCAGCCGCTCCACTCCAGAGCCAAAGACGCTGGCTTCACGGTCCTCGGCGTGGTAGCCCTTGATCACGCGCACGCCGCCCAGAGACTCGGTCAGCCTCCCGGTGACTTCAGCGTTGATCTTGGAGCGCTCCCGAAAAATAGGGCGAATCTTCTTGAAGCCGTACTGCAGAATCACCACAAAAACCGCAATCACCGTGAAGACCGTGAGCGTCACCGTAACGCTGCGGCTCATCAGATAGATAAATGCGAGGATCGCCGTGAGGATGCCGCCAACAAATTCAACCAGACCTGTACCAATCAGGTTGCGGACGCCTTCCACGTCATTCATGATGCGGCTGACCAGCGTGCCCGTGCGGTTTTCGTCGTAGTACGCCACCGAGAGGCGACCAACGTGCTGCTGTACCTGTTTGCGCAGCTCAGAGATGAGCTTTTGGCCTTCCTTCGAGAGCAATTGGGTCAGCGAAAACGACGAGATCGCCTGGATCAGCGTCGCCCCAAAAACGATGCCGATCAGCACCGGCAGCATCTCCGGCTGAGGATTCTTTGAGGCCAACACATTGTCGAGCAGGAACTTGCTCAGGTAGGGGAGCGTAAGCCCAGCGACGGTTTTGATCGCCACCAGCGCGAATCCAGCCAGCAGCAGCCAGCGGCGCGGTTTTACAAGCGCCCAGATCGTCGGCCACAACTTTTTGAAGTTGACCTTCTTTTTGGGCCCATCACTTCCCTTGCCCATACCGCGACCACCACGCTCTGCCTGCAACGCCATTCCACCACCGCGCAAACTTGCCATGGATCAGACCAACCTTGCTTTGCGTGCCGCAATGAAGCTGCGTACGCAGAGGATCACATAGATCAAGCAAAGCATCGCCATCGAGGCTTTGGATTCAACGGCCTGAGGATTCTTGACTGTTCCGCCAGCGAGCATCTGAAACCACGAGACAAGACCCATCACTGTTCCCAGAAAGCCGAGCAGAGCCAGCGTGACATTGATGTGCATGAAGAGCTTGCGGCGCCCCGCATCGGGGCTGAGTGCGAGTATGCCAAAAATCCCAAGCAGAAGGCCAAGAGCGCAAGGAATCAGCGCAGTAGGGTGGGTGCTGCCGGTGGCGACGAAACCGACCAGACCAAGCGCAATGAAAATAACAGCAAATGCAATCGTAACTTTCGCCATGCGGCGTAACCTCATTGAGAAATGCTTTCAACTCTGAGTCTACTGGAAGGGATGAGGCTGGGCCGGGCGAAGATTCATGGGTTCGATGGGTTCAGGATTGAAGCCAGTTCTGGATGGATTCGACCGCTTGCTGGATTGGCTCTGAGCCATCGAGGCGAAGCGTGTTGAGGTCATGCTCGGGGCGCTCAAGGGTGGCGAGCTGGCTTTCGAGCAGGGCCGGGGGCATGAAGTGGCCGGGGCGAGTCGCCATGCGCTGAGAGAGGACGGCGCGGGGCGGGTCAAGCCAGATGAAACGCACTTGGGGAAGGTTGGCCGCAAGGCGCTGGCGGTATTCGTGTTTGAGGGCAGAGCAGGTGAGAATCCCGGATTGCCGGCGCTGCTGCCAGGAGGCGAGGACGCCGTGGAGTGCGTCAAGCCAGGGGGCGCGGTCTTGATCTGTAAGGGGAATGCCGGCAGCCATCTTCGCCTTGCTGGTCTCGGAATGGTGGTCGTCGCCCTCGGCAAAGTCCCAGCCGGTTGCTGCGGCCAGCTTGCCGGCCAGGTAAGACTTGCCCGAGCCACTGACGCCCATGATGACGACAATCATGCGATGTACCTAATTCTGAGGATAGAGTTTTGCCACATCGGCGAGGAGTTCGGCAGGGGTCCACTCATTGCCGGGGTAGAACTTAACGACTTTGCCGTCGGGTCCGATGAGGGTCGTCGAAAGTGTGTGAGTGATGGTCTGGTCGGCTTCGCGGGTGAGGCCGACGTTGAAGAACCGGGCGAGTGTGGGCAGGGTGAACTTGCCGGGAACAGCGAAATCCCAGTGAGCAAATGCCCGGGGCGCGAGGGAGCCCATGTAGGTTTCGCCGTAGGCTTTCAGGCGGGCGGGGGTATCGCTTTCGGGATCAAAGCTGGCGCAGAGCAGGTGGGTCTGAGCGTAGAGCTTTGGGCTCGCTGCGAGCGATTTCTCGAGCACAGCAAAGTTGCGGGTGACGCGGGGACAGAAGTCGGGCAGGGGGCATTGGGTGTAGATGAAGGTGATGAGCAGCGCCTTGCCTCGGAATTGGGAGAGGTGGATGGGGTGGCCGTCCTGATTGGTGAGGTGAAAGTCGGGAACGCTGTCGCCGGGGGTGGGTACGTGGAACTGAGTGGCGGGGCGGTAGTCGGCTTTGGCCTGACCGACGATGACAATGTGATCGACGAAGACGGCGGCATCGGCGGATTGCGAAACGAGCACGTCGGCAGTGAGGATATCGCCGGGGTGGAGTTCGCTGATGATGCGGGTGTCGCGAAGTTTGTAGGGCATGGTCATGGCGTCCATGAAGCCAGGAATGGCCTGGTGGTCGAGAGTGACTTCGCCAGTGGCCAGGTTGGTAGAGACGACTTTGCCGCGCAGGGGATAGGTCTTGAATTGGGACGGAGCGGTTGGAGCGGGGTCGCTGGAATGGCAGCCGGCGGCGGCGAGAGCGAGCAGGAGAAGGAGGGCGGGAAGGGTGCGATTCACACCTTAGTTTACAGGGGCGGGATGCTTTGCTCGCGGTGGATTTTGGAGTGTCGGGGTTGGAAATTGGGTGTGTGACACCGTTTCGATTGGGGAATGTTACACGTGTAACATTCTGGGGACGAGGCCGGGGTGGGGAAATTGTCAAGTGGATCTGGTGGAAGTGGTTTGTTATGAGGCAGGTGGATTTGCGTGGAATTGAGGGGGTTTGTGCATGGGGAGTGGAGGGCGGTGGGGATATAGCCAAAATGCTATGTTCCACAGCGATGGGTCGGGCTTTCAACCCTTTCTTTGAACCCTTTTCAGTCGCCTTCGAAGCTTGACCCCAGGGCGACCCATGCCAGCGACGAAGATCTGTCGCAGGGGACGCCTGTTGCCCTGGGGGGAATGGCGGCGCGCCGTTGGCGCCTGGGCCGGCGGGGCGGTCTGCCTGTGTGCCTGGGCTGGTATAGGATGAGGGGCTATGTGGGTTGGAGCGGAAGTTTTGCGGGTACGGGTGGAGGCCTGGCTGGCTGCTGGCGGCTTGGTGGTGGCGGCGAATGAGCGATCGGCGCGGGCACTGCGGTCGGCTGTGGATGAAGCGCGGCAGGGTGCGGGGCTGCGGGCCTGGGCGACGGCTGCGGTCTACTCCTGGGAGAGCTGGGTGCGGGAGGAGTGGCAGGCGCGGGGCGGGCCAGGGCCGGGGCGGCGGCCGGGGCTGGGCGGGCTGGGAGGGCTGGGAGGGCTGGAGGGGCTTGTACTGCTGAATGGAGCGCAGGAGCGGGCGCTATGGAAGCGGGTGATTGGGGAGAGTGAGGCGGGGGCCGACCTGATTCACCGGGGACGGCTGGCCGAGGCGGCAATGCGGGCATTCCGGCTGTTGTGTGATTATGCGCCGGAGCTGGTGGGTCCGAATGCTGATTCACAGGCGGGGCGGCAACGGTTGGCCGAGTGGGGTGGCGCGGGTGGCGATGCAGCAGTTTTTCTGGGCTGGCTGAGGGAGTTTGAAGCGCGATGCCTCGGGGAGAGCCTGCTGAGTGCGAGCGGCGTGGCGGCGGAGTTGACCGAAGGGCTGAGAATGGACGACTCGTCGGCTGGGGGGCGGGCACCGGTGCTGCTGGTTGGTTTTGATCGGATACTGGCTTCGCAACGGGCGCTTTTGGAGGCGTGGGGCTCGTGGGAGGAAGCGGGCTTTGACGAATTGGAGACGGCAGGGGCGACGAGGAGGTTTTTCTCAGCAGCGGATGGTGAAGCGGAGATTGCGGCGTGTATTCGATGGCTGCAGGCGCGACTGGAGGCGGGGCTGAAGAAAGGTACGGAGACCCGGCTGATGGTGATTGCGACGGGGCTCCAGGCGCAGCGGGGGAGGCTGGAGCGGGCGTTACTGGAGAGCGGGCTGGAGAGCGGGCTGGAGAGCGGGCTGAAAGCGGGACGGGATTTTGAGTTCTCCCTGGGGGTTCCGCTGGGGCAGGTGGGAATGGTGCGAGCGGGGCTGCTGCTGCTGCAATGGCTGGCGCAACCGATGAAGGAGCCTGCGTTGGACTGGTTGCTGACGAGCGGGCATTGCACGGGAAGCGTGGAAGAAGAGCACGCGCTGGCTGGGGCGATGCGCCGATGGCGACGTGCAGGGCAGGAGCGGCCGGATTGGTGGCTGGCGGACTTTTGCGGGGCGGTCAGTGCTGAGGCGAAGGGGCCTGGGGAAGAAGCGGAGGGATTGGATGCTGCGAGTAACTGGGCGGCGCGGATGGCGCGGGCGCAGGAAGGGCTGAAGGGAGAGCCGGGGAAGCAAAGCCCGCTGGAGTGGGTGGAATTTGCGGAGAGAACGCTGGCGGGGATGGGGTGGCCGGGGTCTCGGCCGGTTTCGAGTTTTGCCTACCAGGCACTGGAGAACTGGGAAAAAGTGCTTGCGGAGTGCGCGTCCCTTGGGCTGGATGGGAAGGCGATGGAGTGGGCGGATTTTGTGGATGCGGTTTCGGATGGAGCGGCAGAGAGGATCTTTGCCACGGAATCGACGGACGCTGCGATCCAGATTACGGAGCCACTGGCTTCGGCAGGGCAGTGGGCGGACGGGATCTGGTTTTTGGGCGCACGTGAGGAGGATTGGCCGGGGAGCGGGCAGCCGCATCCGCTGTTGCCGCTGGCCTTGCAGGCGGAGAAAGGGATGCCGCACAGCAGCTATGACGGGGATTGGGAACTGGCGCGGCAGGCGACGGAGCGGCTGTTGCGGGTGGCAGACGAGGTAATTTTCAGCTATTCGCGGCAGGAGGGGGAAGTGGAGTCGCGGCCTTCGCGCCTGATTGCGCAGATGGCAGGCGCAGCGTTGAATTTGCCGTTGGACGGGTTGGCGAAGAAGCGGGAGGTGAAGACGGAGACGTATGAGGATTGGAGCCGGGTTCCCTTTCCGCTGGTGCAGTTGCGGGGTGGGGCAGGGGCGCTGACGCGGCAATCGCAGTGTCCGTTTCAGGCGTTTGCGACGACCCGGCTGGCGGCGGAGGATTGGGATCCGGCCGAGGTGGGATTGAATGCGAGGCAGCGGGGCAAGCTGCTGCATGATGTGTTGAGCCGGATTTGGGGCGGGGTGCGGAGTGGGGGCGTGTCAACGCTGGCCGAGTTGCAGGGGATCGGGGATTTGCAGGAATTTGTGAGACCTATCGCCGAGGCGGTGATGGCGGAGAAGGTACAAAGCGGCGAGATCGCTGGGCGGCGATTTGCGCGGCGGTATCTGGAGCTCGAAGTGGAGCGGCTGACGGGCCTGGTGGCGGAGTGGCTGGAGTATGAGCGGGGGCGGCAGCCATTTGAAGTCGAAGGTACGGAAGTGGCGAGGGAGGTGGTGGTGGCAGGGCTGCGGCTGCGAGTTCGCATGGACCGGGTGGACGTGCTGCCAAGGGGGGGACGGCTGGTGATTGATTACAAGAGCGGTGATGTTGGTGCTGCGGCGTGGGTGGGGGAGCGACCCGATGATGTGCAATTGCCGCTGTATGCGACGTTTGCGGTGAAGGAGGAGGTAGAAGGGCTGGTATTTGGGCGGGTAAAGCCGGGGAAGACGGAGTTTGTGGGCCGGGTGCGCGATGCGGCGGGGACGCTGCAGCCGGGGTTGACAGGGAGGTCGGGGCTGATGAGGTCTCCGCTGTCGGATGACAACCTGGCGAAGTGGCGGGCTGTGATTGAACGGCTGGGGGAGGATTTTGTTGCAGGGCGGGCGGAGGTGAATCCCAAGACCGCGGGGAAGACGTGCGAGAAATGCCATTTAAAGGCGGTATGCCGTATTGGGGAGAATCAGGGGCTGGCGGGGCTGGCAGGCGACGGGGATGAAAACGGGGATGAGGACGGGGATGAGAACGGGGCCGAGAGTGAATCTGGAGGGCGTGATGATGCTCAGGGGTGAGGAATCGTCGATGGGTGAGCCGGAAGCGAAGGCCGTCAATCGTCCTGCTGACTGGGCGGAGCGGGAACGGGCGCTGGATCTGGGGCGGTCGTTTCTGGTGCAGGCTCCGGCGGGATCGGGGAAGACGGAGTTGCTGATTCGGCGGTTTCTACGGCTGTTAGGTGAGGCGGAAAAGCCGGACGAGATTGTGGCGATCACGTTTACCAATGCGGCGGCGGCGGAGATGCGACAAAGGGTACTGGGGGCGCTGGAGCGGGCGGAGGCGGAGTTCCAGGGTCGCAAGGGCGAGACGGGATTGGAGACCGGGGGCACGGAGGGGGGGCAGGACGGGCAGGAAGAGCAGGACGGGCAGGAAGAGCAAAGTCTGGAGCGGTTGGCGGCGCGGGCGGCGGAGCGCGGGCGGCGGCTGGACTGGAAGCTGCTGGATCATCCGAATCAGCTGCGAATTACGACGATTGACGCTTTTTGCCGGAGCCTGGCGCTGCAGAATCCGCTGAGCTGGGGAATGCTGGCAGGCCTGGGAGGCAGGCTTGATCCGGTGAAGGAGCCGAAGGCGCTTTACCTGGAGACGGCACGAAGGACGCTGGCGGTGCTGGGCGGGGCGGATACGGCGACGCGGCGAAGCGTCGAGGCGCTGCTGCGATGGCGGGACAACAACTGGGCGGACGTGGAAGCGCTGATTGTGCAGATGCTGGGGGACCGGAACCGCTGGTTTCAGGGGTTTGTGCTGGGGGGAGGTGTGGATGAGGCGGGGTTGCGGGTGAGGCTGGAAGGGCCGTTTTTGCGGGCCGCGCGGGGACGGCTGGAGAGGCTGGGCCAGAGGCTGGACGCGCTGGAGGGGAGCCGGGAGGAGGTGCTGAAGCTGGCGCGGATGGCTTGCGAGAACGCGGGAAAGGATTCGCCGCGGGGTCTGGCGGAGCGTGCGGAGCTGCCGACTGTCTTCAAAGGGGGCGAGGACGAGCGGCAGAGGCTGCGGGATGGGGTGGAGGCTTATGGGGAGGTGGCTGATTTTCTGCTGACCGAAGGATCGTGGCGGAAAAAGGGCGGACTGAACTTGCATCGAGGTTTTCCGAGCGGGGCCGAGGGCAAGCCGTTGAAAGATCGGTTTGGCGAGTTGGTCGATGGGCTGGCGCAGGAGCCGGGGTTGCTGACGGCTTTGGGGGTATTTCAGAAGCCGATGCCGCTGGGGTATACGGAGGAGGAGTGGGAGTTGCTGCGACACTGTTTTGCGGTGCTGCGGTTTGCGGCGGCCCAGTTGCAGGTGCTGTTTGCTGAGACGGGTTCAGTGGACTTTACGGAGGTGGCGCGGATTGCGCTGGAGGTGCTGGCTCCGGAGGAGGGCCTTGCCTCAGATATCGCGCAGCGGCTGGCGGCGGGGATACGGCATTTGCTGGTGGATGAGTTTCAAGATACGAGCCGGAGGCAGCATGAGCTGCTGGCGCGGATTGTGGGGGCCTGGCCGGAGCGGGAGGGTCGGAGCTGCTTTTGTGTGGGGGACCCGATGCAGTCGATTTATGGGTTTCGCGAGGCGGAGGTGGAGCTTTTTGAGCGGATGAAGACGCATGGGCTGGATGTTTCGGCTTCTGATCCGGATGGGGTGGCGTTTCGGTTTGAGTTTGTGGCGTTGACGGCGAATTTCAGAACGGCCAAGAGCCTGGTGGCGGACCTGAATGGGCATTTTGAGGCGATTTTTGCCGAGGAAGATGGGAGCGGGGTGCGATTTGCGCCAGCGGTTGCGGCCCGCGAGCCGGTGGCTGGGCGGGGGGAGGCGGTGACGGAGCTGCATCTTGCGTTCACCCGGAGTGGGAAGGGGCTGGAGAACGAGGATGAGGGGGAGCCGGATCGGACGCGGGCAGCGCAGCTTGCGGAGCTTGTAGCGCTGGTGAAGAGCAAGCTGCCTGAGATTGAGCGAGCTCGGGCGGCGGGCGGCGGCGAGAAGGCGGGGAAATACCGGGTGGCGGTTCTGGGGCGGAAACGGCGTGCGCTGCTGGTGGTGGCGGAGGGATTGCGGGCGGCGGGGATCGGGTTCAGGGCGATTGAGCTGGTGAAGCTGCGGGAGCGGCAGGAGGTGCTGGATGTGCTGGCGCTGCTGCGGGCGGTGCTGAATCCTATGGACCGGACGGCGTGGCTGGGGGTGCTGAGGGCGCCGTGGTGCGGGCTTTCGCTGGAGGAGCTGCATTTGCTGACTTCGGCGGATGATGCGGGGGTGAGTGCAAGGGCGATTCCAGAATTGCTGGAGACGCGGTTACCGCGATTGATGACGGAAGGCAAGCTGGGAGTGAGGGCGGGCGAAGCAGCGGGGCGGGTAGGCCGGGTGCTGCGGCAGGCAGTGGAACGGCGCGCGGGTGGGGGCGGCCTGGGGATGGGGGCTGGGCTGGCATCGGAGTTGGGGAGCTGGGTGGAATCGGTGTGGACGGCGCTGGGCGGCGCAGACACGGTGAACGAGGAGCAAAGGAGCAACCTGCGGCTGCTGTGGGATTGCCTGGACAGGCTGCCGGGAGGCGAAGTGGATGTGATGGGGCCGGGGCTTGAGGCAGCGCTGGAGGAGTTGTATGCGGAGCCGGATCCGGAGACGAGCAGCAGTTTTGGCGTGCAGCTGATGACGATTCACCATTCAAAGGGGCTGGAGTTTGAGGTGGTGATTGTGCCGGACCTGGAGGCACCGGGGAAGAGTGACGACCCGACGATGATCAGCTGGCTGGAACGGGCAAGACTGGAAGAGGGACTGGAGGAGGGGCTGGGGGAGGGGCTGGAGGAAGCCGGCGAAGGAGAGCTGACGGAGTTTTTGATTGCGCCGATTCAGGCCAAGGGCCGGGAAAAGGGCGCAACGAAGAGTTGGGTAGACGGGGTGAAGCGAGCGCGTGTGACGGCAGAGCTGCGGCGCTTGTTGTATGTGGCGGCGACACGAGCGCGGGAGGAGCTGCACCTGTTTGCTCGGCCGCGATATGCAGAAAGGACGCAGAAGGGGAAGGTTGTGAGGCAACTTGCCAAAGAGTCAGGCCTGCTGGCGACCGCATGGCCGGCGCTGCAGATCACCGTGCAAGAGCGATTTGAAGCCTGGCAACAGGGCCGGGTAAGCCAAGTGGGTGAAACTGAGCCGGGAATGCTGGAGCGGCTGGCGGCAGAGGGCGGCGGGAGCAATCTGCTGGTGATGCGGGGGAGTGTTGTCGCTACCGCAACCTGGATGCGGCGATTGCCGGCGGGCTACGCTCGGCGCGACTCTTTGCGGGTACTCGGGATGGCGGCCTGGGGTGGAAATTCGGGGGCGGGCGAAGCCATTGGGCCAGAGACTGGGCCAGAGAGAGAAGCGGAGTCTGGACAAGCGGCTGCGCATCGGATGGGGGAGGAAGATGGCCGGCTGGCGCTTTTCAGCCGAAGTGAGGGTGGGCTGCTTGCGCGGCTGGAGGGGACTGCGATTCACTCCCTGATGGAGCGGCTGGCGCGGCTGCGGTTGACGTTGGAGCCAGCGCAGGCGGCGGAGGCCCTGGCGGAGTGCGGCGATGGAATTGTAGCGATGGTGCGAGGTGGAGGTCTGCCTTTGCGCGCGGCGCAGGGAATGGCTTCAGAGGCGCTGGCGGTTGTGAAGAGGACGATGGACCAGCCAGCAGGGGCGTGGGTGGTTGCGCCGCATGCACGAGCCGAAATGGAAAGCCGCTGGACGGGGGTGCTGGGTGAGGACGCGGCGGACGGAGGAGTCGCAAGGCGGGGACGGCGGTGGAATCTGCGCCCGGACCGAGTCTTTTTTGCGGCAGGGCCTGAGGGGGGCGAGGCGGCGTGGTGGGTGATTGACTACAAGACCGCGCGGGCGGCGGTGGGAGTGGTAGAGGATGCCGCGGCGCGGGAGGCATTTTTGCGTGAGCATCGCAGCCGGTATGAGGGGCAACTAGCGGCGTATGCGCGGGTGTTGCGGGCGCTGCGGGGCGGGGCGGGTGCGATGGAGGTGCGGGCTGGGATTTACTATCCGCGCTTGAGTTTGCTGGATTGGTGGCAGAGTTGAGCTGAGCGCTGCGTTGAGTGGGAACGGGCGCGAGCTGTCTCATGAAAGTGTGGGATCGATTTTTCACATTGTGGAGGCTGGTGGGGCAACGAATTGGCGCAACCTGTGTCTAAACGGGTTGCGGAGGTCTTTGGACCTTCCCTTTCACTTTTCTGAAATTGTGCCTGTGCAGGCATACAGGCCGGTTCTGATTTTGCGGCTTGGGTTTGTTCTGGAAAGTTCGGAGAATCCAGAATGACTCGTGACGGCCTCACCTGGCTTATCGCTGGTTTGTTGTTTTTGCTTTGCTCTGCTCTGCTCTGCTGATTGATATGTCGCACTGCGCGAATGCCCCGGTTCCCTGCTGGTCCTGGCTTTTTTCCCGGGCCATGCAGAAGGAAATGATGGGAAGCATTGCACGGCACGCGATTCAGACGACGTGTAACCTCCTCCACTGTTCAGGGATGGCCATGAAAACTTTTGTAAAGTCGGTGCAGCATCTTCTCTCCCCCTCCTGCCTTTGGGCGTTTGTTGTGCTGGCTGCCGGATTGAGTTCGATTTCGGCAGCAGCTTTTTCTTCCGGGCAGGCAATCCGTGTGGTGGCCGAGGTGAACAGCAACGAGCGGGCACCCCTGGCTGGCTCGCGGCACCCGCTGGCGCAGGCCCAGAATGACCAGGGCCGGATGGCGGCAGGTACGCGCCTGGATGGGGTTACGGTCTTCTTCAGCCGTACGCAGCGTCAGCAGGCGGAGATGAATGCGCTGATCAAGGCACAGCAGGATCCCGCTTCGCCTCTGTTTCACAAATGGCTGACGCCGGAGCAGTTTGGCAAGCGGTTTGGGCTGGCGGATGCTGATATCGCCAAGGTGCAGGGGTGGCTGGAGCAGCAGGGATTCTCGGTGGATTCGGTGGCGCGGGGCAAGGACAGCGTCCGATTCTCGGGAACGGTCGGTCAGGTGGAGGCAGCGTTTGCGACCGAGATTCACTCGTATGCGGTGAGTGTCGGGGGGCAGCGAGAGGAGCATTTTGCGGCGGCGAAGGATTTGAGTGTGCCGGCGGCGCTGGCACCGGTGATTCTGGGTGTGCGGAACCTGGATAATTTCAAGCCGCGGTCGATGATGAGGAAGCCGACGGCTGAGGCGATCAGCCGATTGCCGAATCCTTACTTTACCTCGGGGTCTTCGGGCAATCACTTTCTCGCTCCGGGCGATGTGACGACGATCTATAACGTGCAGGCGCTGACGCATGGCGGGATTGATGGGACGGGGCAGACGATTGCGATTTTGGGGCAGTCAGCGGTGTTGCTGAGCGATATTGCGGCATTCCAGACGGCAGCCGGTTTGACCTTGAAGGCACCGACCCTGCAACAGGTACCAAACACGGGAGTCTCGACGATTTTCTCGGGCGATGAGGGCGAGTCTGACCTGGATCTGGAGTGGTCAAGTGCGCTGGCACCGGGGGCGACAATCCTGTTTGTGTATACCGGGAGCATCAGCAATAACGGTGTGTTTGATGCGGAGCAATACACAGTTGACAACAACCTGGCGCAGATTATCAGCATCAGCTACGGAGTGTGTGAGTTTGACCTGGGCGCGGCAAATGCAGCGTCGCTGGAGCTGGTTTCGTCCAGGGCGGCGACGCAAGGGCAATCGATCGTGGCGGCAAGTGGCGATGACGGATCGACGACCTGCTACACCCGAACGACCGACACGCTGGCGCAGCGGCAGGCGCTGAATGTGAGCTATCCGGCGAGCAGCCCGTTTGTGACGGCTGTGGGTGGAACGGAGTTCAGCGAGGGGACGTCAACGGGGGCTACCCAGTACTGGACGGCGAACGGTTCGACGGACGTGGTGGCTTCGGCGAAGAGCTACATTCCTGAAATGGTTTGGAATGACGATTCTAGTGCGGCATTGGCGGCCAGCGGCGGGGGCGTGAGCACGCTGTTTACGGCGAAGCCCAGCTGGCAGAAGGGGGTGCCGGGAATTCCGGCGGATGGGGCGCGGGACGTGCCGGATATTGCGCTGGCCTCCTCGAATAACCATGACCCATATCTGCTGTGCACGAGCGATACGAGTAACTGGAACTCGGGGCAATCGGCAAGCTGCGACCTGGGCTTTCGGGATTCGGCGAGCACCTTTTTGACGGCGGCCGGGGGAACGAGTTTTGCGACGCCGGTGTTTGCGGGGATGGTGGCGCTGATCAACCAGAAGCAGAACTACAACACCGGGCAGGGCTTGTTGAACACGGAGTTGTACAAGCTGGCGGCGAATGCCGGGACGTATTCGTCAGTTTTTCACGACATCAAGACGGGTACGAATGCCTGCCTACATTCGACGGGGCTGTGCTCGGCAGCGGGTGAGTCAGGGTACGCGGCGACGACGGGGTACGACCAGGCGACTGGGCTGGGCTCGTTTGATGTCAATGCGCTGGCCGGGGCCTGGGCTTCTTCTGGATCAGCGCTGGTGGGAACGACGACGACGGTGACGGCCTCAAATACGGCTCCGCTGGTAAACACGAATGTTAGCTTCACCGTAGCTGTTACGTCATCGACCGGTGCCACGGTGCCGACGGGAGGCGTGACGATTACGGTAGACGGCGGCACGGCAATTACCGGCAATACGCTGACGGCGAATGGTACGTTCGCGTACACGACGCAGTTTACGACGGCGGGGGCGCATGGGGTTGTTGTCGCGTATCTGGGCGATGCAACGCATGCCGCCTCAACCGGAAGCACTTCGGTGACGGTGGGTGGGGGTAGCTCGGGGAGCGGGACGTTCACGCTGGCGGCGACCAACATTTCGGTAGCGCGAGGCAGTGCTGGCACTTCGACGGTGACGGTGACCCCTGCGGGCGGGTACAAGGGGACGGTGGCGTTTACGCTGGCGACGACGAGCAGTTCTCTGAGCGCTGCGTGCTACTCGATAGCGAACGCGACGGTGACGGGAACGACGGCGGTGACGACGACGCTGACGATTGACACGAATGCACAGAGTTGCGCAACGACGGGAGCGGTGCGGAAGGGCAAGTCGCAGGCGATTCGGGTCGGCAGCTTTGGGGCGGGCGGGTCTGGGCCGTTTGGATTGCTGGCCGGAGGCACGATGCTGGCTGGGCTGCTGCTGGCTGGGCTGCTGGGGCGCGGATCACGGAAGCTGCGGGTGTTGGCGGGCGTGATTCTGCTGGCGAGCTTTGGGTTTGTGCTGGCGGGTTGCGGAGGCGGCGGCGGAAGCAGCGGCGGAACGACGTATACAAATCCGCCGACGGGGACGTATGCGGTGACGCTGACGGGGACGGACACAGCTTCGGCGGCGATTCCGGCGGCTACGGCTTCGTTGACGTTGACGATTCAGTAGGAACGATTGCAATGGGAAGGGCAGGCTCTGCGAGGAGCCTGCCTTTTTTTTTGCGATGGCGAGAACGAGGCGGGGAAACGAGGGCCTGAGCCGATGGGATGGGCCTAGCGCATTTTCAGGAATACTGTGAAGTGTCCGGCTTTCGCGAGGATGGATTTTTCTTGATGAAAAATCCAGTCAGCGGTGCGGCCTCCCTTTGTACGATTCCTGAAAAGTGCTTTAGTTTGAATTGGTGGCGGCCTTTGTGGCTTCGACGCTGGCCTTGTGGCGGACGTCTGCGCCTTTGACCCAGAAGATGACGTCTTCAGCGATGTTTGTGGCGTGGTCGGCGACGCGTTCGAGGGAGCGGCAGACCATGAGGGCGTTGAGAGCCTGGGGGGCCAGGTGGCTTTCGGTGCCCATCACGTGGGTGAGGGTGATGTGGGCAGAGCGATTCATGCTGTCAACGGCGTCATCCATGCTGAGGACGGATTGGGCCATTTCAGGGTCAGCCTCGATGAAGGACTGGAGGGATCGGCGGACCATATTGGAGGCGAGGGCGGCCATGCGGGGAATATCGATGGGCAGGTCAGCAATGGCCATCGACTCCATGGTGCGGACGCGGTCGCTGATACTTTTAGCGGCGTCGCCGACGCGCTCGAGGTCGGCGTTGATCTTGATGACGGCGAGGATGAAGCGGAGGTCGATGGCCATGGGCTGCTCCATGGCGAGGAGATCGAGGGCAGCCTGGTCGATTTCTCTTTCGAGACGGTTGATGGCAAGTTCAGAACGGCTGACGAGGTCGCAGATGGAGAGGTCGCGGACGCGATAGGCTTCAACAGCCCGCTGGATGGCTTGTTCGGCGAGGCCGGCCATGACGAGGAGCTTTTCTTTGAGGTCGTCGAGGCTTCTTTGGAAGCGAATTCTTGTCATCCGAATCTCCCCGTGATGTAGTCTTCTGTTCTCTTGTCAGAGGGATTGGTGAAGATCTTGTGGGTTGAATCGAACTCTACCATGCGGCCGTTGAGGAAGAAGCCGGTTTTTTCGGCGACGCGGGCGGCCTGCTGCATGTTGTGGGTGACGATAACGATGGTGTATTGGGATTTGAGTTCGAAGATGAGGTCTTCGATTTTGGAGGTGGAGACGGGGTCGAGGGCGGAGGCTGGCTCGTCCATGAGCAGCACTTCTGGATCGACGGCGAGAGCGCGGGCGATGCACATGCGCTGTTGCTGTCCGCCGGAAAGGCTTGCGCCGGACTTTTTCTTGAGGTCGTCTTTGACTTCATCCCAGAGGGCCGCGTTGCGCAGGGATCGTTCGACGATTTCGTCGAGAGCGCGCCGATTGCTGTATCCGTTGAGCTTGAGTCCAGAGGCTACGTTGTCGTAGATGCTCATGGTGGGAAAGGGATTGGGGCGCTGGAAGACCATGCCGACGCGGCGGCGGATTTCAACGGGAGAGGCATCGGCGTAGATATCCATATCACCGATGCGTACCGAGCCGGTGACGCGGGCGATGGGATTGGTCTCATGCATGCGATTGAGGCAGCGCACGAAGGTGGATTTGCCGCAGCCTGAGGGGCCGATCAGCGCGGTGGCGTGATTGGCGGGGATGGGCAGGTTGATGTCCTGGAGGGTGTGATTGGCCCCATACCATGCGTTGAGGTTGGTGACCTCGATTCCGACTCCCACTAGCTTGCTCCCTTCAGAATGCCGCGGCTGGCAACGTAGCGCACCAGCGAGACGGCGAGCACGATAAGAATGATGAGGACCAGAGCGCCTGCCCAGGCCAGACGGTGCTGATCGTCGTAGGGGGAGATGGCGTAGACATAAATCTGGAGTGGCAGTGCAGCGATGGGCTCGTTGAGGCTGGTGCTCCAGAACTGGTTGCCGAGGGCGGTGAAGATGAGGGGTGCGGTTTCGCCGGCGACGCGGGCGAAGGCGAGCATGCAACCGGTGATGACGCCGGGCGAGGCGGTTTTGAGGGTGATGGAGAGGACCGACCGCCAGGTGGGGACGCCGAGGCCGAGGGCGGCTTCGCGGATGGAGTTGGGGACCATGAGGAGCATTTCTTCGGTGGTGCGGGTGACCGTGGGGATCATCATGATGCCCAGGGCGACGCCACCGGAGAGCGCGGAGAAGTGCTTTTGCTGGAATACGATGAGGGAGTAGATGGCGATGCCCATGACGATCGAGGGCACGCCGTTGAGCACGTCGGCGGTGAAGCGGACAGCGTTGGCGAAGCGGGTGCCGCGGCCAAACTCGGCGAGATAGATGCCGCCGCCGATGCCGACGGGGATGCCGAGGAGGCTGGCGACTCCAAGCAGGACTCCCGAACCGACGATGGCGTTGGCCATGCCGCCGCCGGATTCGCCGACGGGTTTGGGAATCTGGGTGAAGAAGGCGAGATTGAGCGAGCTGGCACCCTTGTAGATGAGGTAGGCAAAGATGGCGATGAGCGGCGCTACCACGAGGACCGTAGCCAGGATGGCGAGGCCGGTGGCAATGTGGTCCACCATGGTTCTGAGCGCGCTGCGCAGCTTGTTTTGTTGTACTCCAGCCTTCATCAATCCCTCACCTTAGTTGACCCGAGCCGGGGTACCGCGGGTTACGGCCCAGACGAGCAGGCGGGCGAGTCCGTTGACCAGGATCGTGACGAGGAAGAGGGCGAGGCCAATTTCAATGAGGGCGCTGCGGTGCATGTCGCTGGTGGCTTCGCTGAACTCATTGGCGATGACCGAGGCCATGGAGTGGCCAGTCGAGAGGAGGGAGCGGTGAATCTCAGCAGCGTTGCCGATGACCATGGCGACGGCCATGGTTTCGCCGAGGGCGCGGCCGAGGCCGAGGATGACGGAGCCGACGATACCGATGCGGGCGTTGCGGAGGACGGCAATGCGGATCATCTCCCACCGAGTGGCGCCGAGGGCGAGGGCTGCTTCGCGCTGGGAGTGGGGGACGGCGGACATGACTTCGCGGGTGAGCGAGGCGATGATGGGAAGGATCATGATGGCGAGGATGACGCCGGCAGCGAGCAGTCCCAGGCCCAGATTGACGCCGCCGAAGAGGCCATCTTCTCCGACCAGGCCTGTCCAGCCGAAGAGCTTGACGGTGGTCGGATTGTTAAAGACGGCGATGAAGATCGGATTGATGTGCTCGCGGAGCAGGGGGACGAGGACGAAGATGGCCCACAAACCATAGACGACACTGGGGATAGCGGCGAGCAGTTCGGTAATGAAAGAGAGCGGGCCGCGGAGGAAGCGGGGGCTCATCTCGGTGAGAAATATGGCCACCCCGATGGCGAGAGGGACGGCAATGAGCAGGGCTACGAGCGAGGAGACGAGAGTGCCGTAGAGGAAGGGCAGGGCGTAGAAGTCACCATTGACGGGATCCCAGAAGAGAGGGAGATTGGTGGTGGGATCGACGTTGAATTTGTAAAAGAACTTGAAACCGACTTTGCTCCAGCTCATTTGAGATTGCGAGACAAGCTCGGTGGCAATCAGGATGACGATGGCGAAGATGCTGAAGGCACAGACCGCCATGAGGGCTCTGAATCCTCGATCTGCCAGGGCCGAGTTGCCCCGACCGAGCAGGAACCGCCTGACATCAGAAACAGACTGCGGCTGAGCAACGGAAGAGGCCGATGTGCCGTGTCCACTCTCTGGACCGACGGCCGGAGCGACACCTTCCGCAACGGTCTCAGGCTTGCGCATACGGATTTCAGACACTGGGCTAGTCACTCACTTGAGGCTAATGGCTGATTGTGAACACAGTGTTAATGTGCTGATAAATCAAATGCATGCCGAAGCACATCTACGAATAAATGCCGGAGTCAAGGCACCAGAGCCAAGCCTCACACAGGCCGTGACCCGGGAATCGATTCCCGGGTCCTGGTGATGCGGCAACCTGCACCTACTGCAGGTTGTTCACGGTCGCGTGTTCCTTGTCGACGACGGACTTGGGCAGTGGCGCGTAGTAGAGCGACGAGACCTCACCCTCACCATCGTTGAGCATCCAGTTCAGGAAGTCTTTGAGGACCTTGCCCTTGGCGGGATCGGCGGACTTGGCGGGAACGAGCAGCCAGGTGAAGCTGGAGATGGGATAGGTTTCTGCGCCGGGCGCGTTGGTGATGGAGACGCGGTAGTCGGCAGGCATTTTGGGAACGTTGGCGGCGGCTTCGGTGACTCCGGCGATGGAGGCCTTGACGAAGTTGCCGGCGGCGTTCTTGACGGAGCCGAAGCTAATCTTGTTTTGCATGGCGTAGATGAGTTCGACGTAGCCGATGGAGCCGGGAAGCTGACGTACGAGGCCTGCGACGCCTTCATTCCCTTTGCCGCCGATGCCCTTGGGCCAGTTGACGGCGGTACCTTTGCCGGGGCCGTTGGCCCAATCCTTGCTGACCTTGGTGAGGTAATCGGTAAAGATGTAGCTGGTTCCGCTGCCGTCGGCGCGGTGGATGATGTTGATGGTCTCGTTGGGCAGCTTGACGCCTGGGTTGTCCTTTTCGATGCGGGCATCATTCCAGGAGGCAATTTTGCCGAGGAAGATGTCGGCGAGGACATCGGGCGAGAACTTGAGGTCGGTGACGCCGGTGACGTTGAAAACGGGTACGACTGCGCCCATGACGGTAGGAAAGTGGATGAGCTTGACCTTGGACCCGGCGAGTTGCTCGTCGGTCATGGGGCCGTCTGTGGCTCCGAAGTCGACCAGACCTGCTGTGGCCTGCTTGATGCCTCCGCCTGAACCGATGGACTGGTAGTTAATTTCAACGCCGGGGTGAGCGGCTGAATATTCACTAAACCATTTGGAATAGATGGGATACGGGAAGGTTGCGCCGGCACCGGTCAGCTTCTGGGCGTGGGCTGTGCCGGCAAATGCGAGCACTAGAACTGCTGCGGTAAGACCTGCAATCTGCATTGAAATGGTTTTTGAAACGCTCTTCACTTTTTTCTCCCTTGAGACAAACTCCACCTTTTATTTTCCACTTGCAATGTTACGGTTTCTTGAATCGGCGAGGGAATTGGCCTGGAATTCGACGGGAATGTGTGCATTTTGCAACAGTCAAGGCGGCGGGCAAGGAGGCGGGCTAGTTCGAGGACGGGTCTGTAGCGGCAATCGGGTCGGAGGCTGGGTCGGGTGGATTGGTAACGAACATCGGGAGGTTTTCCCTGGAGAAGACGGGCAGGGTGAAGTGGAAGGCGGCTCCTGCGCCGAGCTCGCTTTCGGCCCAGATGCGTCCGCCGTGGGCCTGGACGAGGTGTTTGACGATGGCCAGGCCGAGGCCGGTGCCGCCGGAGTCTCGGGAACGTGCTTTGTCGACGCGGTAGAAGCGCTCGAAGATGCGGTTGAGGTGTTCGTAGGGGATGCCGGGGCCGAAGTCCTGGACCGTGAACTGGACTTCATTTTCTGCAGCTTTTGCGAAGACCAGGATTTTGCCGCCCGATTTGCCGTATTTGAGGGCATTTTCGATGAGGTTTCCAAAGACCTGGGTCATGGCGTCGGGGTCTGCGAGGACGACGTCGACGGGGGCGCCGCCGGATTCGAGGAGGATGCCGGAATCGACGACGAGACCGGCGAGGGACTCGATGGCGTCCTGGACGAGGGCGGAGGCGCGGATGGGCTGGCGGCTGATTTTGTAGTCGGGGCTTTCGACACTGGCGAGGGCCAGCAGGTCTTCGGTAAGACGATTCATGCGGTTGGAGTTTTTGAGGATGATCTGGAGAAACTCGCGGGTGGTTTCCTGACGGG
>JANYDG010000059.1 GCA_025359885.1 Acidobacteriota bacterium
CGCCGGCGAAGACGCGCGCCATCGCCGCGCGGTCATCGCCCTGCGCGAAGGTGAGGTTGCCGCGATATTTTCCGTCGAGCACCACGAGCGACGCGGTGCGGCCGTTCACCGTCACATTCATGTCGCGGAAAGTGTCGGCGCTCTCGACTTCGGGCCGCGCGCGCAGCCAGTCCACGACGGATTTTTGCAGGAAGGAATTCATCCCGAGCGTCTCGTTCGCCGCGGGCGTGACGAAAAGATCCGCAATGATCCCCTTGCCGATCCACGCATCGAGCGACTGGCGGAACGAGTGCGTCATCACCACCAGCGCCACGTACATCATGGCCGCCTGCTCCGCCAAAATCGTCCGCCACGGCACAGATTCCTCGATCGTCTGCAAATCCTCCGCCCCCGGATGCAGAAACAAGTGCACATGCGCATCAATCAGCCCCGGCATCAACGTCGTTTCTCCCAGGTCCAGCACCTGCGCCCCCGCCGGATGAGCTACCTGAGCCCCAGCCTCCACAATCCGCTTGCCCCGCACCAAAACCTCACCCGGAGTTACGAGCTTGCCCTCCCGCACGTCGAGCAGGTGCGCCGCATGCAGCACCAGAGTTTTCTCCTGCTGCGCCACCAGCCAAGGAGATGCCAAAACCACAATAGAGAGAGCCATCAAACCAGGACGAGACCAATTCATGCCCCCGATACTAGCATGCACCTTCCCTACCCGCGACACTCCCTTCAAGCCAAATTCAACTGTCTGGAATGTGAGTCGAAATCGGTCACGGCGATAAACTAGGGCGATGAGGGGCTTCCACCCATGATCTTCGTCAGTTTGACCCGCCTGCGCATTCGCTCTTTGCTCTACATGCCACCATTTGCTTTACACGCCATCCGGGCAAATCGGCAGGTCAAGCAGGCACCGGGCTTCCTCTCCGGCAAGCTCCTGCCTGATCAAAACTTCACCTTCTGGACCATGACATCCTGGACAGATCAGGAAAGCATGCGCCTTTACATGACTTCAGGACCACACAAGGCAGCCATGCCACACCTCATGCGCTGGTGCGATGAAGCCTCCGTTGCCCACTGGCAGCAAGACGAAATCACGTTGCCATCTTGGCAGGAGGCCGACCTGCGCATGCGTGAGACTGGCCGCGTCTCCAAGGTGAACGATCCCAGTCCAGACCATGCCAGCCTGACCTACAAAAAACCGCGAACAACCGGCGGGGGAGCTATCTGAAACTCCATCCATGCGCCAGCTTCCCCTCGTCCTCGCCACCGCCAGTCCAATAAGGTTGAGATATCTGGCAACTTCAGACCCCTTGACTTTTACTAACCCCAGGCATCTGAGAACCATCCCGCCTTTTGCTCAGGCCGGCCGACAAAGTAACATCGTTGCGAAAACTAAAATGGAGCGATCATGAAAGTGGAGTTACTGCGCTTCAACAACACCGTCGATCGCGACCCCGCCATCGACGCCAGGTTCACCACCCACCCCGGCGAACTAGGCGACCTCGCCCGCCATTGGTTTGAAATCATGCGCCACTGTGGCGACGAAGTCCGCGAAATCCTCCACGACGGCTGCCCCGTTGCCTGCTTCGGCGACTTCCCATTCGCCTATGTCAATGTCTTCACAGCCCACGTCAACGTTGGCTTCTTTCAAGGCTCATCCCTACCCGACCCCGCGCGCCAGTTCCAGGGCACCGGCATGCGCATGCGCCACGTAAAGCTAAGACTTGAATCAGCCACAGATACAGCATCGCTCTCCCAACTCATCAACAAGGCATACTCAGGCATCAAGGCGCACGTTGAGAGTGGCTAGAGCCTGCTACCACAATCCACCATCCACCCCCGCGCCTGCTGAAACACCCGCAGTAACATCCCCGTTGCAAGAACCCCGGTGTGCGTGCTCTCCGATGTCCCTCGCCATCGCACTCCCGTTCACTTTTCCCAGGCAATCTCAGAAAAACAGCGACCAGTTCGCAATCACATTCAGCGCATTTGAAACTCTCGGCGTAATCGCCGGCCCATCCACATAACCAAGTCCCAGGCTTACATAGTTGCCGCGCGAGGCGTGAAGAGAATAGCTTGCGGTAACTGTCGTTCCCGCTCTCCAAACCGTCTTGCCTTCGGCAACCAGCTTGTCAGTGAAAATATTGCTGTAACCGCTGCGCGAAGCAACAAAAGAGACCACATCATCCGGCCGCGACCGAACCGGCGCTTCCTTGTAAAGTCGCGCCTCGTAATAGCTGGAGTATGAATTCATTGTCTCCGGCACCTTCATGAACGACCCGCCCACATACAATCCCTTGGTCGGGCGCTCCACGTCGCTCTTGGTCACCTGATAGTCCATGAGGGCGTATGCGCAGTAGTTACCCGTCTCCGGCTTGCCCGTCACGATGTTCTTGTAAGGCGTGGTGTTGTAGATCACTCCCCCGCGAAACCACGCCTCATGCGCATCTGCGCTTGAGGGCCGCTGAAAGCCCCCCTCATTGATCAGAACAAGCTTGTCACCGTGTGGAATGAACCGGAAGCCGGTGTGATTGCGCGCCACCTCAGCCGGACCGCCGTTCGGATCAAAACTCCGCTGCGTTGCGCTCTTGATGTAAGTATTCGCAGGCCCGCGAACCCTAACATTGAAGGATGGCGCCGTCATCGGGAAGTAAGACATCCCCACCTCATACGGCAACACGGCATACACCCCCTGCGCGCCCGTCGCCGTCGATCCACCAACAAAGAGGCCGATAAAATTCATGTTGTTTGCAATGTAGCCAGCTTTCAGCTCAACGCGATCATTTCCAAACTCCTTGTAAAAGTAAAGAGCCCACAGACCCAGCGACTTAGGGCCCGCAGGATTCCAACTCACCCAGTTCCATACCCCGCCCAGATACAACTGGGCGTGCTGCAAATGCAGTTGGCGCAGATTAGACGAGAGAATCGGCTGCGCAAACATGCTCTCAAAATTCCGCTGTCCCACATACACCTGGCTATCGGCAGCCACCGGCGAATCAAGCAAATTCTGCGTGTACTGCGGCCCCGTAATCACGCGAAACGCAAGCCCCTTGCGCAGCATCGCCCGGCGAAATCCCGAATTGATATCGACAAGGCTGTCAGTAAACTCCGGCATGGCAGCCTCGCCACCCAGATAATTCAGCACCTCAATCGAACGCTCTGCATGGGATTGCTCAGCAGGCGCCGGAGAATCAGGAAGCCCCTGGCCCGCATCCTTGCCTTGCGCAGGGCTGAAGATGCCCGTACATATCAGCATTACAGCGACAAGTACGCCCCCGCTACTCCAGTAATTCTTCTTGCTCATTCTGAATCGCCCAATCATTTTTGCGAATTAGAGAGCCAGTGTAGCGCAGCGGATGGACTTTGGTTTGTCACGGGCCAACGACCTGGAGAGTCGAAAATTCCCAAACATCTTGCCTGAAAGCGAAAACGCGCTACAGCTCTTTCTCCATCCACCCCCGCGCCCGCTGAAATACCCGCAAAAACATCCCCTTTGTCAGCACCCCGGTATTCGTGTTCTGCAGCGAAGGATGATAAGTCGCCAACACCACCAGGCCATTCGCCAGCGCATACTCCGCCCCATGCCGAAACTCCAGCCCCCGCCGCGACTCGACCACCCCGGCCCGCACCAGGTAACCCACAAACGCATCAAACCCGATCTTTCCCAGGCACACCACCACCTTCAACCGAGGCAGCAGCGCCACCTCCTCATCCAGCCAGTGCGCGCAGTTTCGCTGCTCCTCAGGGCTTGGCTTGTTCCCCGGCGGCGCGCACCGCACTGAAGCGCTGATCCACATGTCTTTTAATCGGAGCCCGTCACCCCTGCTTTGAGACAACGGTTGCGAGGCGAAACCAGCCTCATACAGCAACGGAAACATGAAATTCCCTGACCCATCCCCGGTAAACGGCCGCCCCGTTCGGTTCGATCCGTGCGCCCCCGGTGCCAGACCAAACACCAGCACCCGCGCCTTCGGATCACCAAAGCTCGGTACCGGCTTCCCCCAGTAATCCCAATCCCGCCACTGCCGCCGCTTCTCCCGCGCAATCCCTGCGCAGTACGCGCGCAGCCGCGGGCAAGCCTCACACGCCACAATCCGCTCATTCAAAATCGCCAGACTCATCGCTTCTGCCATCCCGCCATTGTAGAAACCTTTGCCCACCCCTCCAGTCGAAATTCCGAGCAACATGGCCGCAAGCGTTTATCGTAAAATGGCTGCGCTCTCAGAAAACCTTTCCCGCCCGCACCGTGCGCGCCGGATTCCTTGCTATTCCGGACTTTGACTCGCTTCATCGAAACCCAGGGGACACCCAAATGACCTACCTCTCTCACGCCATCGCCGCCACCGTACTCGCCGCGGGGACCCTCACCGCCCTCAGCCCCGCCCTCCAGGCCGCCCCGCCCGTCGTCAACGGCAAGCCAGCCATCACCATTAGCCGCAAGCCCACGCCCGGCGCAACCAAGCCTGAATTCACCTCCGTGACCCTGCTCCCCGGCCGCGCCCTCCTCGTTCAGCAGATTACCGCCTTCTTTCCTGGCAAAGGTGAGGTCGAAGTCCTGGCCTCCCCCTCGCTCGAAGAATCCGCAACCATGCTCAATGACAAAGACGACGCCAACGGCGACCTCGCCTATCGCCTCGGTGCAGCCTTCCTCTTCCCCTATCCCAACCGCATCCGCGGGCCCCTCTCCGCCGACGGCAAGACCCTTACGACCGAATGGCACGGCAAGACCATCACCCTGCCCGCCAACAATATCGGCACCAAATCCACCGCTGAACGCCACGCCATGCACGGCCTCATCCTCAAGTCCGTCGTTGATGACGTTCAGGTCAAGGAAACTCCCGAAGGCGGCACCGTCACCGGCACCATCCACGGCGGCGACTTCAACGGCCACTGGCTCTCCTCGACCGACCTCGTCATCAAGATCACCCTCACTGCCGACAACGTCGATGCCTCCATCGTCGCCCACAACGTCGGCAAAGAATCTGAGCCCGTCGCTATCGCCTGGCACCCCTACTTCAACATCCCAAGCGGCGACCGCAAACAGGCCCGCCTGCACATTCCCGGCAGCGAAATGGCTGAGGTCGATGGCTACGACAACGTCTTCCCCACCGGCAAGATCCTTCCCGTCGCCGGGACCCGCTTTGACTACCAGGCGGCTGACGGCAAGCCCCTTGCTGAAGACTTCCTCGACGACAACTTCAGCAACCTCGCCCCGAAAACCGGCCCGGTCGTCGTCAAAATTACTGACCCCGCCGCCCATTACGGAGTTGCGATCGAGGGCCTCACTCCCAACGTCAAAACCATTCAGGTCTACGCGCCCCCTACCAAGAGCTTCATCGCCGTCGAGCACCAGACCAACTTCGCCAACCCCTTCGGCAAGGAGTGGGGCAAGAAAGACACCGAAATGATCACCCTCGCCCCCGGCAAAAGCACCACATGGCACGTTCGCCTTAAAGTCTTCGTCCCGTAGCCTCGAGCAAAGTTGGCCGTCCGGCAAGCAACATAAGTTGCCGGACAGCCACTCATCAACTTCAGCGCGTCGTTGTTATTGATTCCGCAGATGACCCCGCGTGGCACCGAATATCCAACAGGCAACCCCCCAGAACGCGCAGTTCCGCGCCTCCGCAACTCCCTTCGGCCCTCCCGGAAGCTCTTCAAATCAGCGCCAAAACTCAGCCGCGCCTCCCGCAAGTTTGACCGACCTCGCCAACCCTCATACCATTAGGAAGAACGCCCTTAGCCCGTAGTCAGCTCTCTGCGGAAAACCCACCCACTTTCACCACGGTGGCTTTCCCCTCAGACGCACTCCGACAGGCCCTGGCGCACAAGCATCTTTGGAAGGCACAACCTTGAGCTCCGCAGAATCCATCGCAACGACCCCCATTCTTGACGCAGAAACCACCCTGACGCCGATCGAAGAAACCTCCGAACTCTCCCACGAAGACCACGACCACGCCGGGCATGACCACGCCGGGCATGATCACGCCGGGCATGATCATGAGGGCCACACCCACAACCCCGGCCCCGTCCTCAATCCCGAGTGTGTCCGCGAAGTCAAAATCGAGGCCCCTGTCGAAGTCGTCGACAAGGCGTTCGCAGGCGTTCTCAAGGAATACAAGAAGCACGCCCGCATCCCCGGCTTCCGCGCCGGTAAGGTCCCCGAGAGTGTCGTCAAGCGCCGCTTTGCTGAGCAGATCAAAAAGGATGTCGTTGAGCGGCTGCTCCCCGAGCGCTTCCAGGCCGCCATCGCCGCCGCCGGAATTGTTCCCGTCTCGCAACCCCAGCTCACCAATCTCGTCCTTGAAGAGGGCCAGCCCCTCGTCGGCGCGGCCGTCTTCGAGGTCGTCCCAGCCTTCGCGCTCGATGGCTACCAGGACGTCACAGTCCCCAAGCCGACCGTCGAGTCCACTGAAGAAGAATTCCAGGCCGAGCTCAAACAGCTCCGCGAATCCCGGGCCACGGTCGAGCCAGTAGAAGAGGACCGCCCGCTCGTCGACGGCGATTGGGCACAGATCAGCTACTCCGGCCAGGTCATGGATCTCGTCGGCGCTCCGCCCATCGCTGGCCAGGATTCGCTCGTTGAAATCGGCGGCACAGAAACCCTGCCCGCCTTTACCGAAGCCCTCCGCGGCTCCAAACCAGGCCAGGAACTCCAGGTCGAGGTCATCTACCCCGCCGACTACTCCGAAGCCAATCTCGCCGGCAAAACCGTCAGCTACTCCATCGAAGTCAAGGCCATCAAAAAGCGCACCCTCCCCGAGCTAACCGACGAGTTCGCCACCGAGCTCGGCGAATACGAAAACATGGCCGCCCTCGAAACCCGCATCCGCGAGCATCTTCTCGCCACCAAACAGCGCCAGTCCGAGCAGGAAGTGCGCGAAGCCCTCTTCGCCGCCCTCAACGAGCGCTTCCCCTTCCCCGTGCCTGAATCACTCGTCCAGCAGCAGGTCGATGCCCGCCTCGATCGCGGCCTCCGTGCCCTCGCCCAGCAGGGCATGGACCCTGAAATGATGCGCAAATTCGACTTCAACCGCCTGCGTGCAGCCCAAAGGGATTCCGCCGTCACTGAGGTCAAGACCAGCCTCCTCCTCGACCGTATCGCCGATGCCGAAGCGATCACTGTCACCGACGAAGAAGTCGACCACGAAATCTACCTGGCCGCCCTGCAACAGCGGGAACCGGTCGAAACTCTCCGCGCTCGTTTGACCGAAGACGGTGGCCTCGCTAGAATCCGTGAACAGCTCAAGCGCGAAAAAACTGCAAGCCTGCTCTATCAGCGACTACCCGCAGCTTAGGGCAGTCAGATTCATACCTTTTTTGCGGATAGGCAAACCTCAACCCGACTCGTTACAGAAGTCAGATACGGTTTGCTCATCCCATTCACAATCATCCAGGGCAGGCAAGAGCCCCTGACGCAAAAGTGAGAGAATAGCGCAATGGCATTAGTCCCCATGGTGGTCGAGCAGACGAGCCGAGGCGAACGCGCCTACGACATTTATTCCCGCCTGCTCCGCGATAACATTATCTTTCTCGGTACCCCGATTGACGACCAGATTGCCAACCTTATCGTTGCGCAAATGCTCTTCCTCTCGGGCGAAGACCCGGAAAAAGACATCCAGCTCTACATCAACTCGCCGGGAGGCTCCATCACCGCCGGCCTGGCTATCTACGACACCATGCAGTTCATCAAGAACAACGTGGTCACGTACTGCATCGGCCAGGCTGCCAGCATGGGTGCCTTCCTGCTCCTCTCTGGCACCAAAGGCAAGCGCTTCGCTCTGCCTAACTCGCGCATCCTTATTCACCAGCCCTCCATGGGCGGGTTGAGCGGCCAGGCCACGGACATCGATATTCATGCCCGCGAAATCCTCCGCATTCGCGAAATCACCAACACGCTCATGGCCAAACACACCGGCCAGAGCCTCGAACGGATCGAACGCGATGTTGAGCGCGACTTTATTATGACCGCGCCCCAGGCCAAGGAATATGGCATCATCGACGAAATCATCGACCGGCCTCGCACCTAGCAGTACGTTGTTTCCCTGGAGGAAGTAGTGGTGATGAAACGCACCGGACCCGAAGACACGCTGCGCTGCTCGTTCTGCCATAAATCGCAGGATGCCGTAGCCAAATTGATCTCCTCACCGAGTGACTACCCGCGCGCATACATCTGCGATGAGTGCGTGGGCGTCTGCAACTCGATCCTTGAGGACGATCGCGGTGAAGCCCATCCCACTACCTCCCCAGCCCATCTGCCCAAGCCACAGGACGTCAAGAAGTTCCTCGACGAGTACGTAATCGGCCAGGACCAGACCAAAAAGAAGCTCGCCGTCGCCGTGTACAACCACTACAAGCGCATCCAGATGAACCAGGCGCGTAACAACGAGATCGAACTCTCCAAATCGAACATACTGCTCATCGGCCCGACCGGCTCTGGCAAGACTCTCCTCGCCCACACCCTCGCCAAGATGCTCGACGTCCCCTTTGCCATCGTGGACGCCACCACCCTCACCGAGGCCGGCTACGTCGGCGAAGACGTAGAAAACATCATCCTCAAGCTGCTCCAGGCCGCCGACGGTGACGTAGCCCGCGCCCAGACCGGCATCATCTACATCGACGAAATCGACAAGATTGGCCGCAAAGACGAGAACCCCTCCATTACCCGCGACGTCTCCGGTGAGGGTGTGCAGCAGGCCCTGCTCAAGATTCTCGAGGGTACCGTCGCCAACGTTCCCCCCCAGGGCGGACGCAAGCACCCCCATCAGGAATTTACCGCCGTTGATACCACCAACATCCTCTTCATCTGCGGCGGCGCCTTCGTCGGCATCGAGCGCGTCATCGGCCGCCGCGTCGGCAAAAAGGCCCTTGGCTTCAAATTCGCAGAAGCCGGTGAGACTGAAGCAGCCTTCGCCGTCCGCACCCAGCGCGACACAGAACTCCTCCGCCAGACCGAGCCACAGGACCTCATCAAGTTCGGCCTTATTCCCGAATTCGTCGGCCGCCTCCCTGTGATGGGCATTCTCGATGAACTCGACGAATCCGCTTTGGTCGAGATCCTCACCAAGCCCAAGAACGCCATCCTCAAGCAGTATCAGCGCCTCTTCGAATACGAAAACGTCCACCTCCACTTCACCCCTGACGCAGCCGCTGCCGTAGCCCGCGAAGCCCTCCACCGCAAGGTTGGCGCCCGCGGCCTCCGAATGATCCTCGAAGAGCTCATGCTCGACCTCATGTACCACCTGCCCAGCAACAAACGCGTCCGCGACCTCGAAATAACCAAAGACATGGTCGAACGCCGCGACCTCTCCCTCTCCTTGCTCGAAAAAGCTGGGTAAAGCTGGGTAAACGAACGGCTCAGCGCTGCATTGAACCCCTCAAACGCTCCAGGCTTTGAGGGGTTCTCTATTTCCAGAAGCAGTAAAGTCTGCATTCAGTTTTTGCTGTCGTCGTTCCAGCGAGAGTCACGGAGGCCCACCATGCAAATCGCCCTTAATCCATCCCAGGAAAATTTCGTCAGGCAAGCCATAAGCGAAGGCCACCGCGACATCCCCCATATTTTTCCCCCAACAAATCCGAACAGCCTATCTTCCACATCCCGCTCAGCTTCCCCCGCCCGGCAGGATTACAATCCTATAAAGCTCGTTGCATCCCGTGCCCATCCGAGAATGCAACGGAATTCAATTTGCCGCATCCCATCCACTAAGAGGATTCAATGACGACACGGGAAAAAAACGAACCACGCAAACTGCCCATGATGCCCATCCGCGACATGGTGATCTTCCCGTACATGGTGACTCCCTTCGTAGTCGGCCGCGAATCCAGCGTCCGCTCCCTCGAAGAAGCCCTCACCGGCGACCGCAAGATCTTCCTCGCCACCCAGCATGATGCAAGCGTCGACGAGCCCAAGGCCAAGGAAATCTACCAGGTCGGCACCATCTGCAACATCGTGCAGTCCGTCAAAATGCCCGACGGTAACATCAAAGTCCTCGTCGAGGGCGTCGAACGTGCCAAATCCACCGACGTTACCGACGTTGACGGCTTCTTCGTTGCCACCGTGCGCAAAGGCAAATCCAACTTCGAGATGACGCCGGCCACTGAAGCCCTCATGCAGCGCGTCACCACGCTCTTCGAGAGCTACGTCAAGCTCCAGCAATCCCTTAACTACGAAACCATGATCGCCTCCGTGCGCATGGACGAGCCCGCCAAGCTCTCCGATGTCATCGCCGCCAACCTTCAGCTCGGCATCGAAGAAAAGCAGGAACTCCTCGGCATCTTTGACCCCACAGCCCGCCTCGCGCGCATAGCAGACGTGCTCGATGTTGAAATCGAAAAGCTCGACCTCGACCGCAACGTCCAGTCTCGCGTCAAGCGTCAGATGGAGCGCGCCCAGAAAGAGTACTACCTCAACGAAAAGATCAAGGCCATCCAGAAGGAGCTCGGCCGCGGCGAAAAAAGTGAGTTTGACGAACTTCGCAAGAAGATCGAAACCAGCGGCATGTCCAAGGAAGTCATGGAAAAGGCCAACCAGGAGCTCGCCAAGCTCGAAGCCATGCCTCCCATGTCCGCCGAATCCACCGTCAGCCGCAACTACCTCGATTGGCTCCTCGCCGTGCCATGGAAGAAGAAGTCCAAGGAAACCCGCAGCGTTGACCACGCCGAAAAGGTCCTCAACCAGGACCACTACGGCCTCGAAAAGATTAAAGAGCGCATCCTTGAATTCCTTGCCGTCCGCCAGCTCGTAAAAAATCCCAAGGGATCGATCCTCTGCTTCGTCGGGCCTCCAGGCGTCGGCAAAACCTCTCTCGGCATGTCCATCGCCAAGGCCACCGGCCGCAAATTCGTCCGGCTCTCCCTCGGCGGCGTGCGTGACGAAGCGGAAATCCGCGGCCATCGCCGCACCTACATCGGCGCCCTGCCGGGACAGATCATTCAGGCCATGAAGAAGGCCGGCACCAAAAACCCCGTCTTCCTCCTCGACGAAGTCGACAAAATGGCAAATGACTTCCGCGGCGATCCCGCCTCGGCCCTGCTCGAAGTCCTCGACCCTGAGCAGAACAAGACCTTCCAGGATCACTACCTCGACGTCGACTACGACCTCTCTGAAGTCCTTTTCGTCGCCACCGCCAACGTCCTCCACACCATCCCGGCTCCCCTCCAGGACCGCATGGAAATCCTCCGCCTCTCCGGCTACACCGAGGTCGAGAAACTCGAAATCGCCAGGAATTACCTGCTTAAAAAGCAGCGCGAAGCCACCGGCCTCACCGAGCACAATCTCACCTTCAAAGACGACGCCATCGTTGCCATCATCCGCGACTACACTCGCGAAGCGGGCGTCCGCAACCTTGAACGTGAAATCGGCAACGTCTGCCGCAAGGTTGCCCGCCGCGTCGTCAAAAACGGCCCAAAGCACCAGGAAGAAATCACCGCACTCAATATCAACGACTTCCTCGGCGTCGCCCGTTTCCGCGACTCTGAGGTCCACGACAGCCCAGAGGTCGGCCTCGTCACGGGCCTCGCATGGACTGAAGTCGGCGGCTGCATCCTCACCACCGAGGTCCAGGTCCTCGACGGCAAAGGCAAGCTCACCATCACCGGTCAGCTTGGCGACGTCATGCAGGAGTCAGCCCAAGCTGCCCTCTCCTACATCCGCGGCCGCGCCAATGCCCTCGGCCTCCCCCGTGACTTCTACCGCAACCTCGACATCCACCTCCACGTCCCCGAGGGTGCCATCCCCAAAGACGGCCCGTCGGCTGGTATCACCATCGCCACCGCCCTTGCCTCAGCGCTCGCCAAAATCCCCGTCCGCCGCGACATTGCCATGACCGGCGAAATCACCCTCCGCGGCAAAGTCCTCCCCATCGGAGGCCTCAAAGAAAAACTCCTCGCCGCCCAGCGAGCTGGCGTCTTTGAAGTCATCCTCTGCAAAGCCAACGAAAAAGACACCGTTGACCTCCCTGAAGCTCTCAAGAAGGCGATGAAGCTCCACTTCGTCGACCAGATGGACGAAGTCCTCAAAATCGCCCTGCTTTCGCCGCTCAAGGCACTCGATGAATCGGAGGAAGTGCCCATGGCCACCATCCCGCCAGCAGAACTGCCTACCGGCCAAACCACCCACCAGTAGAAGCGGGACCATGCTCAGCCTCCGCGTCTGGATCATCACCGCCCTGATCGTTCTCGCAACGGTCGGGGCGTACGTCGTCTGGGCAACCCGCGCCCGTGTCAACTACACCTCGCGATCCCTCTCCGCCGCGCCAACCCCTACCCACACAGCCGCCAAATTGGCAACCCATCCCCTGCACATCGCGGGCTGCAACGACGACTTCATCGTCAAAGTCGGCGAACTTGTCGAGCCCCGCGTCGTCCCTGGTGCCCCCCTCGAAGACTTCCGGCGCGTCTACGGCAAAGAAACCTACCGCGACAAACTCGGCCTTGCCACCTGGGATCCCGACCCTTTCACCCTCACCGAAGGCAGCTTGAGCCCGGACAAATCCAAGAGCTTCGTCGCCCTCTCCGTCAACCAGGGCCACGTCGTAGAAACCCTCGACGGCATTGAACTCGGCATCGACTCCCTCGGCACCGTGTTTCGCAAAATGCGCGACCGCGGCGTAGAAACCCACGAGCGCATCCTCCGCAACGACGGCAACTGGACCCTCGTCATCTCCTTCTACTCCACCTGCGCCCGCAAATACCGCAGCGAATACTCCCGCACCCTCCTCGCCACTCCCGAAATCGACAAACTCATCACCCCCCGGCCCCAAAACTCAACTAACCCAGACGGTACCCCCACTCAAGGCCCCCAACCCTGGCGCTCCGACGTCTTTATGAATAAAGTCGTAACCCAATACACCCTCCTCCCCTCCAACGGCCACGACGACTCCATCGAAGGCTCCCCCTCCGACCACAACTAGGATTCCTGGATGTATACTCCGCTGCAACATGCAACCCAAAATAAAGCGCCCTGAAATCATCACATTGCTGGCTCTTATGCATTTTTGGAACGGCTTCCTCGGCTGCGTCGTCTGGGCCTGGAAAGCGCAACTGAGGCTATCGGTCACCTTCGGCGTCATCGCAACAATCAGTTCGTTGTTCTTTTTAAGGTTCGCTCTGTTAGCCGCATCCTTTGTCGGCTTCTTTTGGATTTTCATCGGCTGGAAAAGCTTCTACTTCATGCGCCCAAGAGTCCGATTCGCGTTTCAAGTAGGCGAATTCGCCTTCTCAGCCGGAGTCATCGCAGAGCAGCCTCCCAATTGATCTACACGGGGCAGAATCCTCACTTTTCCCTACTCCCTGGTCCCTACTCCTTCGTGCCTCCTCCTCCCCCGCACGTCGTCATCTGTTCCAAATCCATGCCCATCTGAACGGCAAACCCACACCATCTGGTCACAATCCCTCGCCATCTGTTCGGCATCAGACCGCATCTGATCGCCGTCAACAGCTCGGTATCTCAAATCGGCCAAATGCGCTACCATTCCATTCAATGCAGACGAAGCCGCCAATCCGCGTCCTCATCGCCAAGGCAGGGCTCGACGGCCACGACCGCGGGGCAAAGATCATCGCCCACGCCCTGCGCGACGCTGGCATGGAGGTCCTGTACACCGGCCTCCGCAAAACGCCGGAGTCAATCGTTCACGCCGCCATCCAGGAAGACGTTGATTGTATTGGCCTTAGCATCCTCTCCGGTGCGCACAACACACTCGTCCCGCGCCTGCTCACGCTGCTCCGCGAAGCCAAGGCCGAAGACATCCTGGTCATCCTCGGCGGCACAATACCCCAGGCCGACATTCCCGCACTCAAGGAAAAAGGCGTAGCCCAGGTCTTCGGACCGGGTACGCCTCTGGAAACAATCGTTCAGTTTTTACGCGCCAACATCAAGCCGCGAACTGCCTCAATCTAAAGCCTTTATTCCTGGCCGTAGACTTCGCCCTGCTCATCCCGGTCGCTAATCCGGATCGCGGACCGGATCGGCGCAGCGTAGCGCTCCGGCATCAGGCACTTCTGCATGCTCGCGTCGCACACCAGATGCACCGTCTCACCCTCCGCCAGTAGCCGCTGCTCTTCCCGTGCGCTCGACGCGCGAATCACGCGGTAGCCAAACTTCAACAGCGAACCCCGCAGCAGAATCGGCCAGGCCTCAATAAGAATCACGTCGTCATACCGCGCCGGAGCTTTGTAGCGGCAACTAGCCTCGACAACCGGCAGGATGCAGCCGTCCTCAACCTCCATCTGCTTGTAATCAAAGCCCAGCGAGCGCATGAACTCCACGCGCCCCACCTCAAACCAAACCAGGTAATTGGCGTAATACACCACGCCCATCTGATCAGTTTCTGCATAGCGCACGCGCAACTCGGTTACGACAGACATGTTTCCACTTTCCTGGTGCTCCCTCGTCGCTTCAAATCAGCAACAAGGTCGGGTTGATACCGCTACGGCTTGGCCTGGGTAAACAACCCCATTTTGGAGATATCGTTGAACATGATGTAGGCAAAGAAGAGGATGATGATGACGAAAGCCACCTGGTAAACCCGCTCCTTGACCACAGCATTCACATCACGCCGGATGACGCTCTCAATCAGCAGGAAGAGAATCATGCCGCCATCCAGAATCGGGAAAGGCAGCAGGTTCAGGATGCCAAGGTTGAGACTGATAACGGTCATCAACTGAATCATTGCCTTGATGTTGCCTGAATCCCAAGCCTGCCCTGTCTGCTGCGCAATCCCCAGCGGCCCGGAAAGGTTGTCTACAGACATCCGCCGGCTCAGCAACCGTTGCAGCACTTCAAGAATCAGCAGCGAGTTTTCCCGGTTGAATTTCGCTGATGCCTTGAGCGCTTTTGGAAATGCAAGCTGCTCAATACGATAAGGCGGCAATTCGCCAGAAAACCCGATCCGCCATGCTCGCCCGATCGGTGGCGCATCCGTCAAAAGTGGCTGCACCACAACCGTAGTGATCTGCCCGGCGCGGCTCAATTCCACCGTAAGCGGAGCGCCCTTGCGGGCCTGCAAATAGGCGATGATCGATTCCGTTCCGTGAAATACGTGGCCATCGACCGACGCGAACTGGTCTCCGGGCAAGATACCTGCCTTGGCCGCCGGCGAGCCACCTGAAACACTGTTGACCTTTACCGGATCAGGCTGAATACGCGGCACGAGGCCCACTTTGTCCAGCGAAAAGTCTTTGCCTTTGGAATCATCAGTCAACGGCAGCATCAGAGAAACCTGCTGCCCATTCCGGTTGACCACAACGGCTACAGAATGGTTCATGTTCAGGGCCGAGCGTTCGTACAAAATCATCCACGTGGGATTTGCCTGCCCGTCAAAACTGGCGATAGCATCGCCAGGCAAAAACCCTGCATTCGCGGCCGCCGAACCGGGAACCACCCAGTCCAGGGTCACCGGTTGCTCCATAAAGAGCGGCACCTCGTTGTGCAGCATGTAGAAGCCCGTCATCAGCCCCAGAGCCAGCACGAAATTGGCAAATGGCCCCGCCACGCCAATAATCATGCGCTGCCAGCGAGGATGCGAAGTCAAAGCGCCCGGATCGCTTGCCGGTGCTGCCTCGCCACTGCCAAGCGTCATATTCTCACCCGGCATCGTTTCGCCGGTCATTTTGACGTAACCGCCCAGAGGTACAGCCGAGATGCAGTAATCCGTCTCGCCAATCTTGAAGCCGATCAGCCGGGGAGGAAAGCCGATGGAAAACTGCTCCACCCGCACACCACATAACTTGGCTGCCAGAAAGTGGCCGAACTCATGGACCAGCACCATGATGCCCAGCACGACAAGGACAGAGATTGTATTGACCAGAAATGTGTGCATAAACGCGCGCGCAAACCCTCAAAAACATCATTTGGTAGTCTGGGGAAACGAAGACCTACACGCGAAGATCAGCTGCCGAGATAACCTCGCGAGCCCGTTCACGCGCCTGAGAATCGGCCTCCAGCACCCCGGCAATCGTTTCCGGGTGCGCCTCGGGAGTCCGTTCCAGCACCTTTTCTATTGTACGCGGGATACCGAGGAATGGGATTTCGCGGCGCAGAAAGGCATCAACGGCAATTTCATCCGCCGCATTGAGGGCGATGCAGTGCGCTCCTCCCTTTTCTGCAGCTTCATAGGCCAGGCGCAGGCACGGGAAGCGGACAAAATCGGGCTCCTCAAAGTCCAGACGCGCCAGTTTTGCCAGATCAAAGGTCATTGACGAGACAGGCCGCTCCGGATACGCCAGCGCATACAGAATCGGCAGGCGCATATCCGTAACGGAAATCTGCGCCAGGATCGAACCATCGACAAATTCCACCAGCGAATGCACCGTCGACTGCGGATGCACAGTCACCCTGACCTGCGACGAGGGCAAATCAAAAAGGCGGCAAGCCTCGATAATCTCCAGACCCTTGTTCAACATCGTCGCCGAATCAATCGTAATCCGCTGCCCCATCACCCAGGTCGGATGCTTCAACGCCTGCTCGGGCGTGATGTGCGCAAAATCCTCAAGCGGGGTCTCGCGGAAAGGTCCCCCGGATGCCGTGAGCCACACCTGCTTCACCTCAGCCCGGGTACCAACACGCATCGCCTGATGCACCGCGTTGTGCTCAGAATCAATCGGCAGTAGTGGCACGTTGCGCAGGCGTGCGTCGCGGGTCAGTATCTCCCCGGCTGCGACCATGCACTCCTTGTTGGCCAGGCCAATCGGCTTTCCCGCAAGAATCGCCGCATGGGTCGCCTCAAGGCCGGCAACGCCAACAATGGCTGAAACGACAAAATCCACCTCAGCAAGGGTCGCGCAAGCCGTGCTGCCCGCAGTTCCCCAAACAACTTCAATGCCGGGGACGCCAGCCGACCGCAGCCGTGCCGCGAGCTCACCCGCCAACTCTTCGGTTGCCAAAGAAACCAGCCGGGGACGCCAGCGTACCGCCTGCGCCAGCGCAACATCTACATTGCGACCCGCAGCCAGCGTCGCCACTGCATATCGATCCGGATACGACTCCACTATCGAGAGCGTGCTCTGACCAATCGACCCTGTTGACCCGAGAATTGCCAATCTTTTCAAGCGGATACAGCTCCAGGTTGAGGATTAGAAGTGTTGCATCACTTGCGCGTACCAAAGCACCGGAGCCGCCAGCAGCAACGCATCAATCCGGTCCAGCATGCCACCATGACCCGGCAGCAAAGTGCCCGAGTCCTTGACGCCCGCCGACCGCTTCAGCGCCGACTCGGCCAGATCGCCAATCTGCGCGGCGATATTGACAACGACCGCCACGACCAGCCAGTAAACCACCGAGCCGGGAAAAGCCAGCGCAACAACGTCATGCTTCACCAGTTCGCGCGAAAGCAGAATCAACAACCCAGTCACCGCCAGACTACCCGCAACTGACCCCGCCGCACCCTCCCAGGTCTTGTTGGGGCTCAGATGCGGAGCCAACTTATGTCGCCCCAGGCTGCGCCCCACAAACAGCGCCGTAATATCCCCAGCCCACACCACGCAGAGCAAAAACGTCACCAGCCACTTGCCATCCTCTGAACTGCGCAGCATTGGCAAGGCAATCAAGGTGAGCCCGGTGTAGAGCAGGCAAAAAACAGCTGCAGCGGATTCCTGCAGGACTCCTGCGATCGGCGAGGCAAAAGCACAATACACCAGTAGCCCAAGGCTGAGTGCACCCACCGAGGTGAGCAGTTTGTCAGGCCAGAAGAAACCCACCAGAAACAGTATCCCAATCCCAACAAGAACCGGAATGCGGGGCGTTTTTGTACCAGCCACCTGCACAATGCCCAGGTACTCCCAGGCGGCCAGCAGCGCGACCGTTGCAACCGCAGCCGTCACCAGCCAATCCGGCCCGGCAAAAACAAGCAGGATCACCAACGGAATCAGAACCAACGCAGTCAGAATTCTTTTCATGCAGAACTGAGAATACAGGAGGGAATCGCCGGCGTGTGTCTAGCCAGACGTTCTCGCTTCTTCTGAAACTTCCTGCCCCTCGCGTTCTGCCTCACCCAACCCACCATATCGTCGCTCGCGCCGCTGGTAGGCAGCAATCGCTTCAAGCAGATGAATGCCTCGGAAATCGGGCCAGAATCGCTCCGTCACGAAAATCTCTGTGTACGCAATTTGCCACAGCAGGTAGTTTGAGATGCGCATCTCACCCGAAGTGCGAATCAACAGGTCAGGATCCGGCATGTGAGCTGTATACAGGTGGCGATGGAAGTCTTCTTCGGTTACCCGCTCCGCACTCAAGCCCTTCAGCTTAAGTTCCGCAGTCAGGCCCTTGAAAGCATCCACAATTTCTGATCGCGCACCGTAGTTCAGCGCCAAAGTCAGCGTCGTTCCGGTGTTCTGTGCTGTAGCTTCCTCGGCCCACTGCATTTTCTCCTGTACTTCAGTGGGCAGATCCTGGGTGCGGCCGATATAACGGATACGCACATTGTTGTCCATCATCCTCTGCAGATTGCTCTCCAGGTAGCTCCTGAGCAAACGCATTAAAAAGCTCACCTCTGCCCGAGGGCGGCGCAGGTTGTTTTCGAGAGAAAATGCATAAAGCGTGAGCCACGGCAGCCCGATCCGCGAGGCCGTCTCCGTCACCATTTGAACGCTTTTTGCCCCCTGCTGATGGCCCAGGAATCGCTTCAGCGACCGAGCGCCAGCCCAGCGACCGTTTCCATCCATGATGATCGCCACATGCTCCGGCAAACGCGACGGGGTCAGCGTCGCGTAGACCGCCCGCTCTTCGGGCGTTAGCTCATGAATGCGCGACGTGGCAGACAAATACAAGGGAGCGCCTCTTACAACCGCTGCCGGCGACGGTAAACATTCACCGTTTCCAGACCTCTTGACGCTAGCACAAGCGCCTGATGGTCGCAATCGATTCACACTGCAAACCGTTGCGACCCCATGCAATTGGAAAGTTCCGACACCTTAAGCTGAACGACGCTTGCCCATCGCCCCATCGCGCGCCGCTTCACGAGCCCGGTCCCGCGCGTGATTCAGCAGCAATGACCGCTGCAAACCCTCAAGCCTCGGCAGATAGAGCGCCAGTTCCGCGAGGAAAGGATCTGCCAGAATTTCAGCAATCTCTTCGTCCCGCTCGCTGCGCCCATCGCGTACCAGCTGAGAAATATCCACTTCCAGCGCCGCCGCCAGCCGCTCCAGCGATCCAAGCGTCGGAATCGCCTTGCCATTCTCAATTTTGGAGATATAGGTCCGTGGAACCTGCATTCGACTCGCCAGTTGGCGTTGGCTCAGGTGCCGGGCCTTGCGGATTTCCTTCACCTGCCCAGCCACGCGAAGACCTGCGTCCTCATTGCTTGGCTGGGTCACGCTCGCTGCAATCACCGTGATCGCCGCTGCGGGTTCTTCCGCGTCCAGCGCCTTGTGGCAGCGCCGGCACATTGAGTTGCTGGTCCTGAACTGCACCAGTGCACAGTGTTCACAGCGCAATACTTCACGCGCCGCAATGGGGATTGGCATCGTTACAAGGGTCGTTGCCATAGATTTGTCTGCGGAGAGCCAGAGCAGGGCTTCCGGTGGTGACTAATCCACCACGTCAAGAGTTACTTTCATCGCGATGAACCATAACTGTCAAGTGAAAAGTAAGGGTCAAACCGAAAATAAAGGGATAAAACCCGAAGAAACCCTGAAAAACGCGAACCAGATGCAGCAACTTGTATTTTTTGCTGTCCAGCCTGAGGCCATCATGGCTGATAATGAGTGCACCGATATGAGTGCAAAACCTACTTCCCTTCCCTCCCATTCCTATGACCGCTCTGCAGCCTGGGCCCTGCTCACCGAGTGGACGCAGAGCGAAAGCCTGCGCAAACACGCCCTCGGCGTCGAAGCCTGCGTCGTCGCCTATGGCGAAGCTGAGGCTGACCACCTGGGCCTTACCGGAGAGGCGCGCCAAAATCTGCTCACGCTCTACGCCACGACCGCCCTGCTCCACGACTTTGACTATGAGCGCCACCCTTCTCTGGAGGAACACCCCTTTGTCGGCGTTGCTGAGCTTGCGCGCCTCGGTTGGCCAGAGGCGACGCGCACCGCAATCCTGGGGCACGCCACCTACTCCGGAGTCGCCCGACAGATGCATCTGGATAAAGTACTCTTCGCCTGCGACGAACTCTCCGGCTTCCTCACCGCCTGTACCCTGGTCAAGCCATCCAGGGCAATCGCTGATGTGGAGGCCGCAAGCGTCCGCAAAAAGCTCAAGGACAAGGCTTTTGCTCGCGGCGTCAACCGTCAGGACGTAATCCAGGGCGCGGAAGAACTCGGAGTGGACCTCGACGCCCACATCGCCTTCTGCCTGGCTGCCATGCAACGCCGCGCTACCGAATTAGGGCTGTAGCTTGCCGAAGGGTGGTAAGGCCACTCCACCCATCCCGCCATCGAACTATCACTTTTGCGCCATTGAGCCCGACAACTCGTAACGTTACTCTTCGGACATGAGCCAGATCGCCTACACCATGCCTGAAGCCAAGTTCCGCAGCACGAAGAAACGCGTGCAGCCGGTTCGCTCAAATATGTCCACCAGCACAACAGTTTCTGTGACTTTCGCTGAGGCCGCACACGCCTCCGCCGAAGCCATGCCGATGCCCAGGGCCAAGGTGGTCAAAGCTGAAAAGAAAAAAGCCATGGACGCGCCATCCATCTTCAGCATTGCTTCCTGGTGGCCTGTGGCCGTCGGCATCTTCCTTTCGGGGTTTGCGCCGGAGTGGCATTCGATGTTTGCCCAGGCGGGCATCTGGGCGCTTCGCGCCACTTTCCCGCTGACCATCCTCGCCACGCACCGCGAAATCGGCTTGGATGACCAGTTCGCGGCCATGGCTCCGCAGATCGCTCTTTATGTCCAACTACCGCTCGAGGGCCTGCTCACCATGTTCACCCTGGCCCGCGGACGCAGCCTGCAAGCAGCAGTCATCCAATTGATCCTGGTCCATGCAGTCTGTGTGCTCGTGCTGTGGCTGCTGACAATGGCTCCAGGCCAGTAACCCTGGGAAGCCGCTGATTGAGCCCGAATTTCGAAGGGTACGGGCAGCAGCCCGTACGTTAAGTCCAGCAGAGTCAACGGGCTTTAGAACAAAATCCGCACATCTGTACGCAGCGGCAGAGATGTAGGACTGGATTCTTTATCCAGAAAAATCCAACCGCCCAGGTGCCGGGCCGAGTATTCCTATGCGGATTCTGCTCTAGCCCCTGAGGGGATCCCTGTGCAGACTCAAATCAGAGGTTCCTGACACGAACCAGGTTACAGGCGACTTACTTCTCTCGAAGTCCGGCTTCCCGCAGTTCCGCGACAATCACCTTCGCCGCCGCCCTCGCCTCATCGCTCCGGTCGGGCGAAAAGCTGATCGCTCCAACACGTGCATGCCCACCCCCGCCGTAGCGCTCGCAAACCTGCGCTAAATTCACCATCGTCTCAGGATCGATCTTCGTCCACGGGTTTGAGCCGACAGCCACCTTGGTGCGAAAACTCGACTTCGAAAGGCCAATGGAGTAGATCGCCTCAGGGAATAGGTAGTAAGGGATGAACTTGTTGAACCCTTCCATCGGATGATCCGAAATATCGAAGAAGATTGTGCCGTCACGGTATTCCGCACGCTCCCGGATCAATTCAATCGCACGGGAATGCTGCTCCATCAGGGGCGGCAGCAGATGAGCCACGAACGGCTGTCGCAGAACCTCCTGCAAGGGCATCTCGGTCAACAGCGGAATCAGCTTCGGAATAAACTCCGGATCCTGAGTCGCCTCAATGATCAGCGTCAGCTTCATCGCTGGGGCAGCCATTTCCACGGCTGATTCAGGGCTTTCATACTTTGCCCCGTCAACAATGTCCGCCCAGCAAATCAGCTCCGCCAGCGGCTTCACATCAAAGCCAAACTGCGTTACGCCAATATGTGCAAGAAAACTGGTGCACGATGTATAAGCTGGATCAAAGAATTTTCGCCTGGAGCAAACCGGGTCTAGCAGACAAGCCTGAAAATGCGCATGATCCGCAGGTGTGAGAAATGCCGACTGATGATGGTCAAACCACCACGTAATCCGCGGTGATGCGGAATACTTGAAATCCACAATCACGTTTTCATCGCCTGTAAAGTCGCTCTCGGTAAAGAGCGCTCCCGCCCGGTGCACCAGTCCGTGAAACTCGTACTCCACCGGCACGCCCAGGCTCGGTGCAATGCACTCCCGATGGAACCGCGTAAACAAAGACGCCGAGCACGCCCCATCGAAACATTTGTCGTGATAGAATACGCGAACCCGCAAAAAGTCTGCTCCCTGATCCATGAATGGATGCGGCATACTGACAGCAATAACCGCAACAGCCGAAGCTACTAGCATCCGCGTACCAGCCGCCCCTGTCAAGCAGAGCAGCCCTTCGGTCGACTTCGCCCGCAAAGGTTTTTGCATTCCTGGGTACTTTTGAATCCAGCGAGCCACCAAAACGTCTGGTTCTCTGCGCCATGCGGCGGCAGGGTCCGTGCCTGTCAATGGAACTACGCACACAAATCCGTCGTACACTAAGCCGAAGTCATCCTCTTGAAAAGTCCCTCTGCGGTTGTAACTCAAGGAGATTTGCCCATCCATGCCCATCGAGGATCCATTGACAGAATTGTTACCAACCCTCCCTGAACAGGCTCCAAATATCGTCGATTCTTCCCGTTCGGATGAAGCAAAGCTCCCTGCACTTGAAGCCGCACTCTCCCCGGCAGTCCCGGCCCCCATGCCGGCCGAGACTCGCTTCCTCAAATCCATCCTCTTCGGAGCGGACGGCCTACGCGTAGGCTGGTCGATTGCCCTCTTCCTCGGCTTGACCCTCATCTTCATCGGCATTGACTTCAACCTCGCACAGTATGTGCTGCATGGTTTGCTACACATCCACCTGGGCGATGCCAACGCCCTCTCCACGATTATGCAGGAAGGCCTCCAGGCGCTCGCCATCCTTGGCGCGGGCTCCATTTGCGCCCTCATCGAGCGCCGCCGCCTGCTCGACTACAACCTGCGCGGACCGCACAGTCTGCGTCGCTTTGGAGAGGGGCTGCTGGGCGGATTCATTGCTCTCTCTGCCCTGCTCGGCGCCTTGATGATAGGAGGCTGGGTGCACTTTGGTGCCAACGACCTCACGGGCCTGGCAATTTTGCAATTCGGTTGCCTGTGGGGCATTGGCTTCCTGTTAACCGGCTTCGCTGAAGAGGGGATGGTCCGCTGCTACCTCCAATTCACTCTCACCCGCGGAGTCAACTTCTGGTGGGCTGCAGGATTGGTTAGTCTGATGTGCGTCATCTGCCGGGTCTACATCCATAACCCCGATGTCTGGGGCATTTACCTGATGGCGGCTCTGGGCATCGTTCCCTGCCTGATGCTCCAGGTTCGCAAGTCTCCCACAGCCGGATTCTGGCAGGCAGCATGGCTTACCTCAACCTTCTTCGGATTCATCCACACCAGCAACAACGGTGAAAGCTGGATTGGAATCTTTTCGGCCGCTGCCATCGGCTTCATCTTCTGTGTCAGCATTCGACTCACCGGCTCAGCCTGGTGGGCCATCGGCTATCACGCCGCGTGGGATTGGGCCCAGACTTTCTTCTACGGAACGGCCGACAGCGGCTTCCAGCCCAAAGGGCACTACCTCTCCACCAGCCCCAGCGGCACACCACTTTTCAGCGGAGGCACAGACGGCCCTGAGGGCAGCCTGCTGGTCATCCCGATCATCCTGCTCACTCTGGCCTTTCTGCTCGTGGTCTACCGTTCCAGAGCAATTGCCGAATCTGCTTCCCCCACCGCTCAGCCCCAGCTATCCTAAGCAGGCTGGGCAAACAGGCCAGATCTGATTCGGGAGAAAGAACCCCATGGGCAACAAGCAAATCTGGCTGCGCCGCACCCTCTGGACCATGGTCTCCATTGTGGTGGTCATTGCCCTCATTGCCTCTTGTGGGCTTTTGTGGCTCCACCATGCCATGGTGACCTCCCTACCGGTGCTCGACGGTTCGCTCAAAGCCCCAGGCCTCACCGCGGCTGTGACAATCCGCCGCGATCAGCACGGTGTTCCCCACATTCAGGCCAACACTCAGGACGACCTGCTCTTTGCCCAGGGATACGTCACTGCGCAGGATCGCCTATGGCAAATGGACATGTTACGTCGCAATTCGGCAGGAGAGCTTGCCGAAATCCTCGGCCCCCCACTTCTGGACCATGACAAGGTCCAGCGCGTCTTCCAACTGCGCAACGTGGCACAGCGCGTCTACAGCAGCATGCCCGAGATTGACCGCCACCGCTATGAGCAGTACGCCGCCGGCGTCAATCTCTTCATCTCTCAGAACTACGACCACCTCCCCGCCGAATTCCGCACCCTTCACTACAAGCCTCGCCCCTTCATCGGTATGGATTCGGTTCTCATCGGTCTCAACATGGTCCAGACCCTCGACAATCACTGGGACGTCAAGCTCGCCCGCGAACAGGTCGTTGCGCACCTCCACGATCCAAAGCTCGAGGCCGAACTCTATCCCGTAGGCTCCTGGCGCGACCAGCCACCCACCAGCGCTGTAGCCGACATGACCCAGCCGCACCCCGCCCCGGCGCTCTCGGACGATGAAGAAACCGACCAGACCCAGACCCGGCTCAACCCACCCTCGCTTCCTGGTCGAAATAATTTCGAGGACGCACCCAGGTTGCGCGCTCTCCTTGGCACCGCATCTTGCTCGGGCTGCGAGCCAGGCTCCAACAACTGGGTCATCGCAGGCAAACACACCGCCAGCGGCAAACCGCTGCTCTCCAATGACATGCACCTCGGCCTCGCTGTCCCCAATGTCTGGTACATGGCAGAACTCACCGCTCCCGGTCTGCACGTTGCCGGGGTCACCCTGCCCGGCGTCCCGCTGGTGATCGCAGGACACAACGACCACGTCGCCTGGGGATTCACAGCCCTCTACGCCGATGTACAAGACCTGTACGTAGAAAAGCTCGATGGCAACGGCAACTACCTGGGCCCCGCAGGCGCATGGCTGACCCTGGCGCACGCCCAGGAAACCATCCGCGTCCGCTTTGGCAAGAGTGTCCAGCTCGATGTCCAGCTCACCCCCCACGGCCCGCTGCTCAACCCTCTTTTTCACAAGGAAACACGCCCCATCGCCCTGCACTGGAGCCTCTACGATCCAGCCCTTGCCGCGATTCCCCTGTATGAAATGAATACCGCCGCAGACTGGCCTCACTTCTCCGCCGCGCTCGCCGCCTGGTGCTATCCCACCCAAAACGTCGTCTATTCCGACGATCAGGGCCACATCGCCTACCACGCCGTCGGTAAGGTCCCATTCCGTCCCAGCGGCCTTGTAGCAACGCCGATCATCGTTGCCAATGACGCCTATCAGCATGAATGGAAAGGCTATATTCCCTTTGACAGCCTCCCTTATTCCGTCGACCCGCCTTCCGGCCTGCTTGCCACCGCCAATTCTCGTGTAACCCCTAACGACACTCAATTTCCTCTTACCCTCGAATGGGCCGAGCCCTACCGCATCGAGCGCGTCTACATGGACCTGAGAGGTCGCGAAAAGCTGACCCGTCCCGACATGCTCGCCGTCCAAACCGACCTCTACAGCGCGCTCGATCAGGAATTGGCTCACCGCTTCGCCTACGCCATCGATCAGACCGGTACCACCGAACCACGCCTCAAGCAGGCCGCCGACTTGCTCCGCTCATGGGATGGCCGCGTCACCACAGATTCAGCCGCGGCGTCCATTGTCTTTCGCGCTCGGCAAGCCTTCTGGCCTCTCATTCTGACGCCCAAACTCGGCTCCGACCTGGAATCGTATTTCTGGTCGGAATCCGACTTCGCAGAAGAAGAAATAATCATGCACGGCTCTACCTCTTCCGCCCCAAGTCCATGGCTCCCCGCCAACTACAAGGATTGGGATTCTCTGCTTACCGAGGCTGTCCGCCAGGGCCTCGCACGCGGCAAAGCTCCTGACGACCTCTCCAAATGGACCTACGGATCCTGGCACGTCATCGATCTGGAGCATCCGCTCTACGGACTTATCCCCCTCGTCAAGCGCTGGTCTGGCACCGGCGAACAGCCGCTCTCAGGCGACACCACCACCATCAAGCAGGTCGGTCGCGCCTTTGGACCCAGCCAGCGCTTCACCATGGATTGGAGCGCCCCCGACCAATCCGCTGAAAACATCGTCCTCGGTGAAAGCGGCAACCCGGTAAGCCCATGGTTCCGAGACCAATGGCAGACCTGGTACGACGGCTCCACATTCCCGCTGCCCTTTTCCCCCGCCGCTGTCACCAGCCAGACAACACACACTCTGCAACTGGTGCCTTAATGGGAATTCGCGCCAGAATCGGCGCTCTCGGCGCTCGCCTCACCTTTGCCGACGGTGCGCTCCTCATCCCGCTCGCGGCCTTGCTCGCCATCAGTACCCGTATCCGCGGCAACTCCTGCGGACACGACTTTTCCTTCCATCTCATCTCGTGGATGGAAACCCAGCGCTCCTGGGCCCAGGGCGTACTTTACCCCCGTTGGGCCCAGACCCCAAACTGGGGCGCCGGTGAAGCTCGCTTCCTCTTCTATCCGCCCCTTTCCTGGATGCTCGGCGCACTCCTCGGATACCTCGTCCAATGGGACTGGGTCCCCATGGCGCTGATCTTCCTCTGCCTCAACGCCTGCGGCCTCGCCACCCGCGCACTCGCTCGATCATTCCTCCCTGCTCCCAATGCCACCCTCGCCGGAATCCTTGCAACCGCCGCGCCTTACGCCCTCTTTACCGCCTACGAACGCAACGCCTTCGCCGAACTGGCCGCCGCCAGCCTCATTCCATTACTGCTCCTCTACGCCCTGCGCCCCGGCTCGTCCGCCGTCCCTCGTCCTTCGTCCCTCGCCATTCCCTGTTCCCTCGTCCTGGCCACCATCTGGCTCACAAACGCCCCCGCCGGCGTCATGGCCACCTACCTGCTCGCCTTTGTAGCTCTTGTTGCCGCACTGATTCATCGCCAGATTTGGCCCATCCTTCGCGCCGCGATAGCCGCACCCCTCGCCCTCGGACTGGCCGCCTTCTACCTCGTCCCAGCCGCTTATGAACAGCGATGGATTGCCATCCAGCAGGCTCTCGACATCGGCATGCGCATCAGCGATAGCTGGCTCTTTGCCCGCCACGCCGCACCCGACCTTGAATACCACGACCAGGTCCTCCGCCTCGCCTCGACCCTCCTCGTTTTCACAGCCTCGCTCGCCCTCGTCGGCTTCGTCATCGCCCTCATCCGCCGTAGACTCACACCATCCACACGCGGCTTCTGGCTCCCCCTTGCCCTGCTCATCCCGGTCATTGTGTTGCTGCAGTTTCCCCTCTCAGCCCCGCTCTGGACCCTGCCAAAGCTCCAGTTCCTGCAATTTCCCTGGCGCTGGCTCATGGTCCTGAATACCCCATTCGCCATCTTCCTCGCCAACGCAACGCCGCTCGCCACCCGCCGCGCACGGGTGCTTTCGGGCCTGACATGGACGCTCCTTCTTCTCTGCTCCACCGCAACAGCCTCCCTGGTCTTCTTCCAATACTGCGATCAAGAGGACGACCCGGTGAATCAGGCAGCCATCTTCCGCACCGGCACCGGTGTCGAGGGCACCGATGAATATGCTCCTCTCGGCAGCGATAACTCACTCGTAGCCAGTAACCTGCCCGATGCCTGCCTGGTAAGTGACCCCTTGCAGGACCTCGGCGAAAGCGACCCAGGCAGCGCTCCTGTCTGGTACCCGGAACAGGGCTCCTGCGACGACACCTTCCACGCACAGCTCTGGCAAAACCAGCACAAGCTCCTCCAGATCGATACCGACCAGGCCGGATACATCGTCCTCCGCCTGCGCCGCTACCCAGCCTGGAGAGTCACCGTCAACGGCCAGCCAGCGAATACCCCGAGCAATCGTGAAGACGGCCTGCTCGTCCTGCCCGTGCCCCAAGGCCCCTCCACGGTCAATGTCCAATGGACCACCACACCCGACGTCTGGTGGGGCCGCGGCATCAGCCTCGCCTCGTTGGTCATCCTTCTGGCGCTCAGTCTCCGTCAACGCCGATTGAAAGCAATTCGTTTATCATGAGAGCAATGTCTGTCGAACTCACAACCGATGTGAAAGCTCTCATCCGCGAAGGCGCCGAGTTGACCGATCACGCCCTCGATGCCCTGATCCCGGCGGCAACCTCGATTCCGGCTTCAATCCACTCGGCCATGCGCCACTCGGTCTTCGCAGGCGGTAAGCGTCTTCGCCCGGTACTTGCCATGCAGGCCGCAGTCGCGGTTGCCGGAAAAGTGCCCACAGGCATCGTCCACCTCGGCGCTGCGATTGAGATGCTTCACACCTATTCGCTCATCCACGATGACCTGCCAGCCCTCGACAACGACGACCTCCGCCGCGGCAAGCCTACCTGCCACGTCGCATACGGTGAAGCAATTGCCATCCTCGCCGGAGACGCGCTCCAGACGCAGGCTTACGAAGTTCTGGCTGGCCTGCCTTCGGTTTCTGCCTGCCCGCCAACAGCCACCGTTGAGATCATCCGACTCATCGCCCAGGCCACAGGTACTGTTGAGGGCATGATCAGCGGTCAGGTCCTCGACCTCGAAGGAGAGCACCAGAAGCCAACCCCCGCCCTTGTAGAAGCAATCCATCGTGCCAAAACCGGTGCACTTATCCGCGTAAGCGTCGTCACCGGCGGCCTTTTCGCCGGAGCCACCCCCGCCCAGGCCGCAGCGCTCGACAACTTTGGCCGCAAAGCTGGCCTCGCTTTCCAGATCGTCGACGACATCCTCGACGTCACCCAGGATTCAGCCCAACTCGGCAAAACCGCAGGCAAAGACCTCGCCAGCGACAAAGCTACCTGGCCCGCCGTCTTTGGCCTCGCGCAGAGTCAGCAGGATGCCGACCGCCTCATCCAGGAAGCATTTGCCGCGCTCGCCCCATTCGGTGCCCACGCCGAGGGCCTCAAGGCCGTCGCCCGCTTCCTCGTCGAACGGAAGAGCTAGCCGTGGCACAACTCCCCGTGCTCACCAGTGAAGACATTTACACGGCTCTGCGGGATTGCTTCGACCCTGAGGTCAAACTCAATCTCGTCGATCTCGGCCTTGTTTACAACGTTACGACGGAGCCAGATCCTCACTCCACGCCAGCCTTCCCGCGCCAGCGCGTCACCGTCGCCATGACCCTCACTACCCCGCAGTGCCCGGCCAGCGGACTCATCTTCGAACAGGTCCACAACCGCCTTGCCAGCATCCAGCAAGTCAGTAAGGTTACAGTTGACCTGATCTGGGAACCCCGCTGGACGCCTCACCGCATCTCGCCGGCAGGCCGCCAGCAACTAGGCATTTAGGCCGGTTCAGCCACCACAGTCTTAGCAACTTTGGCTCGAGTCAGCCATCGCCCCAGCCGGATCGAAGGCTCTTCGACGAGCACATAAAACACCTGTGCCAGCAGCAGCGATCCGAAGATCACAACCAGCGCCAAAAGATAAGAATTGACCTTGCCATAGAATAAGTGGAAAAGCGTTGCCAGCAGCACCAGGTGCGTCAGGTACAAGCTATAGGAAACTCGCCCCAGCCATTCAATTGGCTTAATCGATAGCGCATTACTGATATACGGGGCACCTACGCAGATTACAATCACCATGAAAGCTCCCAGGCCTATCTCAATATCAACGCCTGACTCCTCCAGTCGCAGCGCTCCAAGCAACAGCAGAAACACCGCCCACCTGGGAATCCGCGCAATCCATCCGCGCAACACATCCATATTCTCCCGAGCCACAATCCCTGCAATAAAAAATGGAATGTAATACCCTGCATTCTCCAGCGCTTCAATCCAGTTCTTATTGAAAAAGGGCACATAGTTACCCTCGCGGATCACAATGTATTGAAAGAGAAATTGCATTCCCAGCGCCAGTACCGCTGCTATCTTTGTCCGTCCCTTCACGAGAAAATAAAGCACAGGAAAGATGAGCGAGATACGCAGTTCCACGACCAGGCTCCACAAGACATTGTTCAAGGACGAGTCCGCTTGAACTCCAGTCATCAACATGTGCCGGGCCACCAGGCCCCAGGTAAGTGGCTGGTTCCACAATACATCGTTAAACCAGCCACCAAGTTCCGGTATTCTTAGCGGTGCCACCAGCAGATAAGCAAGCGCCGCAAAGGAAACCCCCGCGACACACGGCACCATCAGCCGGCAGACCCGCCGCACAAGATACGTTCCATAATTGAATCTCTTGCCAATCGAAATACTTAGCGCAAAGCCACTCAGTACAAAAAACAGCATGACCGCGCAGCGCCCATCGATCAGCAAACGCAGGGGCGTCTGGTGGATGACCCGCTCCAGGATCACGTTGTTACCGTCCGGGTCAAGGGTGTTATCCAGGTGATGAAATACAACCATCAGCGCCGCGATGCCGCGAAGAGAATCAAGCGAAGTTATCCGGGGAGCGCTAGCAGGCTTGATCAAAGTTGCCCCCGATAGCTCCGCCATCTCTACCTATCCTCACTTCAAATCACGATCAATTCCAGGTAAAGGCAGTCTCACGATGAATTGGAAACATGGACCGCTAAACTACGCTGGATCCTATCGACAATCTGCGTACCCTCAGTCTCCCATGAACTTAGGCCCGGAGCAAGGAATCAAAGTATGTAGTTCGATGACACGAACGCGGAATGGACCAGCCCGGAACCTCTACCTGCGCAACAAGCCCTGAATCTTCTTGCCCTGCAACGCAGCCTCACCCATATAGCCTTCAACCTTGTCGAGAAAAACCTGAGCTTCTTGCAGGTATCCGGGCAGATTCTTCCACCATGTCTCAACCGCATCTTGCTGCTCAAGCAGCGCCAGCGCCGTTCCAGTCGCTGCCACAGCCAGACCTGCCCGCTTATGCCCAGCCACCATGAGCGCGCCACCCGCCACCAGGGTCGCAGCAGCGACCCAACTCGCCCAATCCTGTCCGGCCAGTTCCGGCTTTCCATTCGAGGCCACCCCGACAACTGACACTTCGCCGTACCCTGAGTTGAATGACTCAGCCTTGCCCTGCTGTGAAATCGGAACTGCTACCATTACGCTCTCCTTCTTCCGTCTGCGTGCCCAAGCGGCCCGCATTTTTGGCTAGTCAAGATCAAATTCCCTCAGCGGCCTGCCTTCAGGAGCATCCTTTGCCTTGCGCATCGCTTCCGCAAACCTCTTCTCCAAAAGGTCTTCCTTGTTCTTCTCCGCTTCCATGGACTGCCGAAAGATGGATTCCTTCCGCTCGTCCTGCTCCCGCATTGCCTGCGCCGCCGTCGCCAGGTCCTCAAACGTCCGTTTGCGCGGCGCGGCCGTGTGGCTTATCAGCGCCCCTGTCTCCGCATCAATCCGCAAAACGGCATTGCAATCCGGGCACGCTACCTCAAAAACTCGATCTGTCCTTCGTCCAGCCATCGCTACCTCCGATTGTAGGGGCTACAATCCAACCGTGTCGCCCCGCTTTTCCCCAATTTCACCGGGTACCCGTTATACATCTGGTTACGGCCCAAGGGGGAGAAATAGTTGCTTCGTATCCGGTTTCACATCCAAACCAAAAGGAGTTTCCACCGTTTCGGTAGAAACCCCCATTTGCCTATCCCGTTCTTTTTTGCTTCTGTGCAGCCCTACGCCTTGCTTCCCGCGCTCGCCAGCTTCGCATCAGCCTCGTTGATCACATGCTCAGCTTCAGTGTATTTCTCCTCGCTGTCGCCGGCCTGGCTCCAAAGCACCTCGCCATGTTCACGCTGCTCCTTGGCCCGCGGAACGTCGATTGCCGAGGGAATCAGCGCATCATTGGCCAGGATCGTCACTCGGTCCGGTAACACTTCCACAAAACCCCAACTGACGTTGTAGCGCGTCACTTCAGTGCCGTCCAGCCCATGAAACGTCACATCGCCGGCACCCAGTTCCGCCATCAGCGGCGCATGGCCGTAAAGCACTTCCATGTAGCCAGATGTCGCTGGCAACTCCACTGCATCTGCAGTATCGTCCACCAACACCTTTTCCGGCGTCACCAGCCGCACTCGAATTTTGCTTGCCTCAGCCATAAGAGCCTCTCAGTGGTGAGTGTGAAGTGGGAAAAACTTGCAGTCACACTCCACACTTCACACTTGTCTTTACGCCGTCGCCTTCATCTTCTCAGCGGTTTCCAGCACTTCTTCAATCGTGCCCTTCATGTAAAACGCCTGCTCCGGCACGCTGTCATGCTTGCCTTCGATAATCTCCTTGAACGAGCGCACAGTATCGGCAATCTTGCAGTAGCGCCCAGCAAGTCCGGTAAATTGCTCCGCCACGTGGAAGGGCTGCGACAGGAACTTCTGCACTTTGCGGGCACGGGCCACGGTGATCTTATCCTCGTCGCTCAACTCGTCAATGCCGAGAATCGCGATGATGTCCTGCAAGTCCTTGTACCGCTGCAGGATGCGCTTAACGCCCTGCGCCACATCGTAGTGCTCCTGCCCAACGACACGCGCGGTCAGAATACGCGAGCTCGAACCCAGCGGGTCCACGGCAGGGTAAATACCCAGTTCCGAAAGCGGCCGGCTGAGCACAGTCGTTGCGTCAAGATGGGCAAAGGTGGTCGCTGGCGCAGGATCAGTCAAATCGTCGGCAGGCACATACACTGCCTGAACTGAAGTGACAGAACCCTTCTTCGTCGAAGTAATGCGCTCCTGCAGTTCGCCCATTTCCGTCGCCAGGTTCGGCTGGTAACCGACAGCCGAAGGCATACGGCCTAGCAGCGTCGAAACCTCAGAACCAGCCTGCGTAAATCGGAAAATGTTGTCAATGAAGAGCAGCGTGTCCGCACCCTCTTCGTCGCGGAAATGCTCGGCGACCGTCAGCGCTGTCAGCGCTACGCGCAGGCGCGCTCCTGGCGGCTCGGTCATCTGGCCGTAAATCAACGCGGCCTTCGAATTCGCCGGATCGCCCGGCGTAATCACGCCCGACTCCGACATTTCGAGCCACAGATCGTTGCCCTCACGAGTCCGCTCGCCGACTCCGGCGAAAACTGAGTAACCGCCGTGATTCTTGGCGACGTTGTTGATCAGCTCCATGATGACGACGGTCTTGCCCACGCCCGCGCCGCCAAATAGGCCAATCTTGCCACCCTTCAAAAACGGTTGAATCAGGTCGATGACCTTGATCCCCGTCTCAAACATCTCTTCACGCGTCGACTGCTCGTCAAACGCAGGAGCCGCCCGGTGAATCGGCATTCGCTTTTTCTCGCCAACGGGACCCAGTTCGTCCACCGGCTCGCCAATCACGTTGAGCACCCGGCCCAGCGTCTCGCGGCCTACCGGTGCCGTAATCATCGAACCAAGATCGAGCGCGTTCATACCGCGCACCATGCCATCGGTCGCCGTCATGGCCACCGTGCGCACCCGACCCTCGCCCAAGTGCTGCTGCACCTCAAGCACCACGTCAATGGGCGTGGGCACCGTAAAGCCCTCGCTCGTCACCCGCAGCGCCTGATAAATCGGCGGCATGTGCGCTTCTTCAAACTGCACGTCCACCGCTGGACCCGAAACCTGAATTACCTTGCCAATATTCGCCATATCTGCCTTCTTAAAATCTTCAGAACTTCAAAACCTTGGGTGCCCCATATCTCGCATTTGAGACATGATATGCAGCGTTAAACCGCCGCCGCCCCGCTCACAATCTCGATGATTTCCTTGGTAATTGCAGCCTGCCGCAAGCGGTTCATCTGCAGGGTGTAGCTGTCAATCATGTCACTCGCATTGTTGGTCGCTGAATCCATTGCCGTCATACGCGCCGCATGCTCCGCCGCTACCGACTCCGCCAGCGCATGAAACAGCATCGACGCCACATATTTTGGAAGCAGTCCATTCAAGAGTTCCTCGGCCGGCTCATCGTAGATGTAGTCAACTTCAGCGGTACCAAACTTCTTTGCCTCGGTATCCGCCTCGACCGTATCTTCCGCTTTCAGCGAGATTCCTGCCGAAATCGCCGCCTCGGCCGCCGCTTCGCGCTCTTCCCGGGTCGGCTCGATCGCGCCCGTAACCTGCTGATTGCCGATTTCAAACAGGGGCAGCAAACGCTCCACCACAACCCGTTGCTGAATCACTGACTTGAACTCGTTGTACACCAGGTAGCAGGCGTCAATTTCTTCATGCACAAAGCGCGCAATCACGTCCTTGGCAAGCTCAAACACGTTCTCTGCGTTCAGCTTTTCCAGCATTCCAACATGGTCGCCAACCACCTCAATCGCAGCTTTTCGCTCGCGCCGTGAGATCGTCATCGGCTCAAGATCCGCCGGATTCTCCGCCGTCTGCTCTATCCGCACAGCCGCCGGGTACCGCCGGCGAAACTGATCTGTCGCCTTGCGCCCAATGGCTTCGAGATCAAATTCCTTGTCTTCATTCGCTCCAAGAAACTGGTATGCCGCCTTCAAAATATTGCCGTTGAACGCGCCAGCAAACCCACGGTCTCCGCTCACCACAATCAGCAAAATCTTCTTTTCCGGTCGAGCCATAAAGAGCGGATGCCGCAGATTCCCCGTCGCCGGATCAATCACCTCCGTGCGACGAATCAGGCTTGTCAGCACGCTCGTGATCATCTGCGCGTAAGGCCTGGCCGCCATCGCCCGCGCCTGCGCGCGACGCAGACGTGCCGCCGAAACCATTTTCATGGCCTTGGTTATCTGCCGCGTGCTCTTCACGCTGCGGATGCGTCGCCTTAGATCGAGTACACTCGCCATCGCCTAGTCCGTTCCTTCACTGCCTTGGGTGCCCCACATCTCGCCTTTAAGATGTGGGCTTCCACTGATCCAACAAATCTGGGTGCCCCAGCCTCGCCGCGCCTATGTCTTTGCGGCCAAGGTGAGATACCAACTACTTCGCCGTCAACGTCGCCTGAAAGTTCGCCAGATACTCCTTCAGCGCCGCATGCAGCCGTCCCTTGATGTCGTCGTCTAACTGCTTCTTCTTGGTCAGGTCGTCAATCAGCGCCGTCTGCGCCGAAGCCAGGTACGGATAAAGCCCATCTTCAAATCCGCGAATCTGCGATACCTGCAGCGAATCCAGATACCCCTGCGTACCCGCAAACAACATCACGACCTGCTGCTGCCAGGTCAATGGCTGGAACTGCGGCTGCTTCAACAACTCCGTCAACCGCTGGCCGCGGCTCAACTGCCTTTGCGTCGCCGGATCCAGATCTGAACCGAACTGCGCAAACGCCGCCAGCTCGCGATACTGCGCCAGGTCCAACTTCAGCGTCGAGCCAACCTGCTTGGTCGCCTTGATTGCCGCCGAAAATCCAACACGGCTAACCGACAAACCTACGTTTACCGCTGGCCGAATGCCCGAGTTGAACAAGTCGGTTTCGAGGAAGATCTGCCCGTCCGTAATCGAAATCACGTTGGTCGGAATGTAGGCCGAGACGTCGCCCGCCTGCGTTTCAACAATCGGGAGAGCCGTCAACGAACCCGAGCCATTCTTCTCGCTCACCTTCGCCGAACGCTCCAGCAATCGCGAGTGAAGATAGAACACGTCGCCCGGATACGCTTCGCGACCTGGTGGACGGCGCAGCAGCAGCGAAATTTCACGGTACGCCATGGCGTGCTTTGATAGATCGTCGTAAATCACCAGCGCGTGACGGCCCGAATCGCGGAAGAACTCACCGAGCGCGGTCGCCGTATACGGTGCGAGATACAGCAGCGGCGCAGGCTCTGAAGCGGAAGCTGCAACGATGATCGTGTGCCCCATCGCGCCCGCTTCGGTCAGCGTCTGTACCACCTGGGCAATCGATGAACGCTTTTGCCCAATCGCGCAATAGATGCAGATCAGGTTGTTCTTCGCGTTGTTGATAATCGTGTCCAGCGCAACGGCAGTCTTGCCCGTCTGGCGGTCGCCAATAATCAGCTCGCGCTGGCCACGGCCAATCGGAATCATCGAGTCAATCGCCTTGATGCCCGTCGCCATCGGCTCACGCACCGGCTGCCGGTCAATGATACCCGGCGCCAGGCGCTCCACGGGTAGTGTCTGGGTGGTCGCGATCGGCCCCTTGCCGTCAATCGGTTCGCCCAGGGCATTTACTACGCGGCCAATCATCGCTTCGCCCACCGGCACACTGAGAATCTTGCCTGTCCGCTTGACTTCATCGCCTTCAGACAATTCCGTATAGTCGCCAAGCAGCACCGCGCCCACCTGGTCTTCCTCCAGGCTCATCGCCAGGCCGGCAATACCATGCGGAAACGACAGCAACTCGCCCGCCATCGCCTTGTCCAAACCATGCAGGCGAGCGATACCGTCGCCCAGCGAAATGATCGTGCCTACCTCATCGACCCGCACTTTCGAGTCGTAATTCGCGATTTGCTCGCGGAGAATCTGCGAAATCTCGTCTGCCTGTATCTGAGCCATGCCTGCTATTCCTATCTTTCCGTAATCCGTATCTTCAACAAACGTAGAGTGCTGGGTGCCCCACATCTCGCCTTTGAGAGGTGGGATTCCGCCCTATGAAACATCCCTACGCGCTCAAAACTTCCTTCAACCGCTCAACCCGTCCCAGCACTGAGCCGTCATACACCGTCGAACCAATTCTCACCACCACGCCACCCAGAATCGAAGCATCCAGCTTGAAACTCGCCTCAACCCTGCCTTGCGCCAGCTCCGTCACATGCTTCAACAGCGCTGCCTTGTCTTCGGCTGAAAGTTCCCGCGCCGTTGTTACCTCAGCCTGGTGCACGCCCATGCGTTCCTGCAATTCCTTGTGATACTCCGCCACGACCTCGTGGATTGCCCCCATGCGCCCGTGATCGGTCAGCACAGCCAGCAGATTTCGTACCTGCGGAGCCAGTCCCAGCTTGGTCTTGAGCGCGTCCAGCACCGCGAGCTTCTGCGTCGATGGCACCGAAGGATCTCCAAAAACCTCGCGCAACTGAGCGCTCGCGTCCCAGGTTGCCAGAAAATCTTTCAGCTGACGATCCACTTCCGCTGCGCCCAGGTGAAACTGCGCCACCACGTCGGCAAACGCCCGCGCGTATCGTGAAACAAAGGCTGCCATCAGTTCCTACCTGCCTTGCCTTGCGTAGAGAGGCTGTCGCTCGCAAATTCCGCAAACAGCGCCCGGTCCGTTTCCGCATTCAGGGTCAACCGCGTCATCGCGCGCTCAATCGCCAGGTCTGCGGCATATTGTTTTAGTCCCCGCTGGGCAAGCGCCCCGGCCACGGCAATCTCCTGCTCAGCCGCTGCCACAATCCGCGCACTCTCTTCGCCAAGGTTCGCCTTGATGCGCACTTCATCGTCGCGCATCTCCTCTTCGACCTGCATCCGAATCACGTTGATCTCGGCATCCAGCCCGGCCAGCTTGGCCTCAACCGCACTCAGCCGCGCGTTCGCGTCCGCCGTCGCCGTCCGCGCTGTCTCCAGTTCGATGCTCAGGGTCTCGGTCCGCTTCTTGAAGACTTTAGGCAGAATCTTGACAAGAGGAATCCCCACCGCCAGCAGAATCACAGCAAAATTGATGACTTCAAGAGCCTTGGCCGTCGTCTCGACGTCCACATTCACCAGCTTTGAAAGCCACTGCACCGTTGCGGAATGCCGGTAAATATTCTGCTCATCAGACTCGGATTTCTTTACTTCCTTCTGCACGGTCGCCTGCGCGACAAGTTCAATCGGCGCAGCGGCAACTCCGAAAAAGAGAACGGAAAGCAATGTCCAGGAAAATAAACGGCGTGCAATCTGTCTTGTGGAAATCAACGGGAACCCCCGGCAGTCGCAGGCATCACCGCGCGAACCACCTGTTCGGCCAACTGGTCAGCGCCAGCGAGCAGCGTCTTCCGCGCCACATCTGCTTCAGTAAGCAATCCAGCTTTTGCGGTCGCCACCCGCTCTCCGGTAGCTTTGCGGGCCGTTTCAAGGGCCGCATAGCGCTCCTGCGCCCATATCTGCAACCGCTGCTCCCGCACCTTGAAGACTTCCGCGCGCGCCAGTCGAAGCCGGTTCGCATAGTCCGCCGTCTTGGCCTCGGCCGCGGCAATCGCCTTTTGCGCGTCTTCCATAGCTCCCAAAGTGCGAGCCCTGCGCTCAGCCAGGGTCCGGCTTAACGGCCCTTGCACAAGCAACTGATAGCTCGCTACAAGAACAATAAACAGAATCACCGTTGGCACTGAACCAATCAGCAAAGTCACGACTTGTTGGATGATTTCTTGCATGATGGTATGGATTGCCTGTCCCGGTAGTTTTCCGTATACGGGTGGGAACACTCTTTTGTAACAGGGGCAAAACCCCATGTCAACGATTCAAGCGGACCCGTCCCATTCGGGAGGCTCTTCCGTCCCAAAATTCACTTCCTGAAATATTTGTGTTGCATTTGTCCAAAACAGGCTTACGCTTAACTTATCACCTAGACCCACCTCCGGGTCCAGCGGGCTGCAGACGCCGGGAAGTATCTCCACTCCCCTTGCCTGCAGCCCACCTCTATTTGCGCCCCAGTATTTGCCCGTGGGCACAACTTATTCTTTAACTTCCAGCCCCTGCCTCACTCGCCCCACCAGCGAAGCCGGCCCACGCACCAACAAATGCACCGAATCCCCCTCAAACGCCCGGCTGTGAATCACCATCCCCGCCTCAATCGCCGCCAGCACCGCGCCCTCTGACTGCGGCACCACCAGCTCCGCATCCACCAAAGGATCAGCCGTCAAAGCTGCGTCTATCGCCGCCAGCAGCCCGTCCAATCCCTCGCCGGTATGCGCTGAAACCGTAACTGTTCCCCGCGTCGCCAGCCCTGCCCGCTCCTCTGCCGTGAGCAAATCGATCTTGTTCAGCACTTCAATCCGCGGCTTGTCCAGAACCTCCAGCTCACCCAACACCCTCTCCACCTGCGACTTCTGCTCTTCCCCATAGTTCGAAGAGGCATCCCGCACATGCAAGAGCACCTCCGCACGCTCCACTTCTTCGAGCGTCGCTCTGAAGCTTGTCACCAGCGTATGCGGCAAATTCCGAATGAACCCCACCGTGTCCGACAGCAGAATCCGCCGCTTGCTCGGCAGCTCCAGCGCCCGCAGCTTCGGGTCCAGGGTCGCAAACATCCGCGAAGAGGCCAGCACCTCCGCCCCCGTCAGCTTGTTAAAAAGCGTGCTCTTGCCCGCATTCGTATACCCCACCAGCGCCACCGTGGGCACCGGCGCAGACTCCCGCCGCTGCCTCTGCTGCCGCCGAACCCGCTTCACCGCGTCCAGTTCCCCACGCAGATGCACCAGCCGCTTTTGAATCCGCCGCCGATCCGTCTCCAGTTGCGTCTCACCCGGACCTCGCGTACCAATGCCGCCGCCCAACTGGCTCATCGCCTTGCCGCGCCCCGTCAGTCGAGGCAGCATGTACTCCAGTTGTGCCAGTTCCACCTGCAACTGGCCCTCGCGAGTCCTCGCGTGGCGCGCAAAAATATCCAGAATCAACTGCGTCCGGTCCAGCACCAGGCAGGGCAGCTGACCCTCAAGATTCCGCAGCTGCGTCGGCGTCAAATCATGGTCAAAGACCACCAGGTCCGCCTCTGTCGAAGCCGCAATCCCCGCAATCTCCTCCACCTTGCCCGCGCCAATCAGCGTCGCCGCATCCGCTCGGCTCCGCCGCTGCAGCACCTGCGCCACCACTTGCGCCCCAGCGCTCTCCACCAACTCGCGAAACTCCACCAGCGAAGCATCCGCGCTCAGCTCCGTCGGAATCCCCGACAAACCGCCCGCCGTCAGCAGCGGCCTTGGCTCCGCCAATTCATCCAAAGCATCGTCTGCACTTCGAGCCAGCGCCGCCGATCGCGCTCCCTCCGCACCCGGCCGCCGCGTGCCTGCTCGGCTGGAGATATCCACCCCAACCAGCACAGCCCGCTCCGACCGCCCACGGAGAAGCCCGCGAGAAGGCTCAGCGCCCCCCGCAGAACCGAAACCTGTCCTGGTCTCGTCCCTCATCGGATCACCGTCCCTTGTGTTCTGCTCTTTTCAGTTCCGTGGATTAGGATTGACCTGACAGAGGAATCCCAACTGCGCCAGCACCCGGCCCTGAGGCTGTCCCCGGCGCCGCTCCCGCAGGCCGGAACTCCGGCGTGTGCATCACGCTCCGGTTGCTCACCACAGTAGAAATCGCATGCTTGAAGATCAACTGCTCCTGGCTGTTGTTCTCCAGCAATACCGAATACTTGTCAAACGACCGGATCTTCCCCGTCAACTTCACGCCGCTGACAAGGTAAATCGTGATAGGGGTTTTGTCCTTGCGAACCGTGTTCAGGAATGTGTCCTGAATATTTTGTGCCGGCTTGTTGTCCATGTGCCGATCTCCTGCTCTCTTGGTCTCAGTTTTTGTTACTTACCGCTCAAAACCACACCGGCAGTTTGCGCCCTCCGCTGGGAACGCTCCACCCTGCATGGAAAATCCGGGTGCCGCTGAAGCCAGAAATGACCTCCGGCAAACCATGCACCCGCTTGCTCCAAAATCGGTATCCGGTTGCGCCAACTCTTTCTGGCAGCGCAAGCCTTCCTCCGCAAGTTACCAAACACACTATAGGCGTTCAGACCATAATTCAACAACGTTCCGCTCACAACAGCATCAACATTCCAAAAGCTTTCCCATTTTCGCGGCCGCGATGCCCCTTCCGTGCGAACTCTTGCTGCGATGAAATACACTGGCTACCGACTCGGACCTTAGCCCTCCACTCGTCATTCAACGCCGTGTAACCACCGCAGTCGTATCAAAAAAACATCACCCACTCCAGGAGACCCCTCGCATGCGTCTGTCCTTCTCCCCCCTCGCCCTCCTCTGCGTTTGCCTGGCCGCGCACGCCGCTGCACCCGTCCAGCGCGCCGACTTCCCAGAACTCGCACAGCGAGGACCAAATCCAGTCGGCGTTCGCCAGGTCGAGGTCATTGACCCCAATCGCATCAACTTCCTCCAATCAGATCTCGCCACCGGAAAAGTCTCCATCGCTGATCGCCACATCTTCGTCACAATCTGGTATCCCGCCGCAGCCGGCAATCCTAAAACGACGACGCAATACGACCGTCACCCCGGCGCAGGCCCCGGCTCACCCTACGCAGACTCCGCCCAATTCAGCCAGACAGGCGCAGCAATCTCTGATGCCGCACCACTCAAGGGTTCTGCGCCGCTGGTCATCGTCTCCCACGGCTTCACCAACTGGGCCACCTACACCGTTGAGCTCGCTGAAACCCTCGCCTCCCGCGGATACGTCGTCGCCTCCATCGACCACGACGACATTCCCTACAAGCCCGGCGCAAACCCCGGCCTCGCCTTCGTTGACACTTCCTCCGGACGTGCCCGCGACCAGCGCGCCGTTGCCCGCCAGTTGCGCGCCTGGAGCACTGACTCCGCCTTCCCTCTCGCCGGCACGTATAACCCCGACAACCTCGCCCTCATCGGCTACTCAATGGGAGGCTTTGGTCTTCTTGAGAGCGCGGGAGCCGGCTATGACGCCAACGGAAACCTCTTCAAGCTGCTCCCCAAGCCTCCCTTCCAGGGGCTGCTCGATGACCCTGCAACTCAGGCCCACGCCGCGCCCATCCCCGGCCTCAAAGCCCTCGTCCTTCTCGCCCCCTGGGGTGGCCAGCCCGCAAACCGCTCCTGGTCCGCAGCTGCCATCGCCACCATCAACGTTCCCACCCTCGTTGTCGATGGCGACCACGACGACGTCGCAGGCTTTGACGAAGGCGTTAAATGGATCTACGACAGCCTCAAGTCCTCTGACCGCTACCTGCTCGTCTTCGAAAATGCTCGCCACAACATCGTCGGCGCCGATGCCCCAGAAGCCGCCTTCGAGACCTTCTCCAAAATCGAAAGCTTCGACGAGCCCGTCTGGCGCAAAGACCGCATCCGCGCCATCGACGACCATTTCATCGTCGCATTCCTCGCGCACTCCCTGCACAACGACGCCGCCATGGACTCCTACCTCAACCCGCCCACCCTCCACTCCTCTGACGGCACCTGGCCGCTCAAACCCGGCCAGAACGTCGGCGGCACCTACGCCGGCAAAGACCAGCCCAACTACTGGCCAGGCTTCCAGCGCCGCTGGGCCCTCGGCCTCTCTTTCCAACACGACAAGCCGTCCACAAAATAGCCCTTTTTAACCCAGATTTTCAATCAGCAGTTTTGCCGGCAATTACCATCCAACCGCGCAAAACCATCCCATCACTCAGAGCCCCACCCCTTCCGCGTACTTTGCGAAAAGGGTGGGAACCACAAATCTCCGCCCTTGCCTTTGCTTTTCACACTTCACACTTACACTTCACACCTCAACTAGAAAAACACACCAAAAACTGCACCCAAATGCCGCCCTGAACGCATCCTGGAGCCCCTGGAAAGAGGCGTAAACCAAGCATAATGATAAACATACGACACAATACCTGCACCCCCACCCCCTTACCTCAATGGATGCGCCCTTCGTGCTCCTTTGCTTCGCCTGAAAAAGCGTTCGACGGTCAGTGTTCGACGGTCAGCGTTCAACGATCATTGATAAACTGACGGTGTGCCCGAATCCGCTCGACAACCCGTTCCCATGCTCGACCTCGCGCGCCAGTTCGAGCCCATCCGCGAAGAACTCCTCGCCGCCCTCGCCGAAGTCCTCGATCAACGCCAATTCATCCTCGGCAAACCTGTAGCTGCCTTTGAACAAGCCGCCGCCAAAACGCTCAACGTCGCTCACGCCCTGGGCTGTTCCTCCGGCACTGACGCCCTGTGGCTGGCCCTCGCTGCCGCCGAAATCGGCCCCGGCGATGCGGTCGTAACCACTCCCTTCAGCTTCTTCGCCTCCGTCAGCGCCATCCTCCGAGCCAATGCCCGGCCCATACTCGCAGACATCGATCCGGTCACTTTCAACCTCGATCCAAATGCCGTACAAAGTCTTCTTGAGCAGTCCAGGCCGCATCCAATCAAGGCTTTGCTGCCTGTCCATCTCTACGGCCAGTGCGTGCCGTGGCCAGCGTTTGCTGCTCTCGGCCGACAACACAACCTGACCCTCATCGAAGACGCCGCGCAGGCCTGGGGCGCGGAGTGGCAAGGACTGTACGTCGGGGGCCTCGGTCACATCGCCGCCTTCAGCTTTTATCCCACCAAAAACCTCAACGCAGCAGGCGATGCGGGCATGGTCACCACCAACGACCCCGCTCTCGCCGAGCGCGTCACCATGCTCCGCCAGCACGGCATGCGCCAGCGTTACCACCACGATGAGCTCGGCTGGAACGCTCGCATGGACGGCTTCCAGGGCGCAGTCCTAAGCGTGAATCTCCGCCACATGCCCCGCCGCAACGCGCTGCGCCGTCAAGCCGCGCTCCGCTACCACCTGCTCTTTGAAGACGCAGGGCTCGCAGAATCAGGCATTTACCCAAATCATGGGATCGTCCTCCCCCGGGAAATTACCAGCAGCAGTCACGTCTGGCACCAGTACGTCATCCGGACAAACCGCCGTGACCAATTGCGCGAGTACCTGACTTCGCGGCAGATTGGCAGCGAAATCTACTACCCAGTACCGCTGCACCGCCAAAAGGCGCTCGAGTTCCTGGGCTACGCGGAGGGCAGCTTTCCTGAGGCAGAGCGGGCTGCGCGCGAAGTTCTCGCGTTGCCCATCTTCCCTGAGATTCTTCCCGAGGAGCAGCGGCGCGTCGTCGATGCCATCGCCGAATTCCTCACCTAGACTTTCAGGTCTGGCGCAGTTTCGGGCGAATTTTCTAGCGCTTTTTCTTTTTGGCAGCAGCCTTTTCCTTAGCGGTTTTGGCCTTGCCGGCCTCCGAGGTATCATGGCTCAGGATGATCGGCCCCTGGTCTGACCCAGTGCGCCGAATCAGATTCCCTTCCAAACGGAAACTGAGAGTGCGCGGGGCAACTGGCCGCGTGACTCCATTTTCCGGGTCGATCGAAACATCGGGCCCGTTGGCGATTTCAAAGCTGAACGTGGGTTCACTCTGTCCGCCCACAGTCTCCTGCCCCATGCGAATTGGCAAGTAGCCCTGCACTCCATGCAGCCTGTATGCAGTCTCGTAACGGTGGTGGTTCAGGCTCCATGTAAAGACGCGTATCTGGTCAAAGTCGTAAGGCAAGCCGCCTCTGATCGGCGCAAGCACAGTCAGGTATTCAATGTGCTCGCTCTGAATCGGCTTAGCAGGTGCATCTTCAACCACCGCTGCCTTCTCCGGCTTGCCATTCTTGCCCTTCTTTTCGGGCTTGCGCTCAACCCCGCTGTCGATCACCTTGGCCAGAGCGTAAGCGCCGATCATCCGTGCTCCTTCGGCGTAGCCCCCAACCTCCTCCGGAACATCGACATCAAGGCGGCTGGCCAGCAGCCAGCCCGTATGCCCCGAGGCGTCGCGAACCAACCACCAGTCCTCCATCGGAATGGGCGCGGGCACAGCTTCCATCGCGCCCGTGGAGGTCAGTCCTGGCGACTGAGGTGAACTGGAAACCGCGGGCGTTTTGCTCTGAGAAGTCATAAGGGGTAGAGGAGCCTTGCCCACCGTCGGGGCCGTTGGAGCCGGTGTTGCTCCCGCAGGCAGAACTGGTGGCCTGGGCTTTGGCATTGGCGCGGCACCCGGTAGCGGAGCCTTGGCAACCGTGCCCCGAGCGAGCATGTCTACCTTGGCGTTGCCGGCAATCAGCAGAAAGTGCGGCGTCTCGCGTCCAGGCTGAACGTGCAGGTAAAGGTCATCGCGCAACTGTGCCTTGGCAACGACGAGGTCCGCAGCGTGCCTGGTGTTGAGTTCCTGAAACTGGGCATAGAGCTTTTCGTCGATGACGGCATGATCTTCAAGCCATCCGATCTCGCCCTTGGGCGTGCGAACCTTGACGAAGCGCTTGCCCTGTTCAATCACCTCCAGGGCCTCGCCGTTGGTAACGGCGGCAACACGATTTGAAACCGCCGCGACCCGATCATGCAGGTAAACCTGGCGGGCTGAGACGTAGACGTGAGTGTGCTTTTCCTCATGAAAGCGGGAGCAGCCTGCAAGGAAAACCGAAGCGCTGAGAAAAACTACGGCGGTAAGCCTCGGACGAAAGGCAAGCCAGCTCGGTCGCTCTTGAGGGTCACTGTGTCGTGAGGGAAGCTTATACACGGGGAAGCACAATCTAGCTTGAGGATAGCACTCGAAAAACCTCTCCCTTGAGCTCAGTGCGAAACTGCGATTGCGTTTGCCAGCGAAGGATCAACTGTGGCAGTGGATGTGGTGGTTTTCACATCAAGGGTTCCGCCAGTGGTCGCATCAAAGCTGTAAAGCCAGAGATTCGGGTTCACGCCAAATCCGGCACTCATCAGAAACGACTTCGAACTATCTTCGACCACGCCGATGGGGGCTTTGGCCGTAGCAAAAGGAGAGGCCGGAAGCACCGTCAATGCGCCGGAACTGAAACTGAATCCCGCAATGGAGTTGTCAGCAGAACTGGCAACGTACACGTAGTTGCCCTTGGCATCCGGCAAAATCGCCACAGGACTATTTCCCGTCGAGTACGAGGCGAGTTCTTTCGATAGATCACTCAGCGCGAAGACCCGGATCAGGTTCGATGTTGTTTCGCCAATGAAGACGTACGCCGATGTCGTATCCGTGGCGACGGCATTGGCGGCACCGCTACCCGCATGCAGCGCCATCGGTACGGGTTTGCCCAGTGTAGTTTTGCCGGTCGGCGAAAAACTGAGAGCGTCGGTACCGTTCGCTCCCAGCGCAACAAAGATGTTGTTGTTCGCCGGTGCGATCGCAAGCTGCTGAGGGGTCGCCGCGTCCAGCGTCACAAAAATAGGCGTTGTCGTCGTAGGAATCCCAGTGGTTGGGCTGATCGGTAGCGCATCCAACTCGCTCGATCCCTTGTTGGCGATGATCAACCACGAACTGGTGGAATCAATCACCATGCTCTTGGGCGAAGTCGGTCCCAGGTAGACGATTGTGCTGCTGTTCCCCTCAGTGAGCGCGCCCCCGGAGCCGATGGTGTACAGGTAGACGCCGAGGCTTGTGCCCACATAGAGAAATGCGTTGTTGGGGGCCACCACCACCGACGTGGGCGTCGACGCAAGCGTGATGGGGCTGCCGCTGATCTGCGCCAGCACACCGCTGGTCAGGGTGTAGGCAGAAAGCGTTCCCCCGCTTCCAGCATTGCCAACATTGGTTACATACACATACGAAGAAGTTCCCGTGCCGCCGGGATTATTGTTGACTGCGGTGAAGAAGCTCTTGCATCCGGCCAACATGGTCATGGCTGCCAGGGCACAAACCGTCAACCAGGTGCCGATGCTTGCCTTGCTTCGCTGCTTCATTGCTGCTTCTCCTTGCCGGGGGCGGCGTGGCTCAGTTTCCTGTGGAGCCCAAACGAATCGCTGTGGTCATTTTCGCGACAAACCTGATTGTAAGGTTAACGCGTTGTGGCGGATCTTGACGACCAGGAAGCCAGAAGCAACCGGTAAAGGTGTGACGCAGAACGAGTCAGCTTCGTTCGCCCGATTTGGGATTTAGACTCTCAGAATGCGATTCCGATTCCTTGCACTTGCTTTCCTGATGATTTTTGCCTCAAGTCAAATCACTTTTGCTCGACCACCCAGGCGCCCTGAGATCTGCGCGGCCTGTGTGCGCGCCGACCTCGGTTTCCTCGCCAGCGACGAGTTGCACGGGCGCGGCTCAGGCACGCGCGATGAACATCTGGCGGCCACCTATGCCGCTTCGCTCTTTGAATCTTTCGGACTAGAGCCGGCAGGCGAGGGCGGCAGCTACCTTGAGCACGCTCCCTTGCCCCATCCCTTGCCCGATGGTCTGGAGAAATACCTCAAAACGAAGGGCTTTGACCAGAATCAACGCACCGATACCTGGAATGCCCTCGGGCTGCTGCGCGGGACTGCCGCGAATGCGCAGAAAGAGGTGATCCTGCTCACAGCGCATCTTGACCACCTGGGCCTCGGTAATCCCGTCAACGGAGATAGGATCTACAACGGTGCAGACGATGACGCCAGCGGCACGACGGCGGTGCTCGAACTGGCCCG
>JANYDG010000072.1 GCA_025359885.1 Acidobacteriota bacterium
GGTTCTTCCTGGCCGAGATTCGCGGCGTCAACGACGGCCACATCCTCCTTGAGATCGACCCCAGCGGCGCCCCCGGCGTCGCCCCCGAAGAGGTAAGGCTCGGCATCTGGAATACCTGGGGTTGGAGTTTTCCTGCATCCTTCCATCTGGCATCTGAATACGCCGCCGGAACCGCCAGCAGCCGCCAGGAAAACGCAGCATTTCGCGTCGATACCGAAGAACTTGATACCACGATTGAAAAGGGTGGCTTCCTCGGCGGCCACGCCAAAGTGCACCTCCAGGCACTCCAGAATGGTGTCACTGTGCTCCCCTTTGACATGTATCGAACCCTCCGCGTCAGCCAGGTCGACGGCGAGCATGGCGAAGCCCTCGACTTTGTCCAGGAGCGCAAAGAGGACGACCCCGACTTTGGCCTCACGCTGGCCACCCCCCTGAAAAAGGGTGAATCCACCACCGTCACTATAACCTACGGTGGCAAAGATGCCGTGCTCAACTCCGGTCAGGACAATTACGACCCCATCGCGCGCGAAAACTGGTTTCCCAATGCAGGCGGCTTTGGCACCTACGTCCGCTACAAAATGCTCTTTCATACGCCTAAGGAAATCGAACTCATCGCCACTGGCAACAAGCTCAGCGACAAATCCGACGGCAAAGTCCGCACCACCGAGTGGGATTCCATGATGCCCATTCCCGCCGCCGGATTCCATCTCGGCCGCTTCAAGGAGCAGGACGCCAAAACTTCCGATGGATTGGCTGTGACCGCTTTCGCCAACAAAGATCTCCCCGACTGGGCCGCCAGCATCCTCCGCAAAGCGGAAGGTGACCTCCCAACGAATACCAATACTGCAGGAAGCTCTCAAATGACCGGCGTCGCGCTCGGCAACCTCAACACCACCGGCATGCTCCCCGTCGAACTCTCCGAGGGCACCGTCGCGGCTCAGGTGTACAACGCCTACTTTGGCAAGCTCTCCTTCGACCATTTGGCACTCTCCCAGCAGCCCGCCTGCGATTTTGGCCAGAGCTGGCCCATGCTCGTCTACCTTCCCATCTGCGGCTTCTGGGATGCCACGGTCCAGAATCAGCTGGGACTCGATCCGGCCGATCCCTACTGGAAAACAGTCACCGCTCACGAAGTAGCACACCAATGGTGGGGCCACACCGTCAGCTTCAAAAGCTACCGCGATCAATGGATGAGCGAAGGTTTCGCCGAGGCTTCGGCTGGCATTTACCTGCAAGCCACCCGTAAAAATCCCGCCGATGTAAAGGAATTCTGGAAGCAGCTGAAAGAGGAGATTACCGCGCGCGACAAAGAGGGTTTTCGCCCCATCGACGTCGGCCCGGTAACCATGGGCCTGCGCCTCAGCACCAATAAGACCGGCTGGAGCATCTATCGCAACCTCGTTTACCCCAAAGGCGCCTACATCCTGCACATGCTCCAGATGATGATGTGGTCAGAGAAGACCGGCGACAACGCCTTCCGCCTCATGATGCACGATTTCGTCGATACCTACCGCCTCAAAGTCGCCACTACGGAAGACTTCAAAGCCATCGTCGAAAAACACATGCTCCCCGGCATGGACCTCGAACAGAATCACAAGATGAACTGGTTCTTCAACGAGTACGTCTACGGCACCGACCTACCCCAGTATCACTTCGAGAGCGATATCACCGCCAAGGGCGACGCAGCCACCCTGCATTTCAAACTCACCCAGTCCGGCGTCCCGGCAAACTTCAAAATGGTCGTCCCAATCTACCTCGAACTCACGAACGGCACCGTGATTCGCCTCGGCCTGGCCGCCGTCGCCGGCAACAGCTCCGCCGAACAGACCGTTCCGTTCACCAAAGTCCCGGTTCCAATCAAACGCGCCCTGCTGGACCCCATGTACGACGTCCTCGCTATCGAGAACTAGCCAACAACCTCACACCGGGAAAGGCCAACGGAGACTATACGGGCCTAAGCCTCATCGGTACTGCTGATTCCGCACCGCAAATCGCATCGTCCGGTAGTCAAACGTATAGCTGCGCAACTCATCCAGCGCATCCATGCCCAGCTTGCCGTAAATATCGTCAAACGCCGAATCTCCCAGCGGCTGCGTCAGCACCTGTGGAAATTGGAGGCTAATCGGCGTCTCACCCACTTGAATCGTCACCTGGTCAGGCACATAAGCGGGCGCCCGGCCCTGCCAACCTGGCACTTTCTGCAACTCCGCTTTCGTGTCCGCGAAGTCAGCCGTATGTTCGGCATAGTAGCGCGCTGTAAGATAGGTCTGCTGTCCGCCGGCATCAATCACGTACATGCGCTCAGCGTCCGGCTTTCCCAGCGCCGCAATCACCTGGTCGCCATCCAAAAAGAACCGCGCCCCGGTCGTCAGCCGCTCACCCTTCTCGCCCGGCTCCACCTCAATCCGCGCCCCCGCAGTCACCGTAATGCTGCCCAGCGCTGAAACTGCCGGATACCCCAGTACGCCACGCACCTGGTACCCAGTTCCTGGAAAATAGTAGTCCCGGTCTTCAAACACAAACGCTGTCATGTTCCGATACGTCACCGTACCCAGCGTCAGCCGCGGAATCACCGTCATATGCACCTGCATCGGCCGCCCCGTCAGCGTATGAATCGTCACCGCAGCCTCTGAAACCGTCAGCCCAACCTCCTTAACCGTCGTCCGACAGATCAGGTTAAACGGCAGCGTCGGGTCCAGCATCCAGTCATGCGACTGCGCATCCACAAACACCGGAATGTCGGTCAGCCCCAGCGGGTCACGGTCATAGGGCAGCGAAAAAGCCTCGCCCGGCTCCACCGTCATCCGCGGGTTTTCCCGCGCCAGCGGCAGCAGCTTCACTGGCAACTCAAGCTCGTCCTTCTCATCCTGCGAAAGTCCCCCGCCCTCCCGGTATTCATATTCCAGGTAAGCTTGATTCGCTTTGGCCCAGTCGCCCGTGCGCAGGTAGTCCTCGGCAAGTGCCTTGCGTAGAATCTTTTCTTCAGGCGGATGATCAGCCGACTTGATTTTCGCCAGCAACGGCTCGAGCAGGCGAATCGACTCCTCCGGCTGGTTCATCCGGTTGGCCAGAATTCCCTTGTACAACTGCGCCTGGGCAGGCGTTAGTTCTGGTGTCAGCTTCGCCGCGCTATCCGGTGCATCCTGCTGCGCCTTGAGCACTTTCTCCATTTCAATGAATTGGTGATCGCTCAGCAAAATCGCCAATCGGTTTGCCAACGTAAGCTCGCCATCGCCGATTGCTGACCCGGTTCGCACCTGCGCCCCCGCTCCCGGCTGTGTTGCAGCAGGTGGCTGCTGGCCGGTTATCGGTTCAGTCGAAGCAGAGGGTTCCGCCACAGGTGCACCCGGTTTCGGCGGCTCCTGCGCACAGGCTGCACCTAAAAATATGAAAGCGCAAAGACAAGGAAATGCACGCCGCAGTGATCCGCTCCAGCAAAAAACCATAGCTATGAAGTTACCAGATGCAACCGCCTCAGATTGCCCTCAACGCTTCTCTGAAGTTCGTACCAATCTTCGTGCCAATCTGGAAAAAGCAGCCAAAGCGCGACCGTATCGCCACGACATTCAGAACTTCGGGGCCGGGAAGTTCCCACTACTAAGACTTTCTTTATCATCTGACCAGTACACTGACAGCAGCGATGAAACGAAGAATGATCGAACACTACGAGATTCTCCGCCGCCTCGGGGCGGGTGGCAGTGGTGTTGTCTACCTCGCCAACGACACCCTGCTTACCCGGCCTGTCGTACTCAAGATCCTCCGCCGCGGCCTGCTCACCCAGGGCCAGATGCGCTCCACAGTTCTCCGCGAGGCACGCCTCGCCTCCGCCATCGAGCACCCCAACGTCTGCGCCATATACGAGGTCGGTGAAACCGGCGACGAAGCCTACATCGTCATGCAGTTCGTGCCCGGCCAATCTCTCGACATCCTCATTCAACGCGGCCCTGGCAACATCCAGCTGGTGCTGTCGGTCGGCATTCAAATCGCCGACGGACTCCAGGCCGCCCACGCCCTCGGCATATTTCACCGCGACCTGAAGCCGCAAAACGTCATGCTCACCGACGGCGGCCTGGTCAAGATTCTCGACTTTGGCCTTGCCCGTCGGCTGCGCCCTGAGGATGCCGCATTTGACCCCTCCAAGTCAACCGTCGCTCGCTCCGCTGCCACCGCTGAAACCTACACCGCTCGCGGCGGAACCATCCGCTACATGGCCCCCGAGCAGTTTGTCACCGGCCAATCCAGCGTCCAATCAGACATCTGGGCCCTCGGCGTGCTCCTCTACGAGCTCATCAGCGGCCGCCATCCATTCGCCCGCCCCGATGCTGAAGACTTCCAGATCATCCGCTCGATTCAATTCTCTGAGCCACTCGACATCAGGGAAATCGTCCCCGGCCTTTCCCCTGAACTGAACAGCGTCATCGATCTTTGCCTCGGAAAGAATCCCGCTGGCCGCTACTCCTCCGCCGGCGAGGTCCGCGAAGCACTCAAGACCATCATGAAAGCGATGCAGCTTGAGACCGGCGGCATCCCCGGCGACGCCGCCGCCAACCTCGTCACCACCGGCCCCGAGGCAGAGAAGCGCAATACCAGCTTTCTCTCCATGCTGGCCGAGCGCTTCCGCGAATCGAGTCCTGAATCGCCCCGCCAGAACTCCGTCGTCGTCCTGCCCTTCAACAACCTTGGCACTACCGACGCTGCACCGCTCTACGGCCTCGCTCTGGCTGATGCCATCGCCGCCCGACTCGCCCGCATCCCGTCAATCGTCGTTCGCCCCTCAAGCTCGTTGATGAGCTTGCCTCCCGTCCAGATGGGGCACATGGATCCGCTCGACATCGGCAAGAGGCTCATGGTTTCGCACGTCCTCGCCGGCAACTTCATGCGCTCTGAAAAAGGCTTCGACCTCAACTGGCAACTGCTCGACATCGCCGCGCAGAGCGTCAAATCCGGTGGCACCATCTCCGTCGCCTCCTTCGACCTGATCGCCGTCCAAAACGAAATCTCCAACGAAGTCTTCGCCGTGCTCCAGGGCATCGGCGGCGTCGATAACCGGGTCGCTCAATCAGACAGCACCCGCGCCGCAAATCGTGACGGCTCCTTGCCCGACCACGTCTCAGAGGAGTACCTGCAGGCCCGCGCCCTGCTCAGCTCCTTCATGACCCGCACCGGTTCCCGCGGCGATCTCGACCGCGCCCGCGCCTTATTTGAAAACGTCACCACCGCCGACCCAGACTTTGCCGCAGGATGGTCCGGCCTTGGCATCGCCGAGTTGCAGTACGTCCGACACGGTTTCGGCGGCCAGATTCACGTCATGACCGCCCGCCGCGCCTTTGACCTCGCCTACAAGCTCGACCCCGGCTCCACGGAAGCCAACCTCTATCGCATCTACATGTTGCTCTCGCGCGGCGAAAAGGAATCCGCCCGCCACGGCATCGCCAACCTGCTCACTTCCGCCGCCAACGACTGGAACGTGCACATGGTCGCCGGCATCACTCTGCGCATTGACGGCATGTATGATGAGGCGCTCATCCAGTTCAGCCGCGCCCTCAAGCTCAACCCCGCCAATGCCGCGCTGCTCTACAACCACCGCGCCCGCGTCTATCACTATTTGAATCAGCTTGAAGTCGCTGGCGACGAGCTCGCCAAGGGCCTTGCCCTTGAACCGCGCCACCCGCTGCTGCGCACCTCCGCCGGCTACCAGCAGATGCGCATGGGCAACCTGCACTCGGCCATCGCCATCCTTGAAGACGTCATTCGCGACGACGACTCCATGCGCATCGCCGTCCCCACCCTGGCGCTCTGTTATGTGCAGGTTGGCCAGCGCGCCCAGGCCGCGTCCCTGCTCAAGGACGACACCCTCGCTGCCGCCGAGGCTGACAGCGAAATGGCCTATCGCCTCGCCAGCTACTTCGCCGTCGAGGGCGACTCGTCAGAGGCGCTGCACTGGCTCCGCCGGGCGATCTATCTGGGCAACGAAAACTACCCCTGGTTCGCCAAAAATCCCGCCTGGAACAACCTCAAAACCAACTCTGACTTCGACCGCATCCTCGAAGACCTCAAAAAGGCCTACCGCAAAAACCAGAAAATCTGGCAGCGCCTCTTGGAACAACTCCACAGCGAAGGGGAGTGATCACATGAGGGTGAAAATCAGACAGCCACTTTCGAAACCAAACAGGTCATCGTAGCTGCTACAAAGAGTGCAGCCGCAAGTGTTGAAAGAAAATTAACCGCATCGTTATTTAGCCAGCCTTTTCGCTCGGCTGTTGCGCCCAGTAGGCTGTCGAAGATCAGGCCAAATACGCCGCCGCCAGCCATAATTCCAATCATGACAGGACTGCCAAACAGGCTCTCCTCCGCTTGAATAGCCCATCCACCGATAGCCGCTACTATGATTGCTGCTAAAGCTCCAGCAATTGTTCCGGCGACTGTGATCCCGCCATCTGTTCCGGCGTCCACGCGACGAAACGTCGTTATCATGCGTGGATTTCCGCCATAGACTTGCCCGATTTCGGAAGAAACAGTGTCTGCGGCAGCTTCGGCGAGGCATGCAATGGCAAGGAGAAACGCAAAGTGACGTGCCCCTTCTTCCGAAAGTGCATCGGAGAAAAGTAAAATCATAAGTTGGGCAACCAGCGCCGCTATTCCCAGGTTTGCGGCCACTTGCGAGGCATTCCTGCCACGCTTGCCCTCGCTGGCTCCAAGCCGCTCCTTTTTGGTTTTGCCAATTTTAGTTGCAACATATGTGAGTAAAAAGACTGCAAGCAGAGGAAGCAATCCTCCATTGAGCCAAATATCGCGGGGCGAATAACGGGCAGCGGTAAACATGAGACTCGCGCAGATAGCCGCACCCGTAGCCGCAGCAGCAGGCGTTCCAGCCTTCATCCACCACACCACCAGGCCAAACAGCGCACTGATCCCCAGCGTCAGATACGCCACAGTCGGCACCTGAAGCCACCACCAATGTGCCTGCAGTACCACCGAAGCCACCGTCCACGGCACCACAAGCAGCAGAATCGCCTTCGACTGCCAAGCCAGCGACTTTTTCTCTGTCCTTACCATCCAGCGCAAACCCCGCAGGGCACCGTCAATTCGGCTGCCAGATTCAGACTACCAACCATCACCCGTTTGCATTGCCCGCTCGCGAACGAAAAGCCGATACGTCCAACCAGCGGTCCCTTCCTTGCAACCCTTACAGGCAACCCCGTGATTTACAATCAACTAGTAGGCAGGACACCGACTGAATGAGCAAATTTTTCCCGCAATATCTCACGCTGCACCCTAGTTCCTTGCAGCGTAATGCACGCACCACCCTAGCCTTGACTGCCGCCCTGACTATTGCCGCCGGCCTCGCCGGGTGCGGCAGCAATTACCGTCCCACGACCACCCCGATCGTTGGCACCGGACCCGGCTCCCAGCCCTCCGGCACCATGTTCGTCATCTCCAAGCCGACAATCTCGGCTACCGGTGTAGGCACTGTCGTCGATTACTCGGGGGATACTATCATGGCGTCGGCACCTATCGGCCCAGCTCCCGTGACGTTTGCCATCAACGGCAGTGGCTCTGAGGCCTGGACGCTCAATGGAGATGGCACCGTTTCGAATATTCCCGTGTCTACCAATCTCCAGGCCAAGCAGGTTACCTACAGCACGCTCACCCCGTTCACCGGCATTGATCCGGTCGTAGCCTTGTTTGCGGGTAGTTTTGGGCTCTATGCCCTCGATGTCAATGCGAACCAGGTCGATGTTCTAACCGGTTCGCCCGACGCCTTCAAGCAATACGTGCCGGTTGACCAATCGCCGGTGACCATGGTCGGTGTCACCGGTGCGAGTCGCTACTACGCCATCACCCAGGGAATTCCATACCTGACGCCGATAAATCTCGACGCCAAGTCAGTAGAAGGCGGCGTCGCCTGTACGACCAATCCGTATGCCGTCACTGCCAAGGGCATTGCCGATGCAATCGAAACTTCGCCCAACTACACCGTGTCTGCCCACATCCAACTCGGCGTCTGCCCAGACTACGCCGTCGGCAGCCCCGATACCCGGCGCGTTTTCGTCCTCAACCGGGGCAGCGACTCCATCTCAGTGATTAACAGCCAGAACAATGGAATCGACAGTTGCTCACCGGGCATCAACCAGAACGGCCAGCCCTACACCTGCCATCCCAGCCTGCCCCTGACCCCAAGCGCTGGCAAGGTGCATGCTGGCCCCGTCTATGCCGAGTACAGCAACAGCACTGGCCAGTTGGTCGTAGCCAACTACGACGGCAACAGCATCAGCATCATCGACGTTAGCCTGGATGAATACGGCAACGACGGACCCAACTTTGGCAAGACGTTTACCATCCCCGTCGGAAGCCATCCGGCCTCGCTCACTGTGCTGGCCGACGGGTCTCGCGCCTATGTGGCAAACCAGTCAGACTCCACCGTGACGGTGGTCAACATGATCAGCCACACCGTTGAAAAAACGCTTCCAGTCACAGGCCACCCCCGCACTGTGGCTTCGATTGCCAACTCGCTCTACGGCAAAGTCTACGTCGCGTCCCCCGATACTCCCTATGTCACCATCATTCGCACCGACCAGGACATCATCGGCACCACCGTTCTCGTTCAGGGAAATCCCATCGATCTGCGCGTCAATTCGCCCGATACCGCGGCCAGCAACCAGCATCTGATCAGCCGCATGCCCGGAGCCGGTCAACCCTGCTTTCTGCCACCGGAAGATTTTTCCAACGCTGGCGTGACAGTTACGATCGCCAATTGCAAATACCAGGACGCCAGCCAGCTGGTTCCTTAATCAGAAGTTTGTGCAAAAAGAATGGGCCAGCATCCCGGTCATGGGAAGCTGGCCTATTGCTTTTAAATCAATGAGTCTCTGTAAAGTTCTCACCGCAACTCATGTCCGCGGCCCGGATAACCTAACCAAGCTCCCTACTGACCGCTCAAGATAATGGCCGAGGTTGGCACCGGTGACCCAGCAGCATCTTCTACTGTGACGCCAAACCCGCTCGCCTGGACATTCGATGGAATGTCTGGAAAAATCACTGCCGCATTCCCCTGTAGATTTGGCGTAAAGGTCCCGGCAGGTATCGGCGGTCCTCCATTGGAGCGCAACACCCACAGTTCATATGCTTTCCCCGCTGGAGGAGCGGGCATATTCAAAACCGTAAAAACCAGCTTTCCCGAAGTCGCCGAATAAAGAGCATGGCCCTCGGGCGCCTTTGTCGCTGTTGCGGTTTGATGAAGCGACACCTGTTGTGCGTTTGTTCCGTGCAGAAAGCTTTTAAGCTCCGTAAGCTCGGCAGTTTCGCGCTCCATGCGATTCATGGCTGGCATCAGGTCCCGCAGCTCGTGAATGTGTGAGACGTCGTCCACTGCCGCCAATAAAAATGCAGCAGCCAAGGTGCCAGAAAGTATCTTCAGGGGCATAGGTGTTTCCAGCCAATGCTGAAAAGACTTCGAAGCGATGTAAAAGCGGCTCCGATTCCGCATTTTCACGAGTTTCTGTTCAGCAGAGCTGCTGTTCAATCGATTCAAAAAGCGCTCTCGAGCCCCTGCAGGGAGCTCGGAAACGGGCTGCACGGTAGCGAAACAAGCCAGTTCGACTTGAACCTTCGCAAGCTCACCGCGGCATCGGCTGCACATCGAAACGTGGCCAGACAAGTTGCCTAGTTGCCCTTCCTTGAGCGTTCCCAAGGCATACTGGACTAAATCTTCTTCCGGGATGTGAAATGCTTCTGGCATCGTCATGCTTCCAGCGCCCTTCTCACCGCAATCAACGCCGTTCGAATACGCGTCTTGACCGTTCCCAGCGGTGTGCCGGTTCGCTCTGAAATTTCTGTGTGGGTTAAGCCTTCAAAATAGGCTAAATGCAGTGGCTCCTGCTGTTCACCTGGCAAGGTATCAACTGCGACTCGTACCTGATCCATCAAATGATTCTCTTCCACCGCCCGCTGTAGATTTCTTGGTTCAGGAACAACCAGGTCTTCCAAAGGAGTCAAATGTGACCGTCGCCGTATCACGTCAATCGATCGGTTGCGCGCAACTACCGCCAGCCAAGCCCCCAGGCTGCCTCGCTGCGATACGAAGCCACCGGGTTGCCTCCAGACCTGGAGCAAGACTTCCTGCATCACATCCTCTGCGAGATCTGGTTCACGCAATACTCGCAGCGCGATCGAGTAGACCAGCCGCGAATATTTATCAAAAAGCGTTGCCATCGCACTTTGGTCCTGCCTGGCAACTGCTTCAAGCAACTCGGCATCTTCCATCTGCTTGACTTCCGTTTCTTCTACCGTCGTTGCATGCCTGTCTGAAGTACGAGGCATTGCGGTGTTTGGATTGCGGGCTTCTGATGTTCCGTGATTCGGGGATGACTCAAACACTTAAGACTACCTTCAGGGGAGCGGCTCTGCAACACCCACCCCTTATTAGAAGCATAATAGAGTCAAAAGGATGACAGCGACTCCAAGAATCCGAATCGACAGTTTGATGGTGAAGAAGGGACTCGTTCCCAGTAGGGAACGCGCGCGTGCGCTCATCCTGGCAGGCAGAGTACTCGTTGCCGAGCAAAAAATAGACAAGCCTGGCGTCGCCTTTCCCGAAGATGTCCCAATCCGAATCCTCGGCCTCATTGACGGCAAAGACCAGCGCTACGTCAGCCGCGGTGGCCTGAAGCTTGAAGCAGCCCTCGCCCACTGGGCGGTCCCCGTCCGGGACCGCGCCTGCCTGGACATTGGCACCTCAACCGGAGGCTTCACCGATTGCCTTCTCCAGCACGGCGCCAGTCACGTCTCCTGTGTTGATACCGGCTACGGCCAGATCGCCATGAGCTTGCGCATGCTCAGCACCGGCGACGCCCCGCGCATCCGCCTCTATGAGCGCACCAACGCTCGCCTCCTCGCCCCCGGCTCCCTCCTTCCCGAATCCTCAAAGGCCCCAAGCCTGGCCCTGCTTGTCATGGACGTCTCCTTTATCTCCGCCACCCTCGTCCTCGCCGCCGTCCTCGCCGCCGCACCGACCCTCAGCGAAGCCGTCGTCCTCGTCAAACCCCAGTTCGAGGCGGGCCGCGAACACATCGGCAAAGGCGGCATCGTCCGCGACGAATTCGCCCACCAACTCGCCATCGACCGCGTCACCGACTGCCTCCGCTCCCTGGGCTCGCTCCAAATTGAAGTCATCGACTCCCCCATCACCGGCATGGAAGGCAATCGAGAATTCCTCCTTCACGCCTTCCTTCCCAGCCTTGCAAGCTAAAACCGCAAGCGTCAGCCCCATCCCCTCTAGTACACTGAAGCCCGAATGAACCGAGTCGCCATTGTCTCCAAGCCGCTGAAAGATGAGCTCATCCGCCTCATGCCAGAGCTCGTCGAATGGCTGCGCAAACACGATCTCGAACCCGTTCTCGACCGCGAAAGCGCCTCCTACATCGTCGGATCCACCGTGGCCGCCCACGGCGCATCCGGTTTCCTCGCCGGGGGCATCGAAGTTCGCGACCGCCCCGACCTCCCCGCCGTCAATCCCAGCCTGGTCATCGTGCTCGGCGGAGACGGAACCCTGCTCGCCGTAGGCCGCATCTTTGCCCGCACCAACACACCTATCCTCAGCGTCAACCTCGGCTCGCTCGGCTTCCTCACCGAAGTCCGTCTGTCCAGCCTCTATCCCACCCTCGATGGCTGGTGTGCCAACTGCTGCACCATCGACGCCCGCACCATGCTCCACGCCGACCTCTGGCGCGACGGCGAGCTCATCAACAGCTTCGAAGCCGTCAATGACATCGTCCTCTCAAAAAGCTCCATCGCCCGCATGGGTGAGTTCGCCGTCGAGCTCGATGCCATGCTCGCCGCCCGCTTTCGCGCCGACGGCGTCATCGTCGCCACCCCCACCGGCTCCACCGCCTACACACTTGCCGCCAACGGACCCATCCTCGTCCCCGGCGTCGATGCCCTCGTCATCACGCCCATCTGCCCCCATCTGCTCACCCTCCGCCCCATGGTCGTCCCCGGCAGCGCCGACCTCACACTGCGTATCGAGGGGCAAAAGACCGACGGCTTC